>RFIB01000385.1 GCA_003695625.1 Acidobacteriota bacterium | reverse complement strand
GACGGCCTGTCGCCTCCTCCGGAGTGGCGAAGCCTCGCGCGGCTGGGGCGCATCGAACCCGAGCGCTTTCGGCTTCTTGCCCGCCGTCTGGCCGAGGAGCGTCGCGGACTGCTGTCGGCTGAGCGGGGGCTGGAGGTCGAGGACGATCTTGCGGACAGTCTGCTCGAGGCCGCCATCGAGACGATTCCGGAGACTGCCCGAAGGATCCTGTGCGACCCGCAGTTCTCGGAACGGGCGATGGAACGCCTCGGGCGGCTCCGCGCGTCAGCCCGCGCACGCGAGCTTGCGGCCAGCCTGCTTGCGCCGGGCACGATCCGCGAGTGCGGGATCGCCGCGATCCGGGAAAAGCGCCACGCGATCTCCGGCCTGACCTGCATCGCGCCGAGGGAGGTCGCCGGCCTGCTCGCCTGGGCGCTCCGGGACATCGATGCCGCGACGCTCCGCGAGCAGCTCGCCGGAGACCTGCGACGGACGGTCGTCTTCGCGCTCGAGCAGCTGCTCTTCCGGTCCGAATCGGCGGCGACGGCGGTGCGCCTTCTCGAGCGGCTGGCGCTCGCCGAGAACGAGTCGTGGGCCAACAACGCGGCGGGCCTGTTCGGGAAGCTGTTCCTGCCGGGCGATCCCTTCGTCGCGCTCTCGCTCGACGAGCGGCTCGAACATCTCCGGGAGATGGTCGCCGCGGACGAGCCCGCACGCCGCGCACTCGTCCTCGAGGCGCTCGAGCACGTGTTCGACATGTCCCGTTCCGGATGGCAGACGCCCCGCGAGGAACACTGGATCGTCGACGGGCCGCCGCCGGGCACCGATCGCGCCGCGGCCGAGCGGTACTTTCTCGGCGCGCTCGAGCTGTGGGAACGCCTGGCGTGCTCGGACGACGTGGGTCAGGACGCCTGGGCGAAGCTGGCCGAAGAGTTCGTTGGCGTGCTCTCGGTCGCGTACAACCTCGCGCTTCCCGCCATCGCGGACAGGCTCGCGGCGCTCGTCGCGTCGGTCGTGCGCAACGCCTTGCACCGCGAGGAGGATCCGCGCTGGCTCCACGCTTTTCTCAGGTGGGAGGAGTTTCGGGCGCGGCTCGACGAGACGGACGAGGGCAGGGGCCAGGCGCTTCGCGTGATCGATGCCGCCGTTGCCCGGATGCGGGGCCAGCTCTTTCCCGACGACGCGGAGATCGCGCCGGGCCGTCTGCTTCGTCGGTGGCTCGGTGGCGCCGTCCCGCGCTGGCAGGTCGCTGCTGGCCGCGAGCCGAGACCCCTCGAGGTCGCACGGCAGATTGCGCGGCGGTTCGCAAGGAATCCCGGCACCCTCGAGCACGAGGACCTCGAGTGGCTCGTCGGGCGCGAGAGCGTGCTGGCCGACTGCTTCTGGCGGGCGCTCGGCCGCATTGCAGGGGCCCGTGCCGAACACCGCGAGCTGCTCTTCGGGATTCTCGACCGATACTCCGGACCCGAAGCCCTCGGGGCCTGGGTGCGCGGCGTGCTCGAGCGGAAGGACGCGAATCGCCACCCGGGCCTGGTCGATGACGTGCTCGGGCGGGTGCTCGCCCGTTCCGGCCATGGACCCGAGGCCGGCGCCGTCGACATCGCGCTGCGCGTGCTCTATCAGCTCGACTTCGGGCAGACGTCGGCCTCGCACTGGCGTCGAGTTCTCGAGGCCGGCGTGCCCGATCCGGTCCTGGCGACGAGTGTGCTGCGGTACCCGCAGCGGATCTCGCAGCTTGCCGGACTGCCCGCCGACTTCCTGCTCGAGCTGTCCGGACGTTGTGTCGGTCCGGAACACGCCCCGCTGGGCGTGGTCTTCCTCCAGGCCCTGGTGGAAAGGTTCCGTGCGGGACGCGGGGAAGAGGCAGCGGATCATATTGCAGCGGCGTGGGAACTGGCGGCGCGCATCGGTGCACACCTCGGGGAGGAGTACGACCGCTGGTCATGGGGCGAGGCGATCAAGGAGCTGGCGCGTGTCGACCGCCCCGGGGTCGTCCGGTTCCTCAAGACGCTGCTCCCGGCGGCCGTGCCGCCGGACAACCTGCTGAAGGTCTCACATGAGATTGCGCGCATCCACGAGGACCTCGCGGACGATCCCGTGCTTCGCGGCGCGCTGACCGAGGCGCTGCTCGAGGCGGCGGCGAGCGAGTCCTGGCGAGCCGTGGGATGGGTGCACGCCGCGGACTGGATCGACCCGGAACGCGACGGCGAGCGGCTGCTCGCCTGGGTCCAGGCGCGAGGAGACGAGCGGGCCTTTCTGATCGCGGCAAGGGCGCTCGACTTCGACCGCGAGGTGTCCTGGGAGATCGCCTGTCGGCTGCTCGAGCTTGTTCCCCGGGAGGGGCGCGGCAGGTTCGGGCACTCGCTGGCGTGCGCCGCGAGCACGAACTTCGCGACGACCGATCTCGCCGGTGACTGGCGCCGGCGTGCCTCCCTCGCGAGAAAGCTCGCGGAGCGCGCGTCGCGATCCGATGTGCGGGGCTGGCTGCAGGCCACCGCGGAGCAGCTCGAGCGCGAGGCGGACGAGCACGAGCGGGACGGCGACGAGTGGATGCGCTGGGATCGGGATCTTGGAGGTGCCAGCATCGAAGAGATCCTGCGCGAGCGCCCGCGTGACGACGAGCTGCGCGAGTGGGCCGTGCTGCGCGTGATGGAATCGGTGCGACCGGAGGACGT
>RFIB01000384.1 GCA_003695625.1 Acidobacteriota bacterium | reverse complement strand
GATCGCCGGAGTGCGGACGACGGCGACGCTTCTTGCCGGCGATCCGCTGGCCGTCGCGGCCCCGTGGCCCGCGGTCGCGGCGGGCACCGCGGTGATCTACGCTGCCGCCGGCGCGCTGCTCTACGAGTCGGTGCTGATGGAGTAGCAGATGGACCAGTCACGTGACCGGAGTCCCGGAGGCGTCGTGCTCGGCGCGGCGTTCGTGCTCGGTGCGGCGGCGCTGTGCTGGGCCGCGATGCGGTACGCGCCGACCGAGCGCACGATGGGCGACGTCCAGCGGATCTTCTACATGCACGTGCCGGCGGCGATGAACGGCGCGCTGGCGTTCGTCGTCGCGGCGATCGCCGGTGCGGGGTACCTGATCCGGCGCGGCGAGGCGTGGGATCGCGTCGGGCGCACCGCCGTCGAGCTGGGCACGCTGTGGGCGACGGTCGTGCTGGTGACCGGTCCGATCTGGGCGCGCTCGGCGTGGGGCGCCTGGTGGACCTGGGAGCCGAGGCTGACGACGACGCTGATCGCGTGGCTGATCTACGTCGGCGCGATCCTCGTCCGGCGCATCGCGCACGATCCCGAGCAGGCGGCGCGGCTCGCGTCGGTGATCGCGATCATCGGCGTGCTCGACCTGCCGATCGTCTACAAGTCGGTCGACTGGTGGCGCGGCAACCACCCGATCGTCTTCGGCAAGGGCGGGGGAGGACTCGCCCCCGAGATGCGCACGGCGTTCCTGGTCGGGGCGCTGGCGGTGACGCTGGTGCACGCCGTGCTGTTCTGCCTGCGCTACCGGCTGGCGCGTCTCGAGGACCGCGTCGCCGCCGCCGAGCGCCTCGCCGACGAGCGGGAGGGACTGCGATGAACACGCTCTCGTACATGTTCTGGGGCTATCTCGCGGGGTTCGCCCTCGTCGCCGCCTACGTGGCGTGGCTAGGAACGCGCCTGTCGGCGCTCGAGCGGCGGCTCGCGCGGCTCGGCGAGCTGCTGGCCGCACGGGACGACTAGCGCGCCGCGATCACCGGGCGAGCGCGGCGCAGTAGTCGGCGATGCGTCGGCAGGCCTCGGCGATCAGCTCCTCCGGCGGGAGGAACACGATCCGCACGTGGCGCGTGCCGGGCTTCTGTCCGAACCCGCTGCCGTGGACCACGACCACCCCGGTCTCGAGGATCAGCCCGCGCGTGAACTCGAGGTCGTCGACGTCGAGTTCGAGCCGCGGAAACGCGTAGAACGCGCCCCGCGGCGCGACCATGCTCCAGCCCGGAATCTCGGCCAGCCGCGTGGCGAGCACGTCGCGGCGGCGCCGCAGCGCCGCGTTGACCTCGTCGATGTGTCCCTGGGGCCCTTCGAGCGCCGGACGGATCGCCCACTGCACGGGATGGCTCGCGCACAGCCGGGCACGGGCCAGCCGGCCCGCCGCCTCGACCAGCGGCGCGACCACCTCGGCCGGGCCGCTGGTGATCGCCCAGCCGATGCGCAGCCCCGGTCCGAGCCAGACCTTGGACAGCCCGCCGAACGTGACCACGGGCACGTCGTCGCGCAGCGAGGCGGTCGCCACGTGCTCGACCTCCGGATCGAGGATCATCCGGTCGTAGATCTCGTCGGACAGCACGAGCAGCCCGTGCCGGGCCGCGAGCTCGAGCAGCCGTTCGAGGGTGGCGCGATCGGCGATCGAGCCGGTCGGGTTGTTCGGGTTGATCAGCACCAGCGCGCGCGTCTTCGCGTCGACCAGCGCCTCGATCGTGTCGGGATCGGGCTGCCAGCCGTTCTCCTCGTCGAGGTCGTACGGAAGCGCCCGCGCGCCGAGCTTGGCCAGGATCGCCTCGTAGAGCGGATAGCCCGGCCGCGGGATCAGCACGCCCTCGCCCGGTTCGAGCAGCGCGGTGAGCACGATCTCGATCGGCTCCGATGCGCCGTGGCCGACGAGCACGTCCCGCACGCCGCGGATCCGCTTGCGCTCCTCCGCGTCGCGCCGGATCGCCTCAAGCGCCTCCGGGATCCCCTCCGACGGACTGTACGAGGTGCGGTTGTCCCGCAGGGCGGCGACGATCGCCTCGACGACGTGCTCCGGCGTGCGGAAGTCGAACTGGCACGGGTCGCCGATGTTCAGATAGATCATGTCGCGCCCGGCGGCGGCGGCCTGCCGCGCCGTCAGCACGACGTCGCGCACCGCGTACGTCACGCCCTCGATGCGGCGCGCCGTGCGCAGCGGCTGGAAAGCCCTCGCCATCGAATCCTCCGTCGCCGCGGCGGGACGCGTGGCGTCCCGGCCGCGGCGCACCGCCGGATCAGTCCTCGTCCGGCGCCAGGAACGGATAGCCGAAGTGGCGCGGCGGAACGAACGTCTCCTTGATCGCCCGCGCCGTCGTCCAGCGCAGCAGGTTCATCGCCGAGCCGGCCTTGTCGTTGGTGCCCGACGCGCGGCTGCCGCCGAACGGCTGCTGGCCGACGATCGCCCCCGTCGGCTTGTCGTTGATGTAGAAGTTGCCGGCCGTGTGGCGCAGCCGGTTGGCGATCGCGAGGATCGCCTGCCGGTCGCGGGCGAACACGGAGCCGGTCAGGCCGTAGGGGCTCCCGGTGTCGCACAGCTCGAGCGCCCGGTCGAGCTTCGAGTCGGCGTAGACGTGCACGCCGAGCACCGGGCCGAACAGCTCCTCGCGCATCACGCGGTGCGTCGGATCCTTGAACTCGATCACCGTCGGCTCGATGAACCAGCCGGTGCGCCGGTCCGAGCCGCCGCCCCACACGATCGTGGCGTCAGGCGATCGCCTGGCCGACGCGATCGCGCCGGTGATCTTGCGGAAGGCGGCCTCGTCGATCACCGCGCCCATGAAGTTCGTGAACTCGGTCGGGTCGCCGACCTTGACCTCGGCGAGCTGCTCCTTGAGCGCGCGGCGGATCTTCGGCCACAGCGAACGCGGCACGTAGGCGCGGCTCGCCGCCGAGCACTTCTGGCCCTGGTACTCGAACGCGCCGCGGATCAGTGCCGCCGCGACCTCCTCGGGATCCGCGGAGGCGTGGACGAACACGAAGTCCTTGCCGCCGGTCTCGCCGACGAGCCGCGGATACGAGCGGTACTTGCGGATCGAGGTGCCGACGGTCTCCCAGATTCCCTGGAACACCTCGGTCGATCCGGTGAAGTGCACGCCGGCGAGTTCGGGATGGGGCAGCAGCGCCGGGCCGATCACCGAGCCGGGGCCCGGCAGGAAGTTGATCACGCCCGGCGGCAGTCCCGCCTCGCGCAGCACGCGGAACACGAGCCAGTTCGAGGCGGTCGCCGTGCGGGCGGGCTTCCAGATCACGGTGTTGCCCATCATCGCGGGCGACGTCGGCAGGTTGCCGCCGATCGACGTGAAGTTGAACGGCGTGATCGCCAGCACGAAGCCCTCGAGCGGGCGGTACTCGACGACGTTCCACGTGCCCGGGGCGGAGTCGGGCTGGTCCTCGTAGATCCGCTGCATGTACCACGGATTGAAGCGCCAGAAGTCGATCAGCTCGCAGGCCGCGTCGATCTCGGCCTGGTGCACCGTCTTGCTCTGGCCGAGCATCGTCGCGGCGTTGACGTCGTCGCGCCACGGACCGGCGAGCAGCTCGGCCGCCTTGAGGAAGATCGCCGCGCGCGCCTCCCACGGAGTGCGCGACCAGGTCTGCCACGCCTCGCGCGCCGCCTCGACGGCGGCCTTGACCTCCGCGGGGCCGGCCTGGTGGCAACGGGCGAGCACGTGGCCGTGATCGTGGGGCAGCACCTGCTCGAGGATCCTGCCCGTGCGGACCTCGCGGTCCCCGATCACGCAGGGGATCTCGAGCGTCTCGGCGCGCATCGCGTCGAGACGGCGCCGGATCGCGGCACGCTCGGGGGAACCGGGCGCATAACCGAGCACCGGCTCGTTCTTCGGTCGGGGGATGCGATAGACGCCGTTGGGCATCGTCGGGGCCTCCATCGGGCACCAGGCGGGTGCCGCAGCGCGTGAATCGTGCCGTACGTCACGGGCGGGACCGCAGAGTCTACACCGCGCGCCGCGGCGGGGCCGACCGGGGTCTATACTGCGGGTGCGATGAGCGAGGAACGGTCCGGCAGCACGAGCACGCAGCTCGACGCGGGGCACATGCTGGGCCTGTTCGACCGCGCCGGCGTGCACTGGGCGATCCTCGATCGCGAGTGCCGGGTCCAGGCGGCGAGCCCCGGGCTGCTTGCCTCGCGAGGTCCGCGCGTCGTCGGGTCCCACTGCCACGAGGGTCTGTGGCGCCGCGAGAGCGACTGTCGCGCGTGCCTGATCGAGGAGGTGTACCGCACCGGCGAGCCGCGCAGCTTCTGGGTGCCCGTCCTGCGCCCGGGGGCCCTCGGTCCGCGGCATCTCGTGCACCAGATCCCGCTCGACGACGGACGCGTGCTCGAGGCGATCGTCGACACCGGCGTGCCGGAGCAGTTCTTCCCGGAGCTGATCCTCCGCGAGCGCATCCTGCTGCACGGGCTGCGCCGCGTGCCGGTCGGGGTGCTGCTGCTCGATGCGTCGATGCACGTGGTCGCCGCGAACCCGGCGGTGCTCGCGATGCTCCGTGTGGGCGAGGAGGAGATCAAGGGGCGGCCGCTCGACGCGCTGCTTCCCGACGGCGCGCTGCCGGCCCGCGGACGCGAACTCGCCCGCCTGCTTGCGCGCCATGCCGCGATCACCGATCGCGAGATCGTGCTCGAGGCGGACGGATCGCGGCGCGTCGTGCTCGCGTCGATCGCCGCCGTCGTCGGGCGCGGCGCCTCGCTCAACGCGGCGGTGGTGATCCTGACCGACATCACGCGCGAGCGGACGCTCAACGAGGAGCTGGCCCGCAAGGTCGCGGAACTGACCCTGCTGCGCGAGTACACCGAGGTGCTCTCGCACACCGCGCGGCTCGAACAGGTGCTGCGCGTGGTGCTGGCGACGCTCGTCCATCCCGGCGGTCTCGGACTCGGTGCGGCGGCGGTGTTCCTCGTCGACGAGCAGCAGCGCCGGCTCGAGGGCGCGCTGGCCAGGGCTGGGGGGCCGTCCGGCGCCGGCGTCGGGCGGGCCCGGGGGCCCGACCTCGAGGCGCTCGCGTTCGCGCCCGCCTCCGAGGAGGACGAGGCGCTCGAGCGGCGGGTGCGTGACGTCCACGTCCCGCTCGAGGAGGGCCGCCACCCGCTGGTCGAGGCGCTGGCCGGCGACGCGCCGCGGGTGATCGACGCCGGCGGGCCCGACGACGGCATCGAGCCCGCGCTGGCGCGCGTGTTCGGCCGGCGTGCGGTCTACCTCGTCGGCCTGCAGTACCAGGGGCGCCCGCTCGGCGTGCTCGCCGGAGCGGCCCGCGACGGCCGGAGCGAGATCGACCCGGACCAGCTCTCGCTCGGACGCCTCGTCGCGAGCACCGCGGCCGGCGCGATCGCCCGCGCGCACCTCCACGAGGAGCTGACCGGGCGCCTCGAGGACCTGGCCGAGGTGCATGGCCGGCTGCGCCACATGCAGGCGCAGCTGCTGCGCGAGGAGCGCCGGACCGCGCTGGGGGACCTGGCGGCCGAGATCGTGCACCAGATCCGCAATCCGCTCGCCGTCGTCGGCGGCTTCGCGCGCCGCATCGCGCGCAAGCTCGCGCCGGGCGACCCGATCGAGCAGGACGTGCGGATCCTGGTCGAGGAGACCGCGCGGATGGAGTCGATCCTCGAGCGGATCCGCCACGACGTGCGCCTTGCGCGACGTCCCGCGCGGGTCCGGGTCGATCCCGCCGATCTCGTGCAGGCGGCCGCCGAGCGCTATCGCGCGCTGGCCCGCGACCGGCAGGTCTCGCTGCGCGCCGAGATCGAGCCGGGGATCCCGCCGGCGCAGGGCAGCCGCGAGCACCTGCTCGAGGTGCTCGACAATCTGCTGAGCAACGCGTTCGACGCGGTCGAGCCCGGAGGGACGGTCACGCTGCGGGCGCTGCGGCTCAAGGACGCGGTCCACATCGTCGTCGAGGACGACGGGATCGGTCTGGCCGCCGAGGAACTGGAGCGGATCTTCGAGCCGTCGTACACGACGAAGGCCGACGGGACCGGCCTCGGACTCCCGCTGGCCCGCCGCCTCGTCGCGCAGTGCGGCGGGACGCTG
Source organism: Acidobacteriota bacterium (assembly GCA_003695625.1). Taxonomy (GTDB): domain Bacteria; phylum Acidobacteriota; class Polarisedimenticolia; order J045; family J045; genus J065. Next base: position 5,845 of record RFIB01000384.1, on the reverse strand, counting down.
ACCGTCGACAGCCGCCCCGGAGAAGGGGCGAGATTCCGGATCGTCCTGCCGGTCTGGGCCCGCGACACGGACGCCGCGGAGCGCGAGACCGGCGACGACCGCACGGAGGGCTGAGCGATGCCCACGATCCTGATCGTCGACGACGAGGACAACCTGCGGCTGCTCTACCGCAAGGAGCTGGAGGACGAGGGATTCGAGGTGCTCGAGGCGGCGAGCGCCGAGGAGGGGCTGCGCCTGTTCGAGCAGCACCGTCCCGATCTGGTCGTGCTCGACATCCGGATGCCGGGGATGAACGGCCTCGAGGCGATGGCGCAGGTCCTCGACCGGGACCGCCGGGTGCCGATCGTGCTGCACACCGCGTACGATTCGTACCGCGACGACTTCACCTCGTGGGCGGCCGACGCGTACGTGACCAAGAGCGCGGACACGAGCGAACTCGTGCGCACGGTGCGCCGCCTGCTCGAGGAGCGTGCGCATCTCGGACCGCCGGAGCTGTGAGCCGGCAGCACGGCGCGCGGCGGTGCCGGCGCCCGGAGCGAGTCCCGTGAGCTTCGATCCGTCGATCCTGCGCGACGTGGTGACGATGGTGCTGGCCGGCGGGCGGGGAGAGCGTCTCTACCCGCTCACGCGCGACCGTTCCAAGCCGGCGGTCCCGTTCGGCGGGACCTACCGGATCATCGACTTCGCGCTCTCGAACAGCGTCAACTCGGGTCTGCGGCGGATCTATGTCCTGCCCCAGTACAAGTCGCTGTCGCTGATGCGCCACCTGCGCGACGGATGGAACATCCTCGCCACCGAGCTTGGCGAGCATGTCTCCGCGCTGCCGCCGCAGCTCCGCGTCGGCAGTCACTGGTACCGCGGCACGGCGGACGCGATCTACCAGAACATCTACACGCTCGCCGAGGACCGGCCCCGGCTGGTGCTGATCCTGTCCGGAGACCACGTCTATCGCATGGACTACCGGCCGCTGATCGCCGCCCATCTGGCCCGCGGCGCCGACGTCACGCTGGCGGCGATCCCGGTCCCGGCACGCGAGGCGTTCCGCTTCGGGATCGTCGAGACCGCATCCGACGGCTGCGTCACGCGCTTCCGCGAGAAGCCGGCGGACCTCGACCCCGAGGGGCCGGACGTCGTCGCCAACATGGGGATCTACCTGTTCAACACCGACGTGCTGGTCGAGGCGCTCAGCCGGGATGCCCGGCTGGAGGGCTCGCGTCATGACTTCGGCTACGACGTGCTGCCGCACCTGGTCGAGGCCGGGCGCACGGTCCTCGCGTGGACGTTTCGCGGCGACGAGCCGGGTCGGCCGCCGTACTGGCGCGACATCGGGACGCTCGACGCCTACTACGAGGCGAACATGGACCTGGTGTCGGTCAGCCCCGAGTTCAACCTGTACGACCGGGGCTGGCCGGTGCGTTCGGCGCGGGTGCTCGCCCCGCCCGCCAAGTTCGTCTTCGCAGGGGGCGAGGACGGCGAGCGGATCGGGGAGGCGCACGACTCGCTCGTCGCGCCCGGCGCGATCGTCAGCGGGGGGCAGGTCGAGCGCTCGATCGTCGGTCCGTGGTGCCGGGTCAACTCGTGGGCCGAGGTGCGCGACTCGATCCTGATGGACGGCGTGGTCGTCGGGCGTCACGCGGTCGTCCGGCGGGCGATCGTCGACAAGGGCGTGGTGATCCCTGCCGGCTTCCGCCTCGGTGTCGATCCCGACGAGGACCGGCGGCGCTTTCTCGTCACCGACTCCGGCATCACCGTCGTCCCCCGCCACGAGAAGCTGTAGCGGCGCCCCTTGGGGCGCCGATTCTCCATCCGCAACCCCTCCATCTACGTCGCGGGTTCGGCGGCTTCGGGAGCCCACCGTCGGGTCAGCGCCTGCGCCGCCGTCCAGAGCAGCGCGGCGACGAGCAGCGTCCCCGCGAGCACGAGCGTCATCGGGCGCAGGCCGATCCCCCAGCCGTCGATCGCCTCGCCGTAGACGAACGTCACCGCGCTGATCGCCAGGGTCGCGAGTCCCAGTTCCGCGGCGAACACGCGACCGCGGAGCCGGTCCGGGACACGACGCTGGAGCAGGACCGTCGAGAAGACCCAGATCGTGCTGCCGCCGACGTGCGCCAGCACGACCAGTGCGACGGCCAGCGCCGGTTCCTCGACGACCGCGAACGCCGCGTAGGCCGCCGCGGCAAGCAGGAAGGACGCGCCGATGGCTCGACTCAGCGGACCCGGTTCCTCCGGCACGAGGCGTCGCGTGATCACGGGCCCGAGCGCGGTGCCCAGCCCCCGCGCCATGTAGAGCACGGCGATGCCGACATCGGGGCGGCCGAGCAGCGGGTAGACCCGCTCGCCGTAGAGCGTCAGCAGCAGCGTGATCGCCCCGGCCAGACCCCAGCCCGGCTTCGCCAGCAGCAGCGCGGCCGTCCGCGGCGCCCGGCGCAGGTACGACAGCGCCTCCGCCACGTCGGCCAGTCCGGTCAGCTCGCGCCAGCCGCGGGCCGGCCGCCGGCGGGGCGGCGGGGGCAGGACGAGCCGCACGACGAAGACCACCGAGGCGAGGTACGACGCCGCGTCGATCGCCAGCGCGACGCGCCAGCCGAGCAGGCTGGTCACCACGCCGCCGAGACCGGCGCCCAGCGTGAACATCAGCGACCAGGTCATCGCGCCGAGGGCATTGGCCGCTCCGAGCAGCTCGGGCGGGACGACGTTCGGCACGCTGGCCAGCCGGGCCGGCTCCGAGAACGCCTGCGCCGTGATCTGCAGCGCCGTCGCGACGAGCACGAGGACCACGCCGGCGTCCGCGCCGAGCCACGGGGCGGCGAACATCGCGAGCACGAAGCCGAAACGGACCAGGTCGGCGACGATCATCACCGCCTTGCGCGAGACGCGGTCGGCGACGACACCGGCTGCCGGGCCCGCGACCGCCGACGGCAGCAGCTTGAGGATGACCAGCAGGCCGACCGTCCGCGCGTCGTCGTGTCCCATCTCGCGCAGCAGCGCGAGCACGGCGAGCAGGTTGAACCAGTCGCCGAGCAGGCTCGCATAGCGCGCCAGGAACAGCCGCCGGTAGTCCGGGCACTCGACGAGCACGCGACGGAAGTCGGCCAGCCCGCGCCGCGCAGGCGGGCGGACGGTCCCGGGGCGCCCGGGTTTCCTGCTCTCGTCGCGAGTCGGCATGTGCGGTTCCGTGGGCCGGCAGTCGGGTCCCGATGAAGAGCCGCGGCAGGTTATCATCCGCCCTTCGCCGCGGCCCGCGACCGGGGCGTCTCCCGGTCGCGGCGCCGCACGGCAGCGGCGGGAGAGCGCACGGTGACGCCCGACATCGCGTTCGTGCTGGTCGTGGTCGGGGTCGCCTTCGTCCTGTTCTGGACCGAGATCCTGCCCGTCGAGATCGTCGGCCTGCTCGCGCTGCTTGCGCTGGCGATGCGCGGCATTCTCGGACCGACGGAGGCGTTCCGCGGGTTCGGCTCGCCGGCGCTGATCATGATCGCCAGCGTCCTCGTGCTGTCGGCGAGCCTCGTGCGCAACGGTGCCGGCGAGCGGATCGCCGACCGCATCCGGCGCCTCTCCGGGCGGGGACGCAGCCGGATGGTCGCCTCGCTGTTCGCGGCGGCGATGGGGATCAGCGCGTTCATCAACAACGTCGCCGCGACCGCGATGTTCATTCCGGTCGCCGAGAGCCTCGCCGAGACCTACCGGATGCGCTCCTCGCGACTGCTGATGCCGATCGCGTACGCGTCCCTGCTCGGCGGCGTGTGCACGCTGACCGGGACGTCGACCAACGTCGCCGTCGCCGGGGCGCTGCAGGAGCACGGGCTCGCGCCGCTCGGCATCTTCGAGCTGACGCCGATCGGCCTGCCGCTCGCCGTGATCGGCCTGGGCTACATGCTGCTGACCTACCGCTGGCTTCCCGGGCGGGCGCGGTCGACCGAGCAGCCGGGGGACGTCGAGAACGACCGGCGCATGTACATGACCGAGCTGGAGGTGCCCGAGGACAGCCCCGCCGTCGGCCGGACGGTCCGCGAGCTGGCGCTGCCCCAGCGGGCACGGCTGCACCCGATCGGCCTGATCCGCGGCGCGGTGCGGCTCGAGGAGGGCGGCCTCGACGCGCCGCTGCGCCCGAAGGACGTCGTCGTCGTCGAGGGGGACGCCAAGGCGATCAACCGCGGCGTCGCGATCGCCGGGCTGCGCCGCAAGACGACCCGCAAGCTGACCACCGCCACCGGGCCCGACGTCGCCCTCGTCGAGGCGACGGTCTCGTACAACTCGCCGCTGATCGGCCGCACGCTGCGCGAGGTCGACATCCGCGGCCGCTACGGGATCGACGTCGTCGCGATCTGGCGCCGCGGCGGGCCGATCGTCGAGAAGGTCGGGGACGTCCGGCTGCGTCTCGGCGACGACCTGCTGATCCAGGGCCCGCCGGCCCGGATCCGCCGCCTGGCCGGGGACCCGCTCTACCTGCTGCTCCAGGGGCGCGAGCTTCCCCGCTACGATCCCCGCAACGAGCTGCTGTCGATCCTCGTCTTCGCGCTGGCGCTGACCTTCGGCGCCACCGGCATCCTGCCGATCGCCGAGGCGTTCCTCGCCGGGGCCGTGGCGGTCGTGCTCACCGGCTGCCTGACGATCGAGGAGGCGTACCGGTCGCTCAACCTCAAGCTCGTGATCCTGATCGGTTCGATGATCGGCGTCTCGCTTGCGCTCGAGAAGACCGGGGCCGCCGAGTACGTGGCGCAGAACATCATCGGGCTCGTCGGCGGGTCGCAGGCCCCGCCTCTTCTCGTGCTGGCGGCGATCTACTGGATGGTCGTCGTGCTGACGCAGTCGATGACCAACGCCGCGGCCGCGCTGCTGGTGCTGCCGGTGGCGCTGAGCGCCGCGGCGGGACTGGACGTCTCGCCCCGGCCGTTCGCGGTCACGGTCGCCGTCGGCGCGTCGCTGGCGTTCATGACGCCGTTCGAGCCGGCGTGCCTGCTCGTGATGTCCGCCGGGCGCTACCGCTTCCTCGACTTCGTGCGGTTCGGATTCCCGCTGACGGTGCTCGCGTTCATCGCGATCCTGACGCTCGTGCCGCGGGTGTTCCCCTTCTGAGGATGTCGGCCGGCGCGTCGGCCGACGCGGTCACCAGGGAATCTCGTCCCAGCCGATCAGGCGCCGCGAGACCTTGCGCATGATCCACACGCGCCTCGTCGTCCGTTCGCGCGCGTCGAGCTCGTACGGCGCGATCGGTTCGCCGACCTCGACGCTCAGCCGCAGCGGGTCGACGACGAATGCGAGCTTCTCCCCGCGCTGCCCGGCGCGGTAGATCTCGACCGGGCCCTGCTCGCTCAGATGCGAGGCGCGCTCGCCGTCCTGCTCGCGCGACCAGCGCGCCCGGATCCGCGACCCGTCGCTTGCCTGCTGGTCGACCTCGAGCGCGATCCGGCCGGCATGGCCGCGCCAGCGATAGTCGACCGCGCCGGTCCACCCGGTGTCGACGAGAAAGTCCTCCGACGTCCACCAGTAGAGCCGCACCTCCCATCGTCCGTCGTCGGTCCGCCGGACCTGCAGCGCCTGGCGCTGGCCCGGCTCGACGCGGGCCCAGGTGCCGAGGAACGTGCCGGTGTCGGTCGGCTGCGGCGGCTCCTGCGCGGACGCGGGGACGGCGGTCGCCGGCGCCAGCAGGACGCCCGCGAGCAGCAGGGCGGTGCGCGGTCGGATCATCGGTCGCTCCCGGTCGGGTCCGGCGCGTCGGGCGCCGGATCGTCGGTCCGGGTTGTACCGGCAGGGGGCGGGGCGGGCAACCCGAGCGCGCCGGCCAGCCGCGCGGCCCGGGCGTGCTCGAGCCGCCCCGCCGCGACCAGCCGCCGCAGGGCGGCGG
>RFIB01000383.1 GCA_003695625.1 Acidobacteriota bacterium | reverse complement strand
GGCGGGGCGGGGGGGGCTGCCGGCCCGGCGGCGGGAGCCGGCCGCGCGGCGTCCGCGGCGGGTCCGGCGCTCGCCGGCGCCTCGGCCGGTGCCGTCTCGCCCGCGGGCGCACCGGCTGCGGCGCCGTCGTCGATCACCGCGATCACCTGGCCGACCTCGACGGTGTCACCCTCCTTGCCGCCGAGCCGGACGACCCGCCCGCCGCGCGGCGACGGGATCGTCACCGCCGCCTTGTCGGTCTCGATGTCGACCAGCGGCTCGTCCTCGCCGATCGTCTGCCCCTCGGCGACGTGCCACTTGAGGATCTCGCCCTCGTGGATGCCCTCACCGAGATCGGGAAGCTTGAACTCGAACACCGTCGGACCTCCGTCTCCCGGCCGGTAGCGGACACCCGCCGCCGGCTGTGCGTTGTCGCTCAGAAGTCGAGCGTCTCCTCGATCGCGCGCTGGACCGTGTGCGGCCCGGGAAAGTAGAGCCGCTCCCGGCCGAAGTACGGCGTCATCACGTCCGGCATCGCGACGCGGCGCACCGGCGCCTCGAGGTGCATCAGCGCGCGGTCGTTGATGCGCGCGATCACCTCGGCCGCGGGACCGAAGGACCGTGGCGCCTCCTGGACGACCACCGCGCGGCCGGTCTTCTCGACCGAGGCGACGATCGTGTCGCCGTCGAGCGGGGCGATCGTCAGCAGGTCGATCACCTCGATCGACGCGCCGCGGGCCTCGGCGACCTCCGCGACCGCCCGCAGCGTCGGCCGCATCATCGCGCCCCACGAGATGACCGTGATGTCGGTCCCCTGCTGGACGACCTGCGCCCGGCCGATCGGCATCGTCTCGTGCTCGGCGGGCACCTCCTCGCGGAACGCACGGTAGGACTGCTTGGGCTCCATGAAGACCACCGGGTCCGGGTCCTCGATCGCCGCGGCGAGCAGGGCGCGCGCGTTGCGCGGGCCGGACGGGATCACGACCTTCGAGCCCGGCAGGTGCGCGTAGAGCACCTCGCGGCTCTCCGAGTGATGCTCGAGCGCGCGCACGCCCCCACCGTACGGCATCCGCACGACGAGCGGAACCGTCACCTGGCCGTGCGTGCGCGAGCGGTAGCGCGTGGCATGCCCCTCGTACTGCCCGAGCATCAGGTACGAGAACCCGGAGAACTGCATCTCGGCGACAGGCCGCAGTCCTGCGATCGCCATCCCGATCGCCGTGCCGAGGATCGCCGCCTCGGCCAGCGGCGTGTCGATCACCCGCTCGGGGCCGAACTTCGCATGCAGTCCGGCGGTGACACGGAACACGCCCTCGTTGACGCCGATGTCCTGGCCGAGGGCGACGACCGACGGATCGCGCTCCATCGCCTGGTGCAGCGCGAGGTTGATCGCCTGGACCATCGTCATCCTAGGCATCGCGCGCCTCCCGCTGCAGGCCGGCGAGGAACTCCTGCCGCTGGCGTTCGATCTCGGGGTGCGGGGTGCCGTAGACATGCTCGAAGTAGACGTCCGGCCGGCCCCGGTCGAACGTCTCGTAGATCCGCACCTCGTCGTCGATCGCCTTCTTGACCTCCGCGTCGAGCCGCTGCTGCCGTTCGTCGTCCCACAGGTCCCGAGATTCGAGCAGGCGCCGCATGCGGACCAGCGGATCGCGGCGGCGCCACTGCTCGACCTCGTCGTCCTTGCGGTACTTGGACGGGTCGTCGGCGGTGGTGTGCATCATCAACCGGTAGGTCCGCGCCTCGATCAGCGTCGGGCCGTCGCCGCGACGGGCGCGCTCGAGTGCCTCGTGGGTCGCGGCGTACATCCCGAGCGGGTCGTTGCCGTCGACGACGATTCCCGGGATGCCGTACGCGATCGCCTTCTGCGCGATCGTCGCCGAGGCGGTCTGCCGGTCGAGCGGCGTGGAGATCGCCCACTGGTTGTTCTGGCAGATGAACACCACCGGGGAACGCCACACGGCGGCGAAGTTGACCCCCTCGTGGAAATCGCCCTCGGAGGTGGCGCCGTCCCCGAACCAGCAGACCGTCGCCGCCTTCTCGCCGCGCAGCTTCTGCGCGTAGCCGATCCCCGCCGCGTGGGGGATCTGCGAGGCGACGATCACCGCGATCGGCAGCGTGCGCTCGAGACCGGGGAAGACGTTGCCCTCCTCCCAGCCGCCCCAGAACAGCAGCACGCGGTGGAACGGCACGCCGCGCATCAGCATGCCGCCGAGTTCGCGGAACGCGGGCACGAACCAGTCCTGCCCGGTCATCGCCAGCGTCGGGCCGCACGACGCGGCCTCCTGGCCGGTCGACGGGCTGAACGTGCCCAGCCGGCCCTGGCGCTGGAGCCGCAGCATCCGCTGGTCGGCCTCCCGCGCGAGGACCATCGCGCGGTACAGCTCGACGAGCCGTTCGTCGGGCAGACCCGGGTCGAGCGCCTCGTCGATGCGGCCCTCCTCGTCGAGGACCTGCAGGTGGTCGATCTCGAACGCCTCGAGCCTCGTTCGCGGCATGCGCAATCCTCGAGCGCACGGCGCGCGGCGGTCTCCGGCGCCGTGAAGGTTCCCGTTTCGCCCGCTCAAGTTGTTGGACCGTGGAGGCTTGCGGAGTCAGATGCGGGCTGCGCGGCCCGCCTGGCGGGCCGCGCGCATCTTACCAGCCGCGACGGGATCGCGCCGCGCGGCGGGGTGCGACCGGGCGCGCCCCGCCGCCGGCGATGCGAGGCGTCAGCGTGCCGCCGCCTGCTGCGCGGCGCCGGCCCGCGCCAGCTCCTCGTCAATGACCTTCTTGAACTCCTCGAACGGCAGCGCTCCGCTGAGCATCCGGCCGTTGACGAAGAACGCCGGCGTGCCCGAGACGCCGAGCCGCGAGCCTGCCTCGAAGTCGGCGCGCACCTCGTCGGCCCGCTGGCCGGAGTCGAGACACTGGTTGAACGCCTCGGTGTCGAGACCGAGCTCCTGGGCATAGCGCTTCAGGCTGTCGACGTCGAGCGCGCGCTGGCTGGCGAACAGCTTGTCGTACATCGCCCGGAACTGCCCCTGCTCGTCGGCGCAGCCGGCGGCCTCGGCGGCCTTCTGGGCATGCTGGTGGAACGACAGCGGGTAGTCGCGCACGACGAGCCGCACCTTGTCGCCGTAGGTCTCGAGCACCCTGCGGATCGTCTCGTGCGCCCGGGCGCAGTACGGGCACTCGTAGTCGGTGAACTCGACGATCGTCACCGGGGCGTCGGCCGGCCCGATCACCGGATTGCCGTCGACGGCGACCTCCACGCGCGGCGGCTCGAGCAGCACGGCGACCTTCGCCTGCTGGCGCAGGCCGTCGAGGAGCTGCTGCCGGAGCTGCATCGCCTGCTGGCTGCGCAGGTAGTCGACGATCTGTCCGCGGATCTCCTCGAGGCTGCGGCCGCGCACGCCCCGGTTGTTCTTGACCCGCTCGTAGAATGCCTTGATCTCCTCCTCGGACGGATCGGCGACCTTCGAGCCGACCTCGCGCTCGAGGTACTCCTCGACCGAGAGCCCGGCCTTCTTCGCCGCCGCCTCGATCAGCCGATCCTCGACGATCCGGTCGACGGTCCGCTTGAGGATCTCGTACTCCTGCTGGCGCAGCGCGGCGAGTTCCGCGCCGGCCGCGGCGACGACCTCGTCGCGCGTGATCGACTGGCCGTCGATCGTGGCGAGGACCTCGGTCCCGGTGGACTGCTCGCCTCCCGCGGCGACCGACTCCGGAGCGGTGCACGCGGCGAGGCCGAGGGCGATCAGGGCTGCCAGTAGACGCATCGTTGTCATCCTTTCCCGACCGGAGCGCGGGGCTGCCGCCCCGGTCCGCGCCCGCCTCGGGGGCGGGGTTTCGTGCGGGGAACCTTACTTGTGCCGCCGGGAAGCGGCAAACGTGGGGCCCTGCCCGCCGATCCGCGATAATGGCCGGGCCGGCCGGACGAGCCGGCCGGAGACCCGATGAAACCCGACGCGCGTTCCGACGAATTCCGCCTTGGCCGGCACCCGCGCCTCGACGCGCCGCCCGGGCCGGTCGTGCTGCTGATCCTCGACGGGATCGGCGTCGGACCGGGCGACGAGTGGGACGCGGTGGCTACCGCGCCGACCCCGGTGCTCGACCGCCTGCGGCGCGAGGCGCTGTACCGCACGCTGCGCGCCCACGGGACGGCGGTGGGCCTGCCGAGCGACGCCGACATGGGCAACTCCGAGGTCGGCCACAACGCACTGGGCGCCGGGCGGGTCTACGACCAGGGTGCCAAGCTCGTCGACCGCGCGCTCGAGACCGGCGCGATCTGGTCCGGGCCGTGGGCCGAGCTGGTCGCCTGGGTCCGCGAGCACGGCGGCACGCTGCACCTGATCGGACTGCTGTCGGACGGCAACGTGCACTCCCACGAGCGTCACCTCCATGCGCTCGTGCGTCGTGCCGCGCGCGACGAGAGGCTGCCCCGCATCCGGGTCCACGTTCTTCTCGACGGGCGCGACGTGTCGGAGACGTCGGCGCTGATCTACGTCGACCGGCTCGAGGCGCTGCTGGCCGAACTGCGCGACGAGACCGGCTGCGACTGCCGGATCGCCTCCGGCGGCGGGCGGATGGTCACGACGATGGACCGCTACGAGGCGGACTGGAGCGTCGTCGAGCGCGGCTGGAAGGCCCACGTGCTCGGCGAGGGGCGTCCGTTCCGCTCGGCGCGGGAGGCGATCGAGACGTACCGCACGGAGCAGCCCGGGCTGAGCGACCAGTTCCTGCCGCCGTTCGTGATCGTCGACGAGCACGGCGCGCCGGTCGGTCCGATCGAGGACGGCGACGGCGTCGTGTTCTTCAACTTCCGCGGCGACCGGGCGATCGAGATCTCGCGGGCGTTCACCGAGGGGCCGGAGTTCACCGCGTTCGACAGGGGCCGCGTCCCGCAGGTCTACTACGCCGGCATGATGCTCTACGACGGCGACCTGCAGCTCCCCGAGCACTATCTCGTGCCGCCGCCGCAGATCGAGCGCACGATGGGCGAGTATCTCGCGCGCAACCGGGTGCCGCAGTTCGCCTGCTCCGAGACGCAGAAGTTCGGCCACGTCACCTACTTCTGGAACGGCAACCGCTCGGGCAAGTTCGACGAGCGGACCGAGGAGTACGTCGAGATTCCGTCCGACCGGGTGCCGTTCGAGCAGCGGCCGTGGATGAAGTCCGCCGAGTGCGCCGACGCGGCGATCGCGGCGATCCGCGGCGGACAGTTCCGCTTCATCCGGATCAACTTCGCCGCCGGCGACATGGTCGGACACACCGGCAGGCTCGACGCGGCGCGCGTGGCCGTCGCCGCCGTCGACCTGTCGGTCGGGCGCGTGCTGCCCGAGGTGCTCGCCGCCCGCGGCACGCTCGTCGTGACCGCCGACCACGGCAACTCGGACGACATGGCGCAGCGCGACGCGGAGGGCCGGCCGCGGCGCGACGAGCACGGGGAGGTGCGCGTGCGGACGTCGCACACGCTCAATCCGGTTCCGTTCTGGATCCTCGACGGGACGGGCCGCCGGCTCGCGCTGCGCCGGGACCTGCCCGACGCCGGGCTGGCCAACGTCGCGGCGACGCTGCTGCAGCTTCTCGGCTACGAACCGCCGGCGGACTACGAACCCGGCCTGCTGGAGGACTGAGCATGGGACGCGCCGCCCACGGAGCCCCCGAGCGGTCGGACCTGGCGCCGGGATTCGTCGCCGCCATGCCGCAGCTCCTCGACCCGAACTTCCACCGGACGGTCGTGTTCCTGCTGCGGCACAACGACGAGGGGTCGTTCGGTCTGGTGATCAACCGGCCGACGCAGGTCGACGTGCAGACGCTGTGCGAGTCGCAGGGGATCGAGTCCCGGGGGCAGGAGGGCGTGCCGATGATGTTCGGCGGTCCGGTCGAGATCGACCGCCACCTGCTCGCGCTCCACGGCGAGCCGCCGCTGGCCGGCATCGACCCCGGCGACGAGATCGAGATCGCCCGCGGCGTCCGGCTGGTCACCGCGCTCGACGGGCTCGCCGCGCTTGCCGGGTCGGGCTCGCGGCGCTTCCGGTGCTACGCGGGCTACGCAGGCTGGGGTCCGGGTCAGCTCGAGGAGGAGCTCGAGGAGGGGGCGTGGGTCCCGCTCGAGGCCGACCCGGAGCTGATCTTCGACGAGGATCCCGCACGGGTCTGGGAGCTGGCCCTCCGCCGGGCCGGGATCGACCCGATCACGCTCGTGCCGGGCGGGGGGCCGTCCTGACGCCGGGCGGGGTGCTGGACACCGCCCGGGAACGGGCGTAAAAAGGCCCTGAACAGGGATCGATGCCGGCTCCACTCGGACTGGCCGGCTGCATCCGAAGCGGGTCCCCTCCTCGCCACGGCACCGTGCGCAGCGCGCGGCGCCGCATGGTCCACCCCGTGCCGGCCCGGCGACAGCGGGATCCGACACGCGCCCCGTCGAGAGGAAACGTGAGGCCGAAGACGGTCCGGCACGAGCGCGCGGCCGCCCGACCGGAGGACTTCCCCCGGGACGGACGGCCGGAGATCGCCGTCATGGGGCGCTCGAACGTCGGCAAGTCGAGCGCGCTCAACCGCCTGCTCGGGCGGCCGGGACTGGCGCGCGTGAGCAAGGCGCCCGGACGGACGCGGGCGATCCACTTCTATCTGGTCGACGAGCGCGCATGGATCGTCGACCTGCCGGGCTACGGGTACGCGCGGGTCTCGCGCGAGATGCGCCGCTCGTGGCAGGCTCTCGTCGACGCGTACCTCGACCGGCCCGGCCAGCCGCGGCTGGCGATCCACCTGGTCGACATCCGGCACGACCCGACGCCGCTCGACCGGCAGCTCGCCGAGGCGCTGCGCGTCCGCGGCATCCCGACGCTGGTCGTGCTGACGAAGGCCGACAAGGTCTCGGGCTCGGCCTCGTCCCGGGCCCGGGCGCGGACGGCGCGGATCCTCGGTCTCGAGGCGGACGCCGGTCCGCTGGTCACCTCGGCGCGCACCGGTGCCGGGTTCGCGGCGCTGGCGCGGGCGGTCGACGCGGCGCTGGCCGCGCCCGGACAGGCGCGCAGCGGCGCCGGCAGCTGACGGAACAGCGAAGGAGTCCTCCCGATGGAGCTTCATGAACTCAAGGAGATGGGGATCAGCAAGCTGGCCGCCCTGGCCCGCTCGCTCGACGTGCAGGGCGTCTCGCACCTGACGCGGCACGAGCTGGTCCGCCGCGTGATCGGACAGCGCCTGGCCCGCGGCGAGCGTGTCGTCGCGCGCGGCGTGCTCGAGACCCTGCCCGAGGGCTACGGCTTCCTGCGCTCGCCGGACTACTCGTACCTGCCCGGGCCGTCGGACATCTACGTCTCGCCCGACCTGATCCGGAAGCACGAGCTGTACACCGGGGACATGGTCACCGGGCCGCTGCGCGCCCCGCGCCGCGCGGACAAGTACTTCGCGCTGCAGGCGGTCGAGAAGATCCAGGACCTGCCGCTCGACGAGGCGAAGCGCAACGGCAAGTTCGAGGATCTCACGCCGTGGCACCCCGACGAGCTGCTGCGCATGGAGACCGACAAGGAGAACCTCTCCGGCCGCGTGATCGACCTGCTGGCGCCGATCGGCAAGGGCCAGCGCGGGCTGATCGTCGCGCCGCCGAGGACCGGCAAGACGATGTTCCTCCAGGCGATCGCCCACGCGCTGGAGGTCAACCACCCCGAGGCCGAGCTGATCGTCCTGCTGATCGACGAGCGCCCCGAGGAGGTGACCGACATGGAGCGCACGGTGCGGGGCGAGGTCGTCGCGTCGACGTTCGACGAGCCGGCCAGCCGGCACGTGCAGGTGGCCGAGATCGTCCTCGAGCGGGCCAAGCGGCTGGTCGAGTTCGGCAAGGACGTCGTCATCCTGCTCGACTCGATCACGAGGCTCGCGCGGGCCTACAACGCGGTCCAGCCGACCTCGGGCAAGATCCTGTCCGGCGGGATCGACGCGGCGGCGCTCTCGCGTCCGAAGAAGTTCTTCGGCACCGCCCGCAAGGTCGAGGAGGGCGGATCGCTGACGATCCTCGCCACCGCGCTGGTCGACACCGGCTCGCGGATGGACGAGGTGATCTACGAGGAGTTCAAGGGCACCGGCAACATGGAGATCGTCCTCGACCGCGAGCTGTCCGACCGGCGCGTCTTCCCGGCACTCAACGTGTCCCGCTCCGGCACGCGCAAGGAGGAGCTGCTGATCCCGGCGGACGATCTCAAGCGGATCTGGATCCTGCGCAAGGCCCTCGACCAGATGAACACCGTCGAGGCGATGGAGCTGCTGCTCGAGCGGCTGCGCCGGACCGAGAGCAACCGGGAGTTCCTCGCCTCGATGGCGGCCTGACGGGGCGCCGACGATGGAGATCGACCGCCGCCTGCTCGACCGTCTCGAGGCCGTCGAGCGCGAGTTCGACGAGCTGGCCGCACGGATGGCCGATCCGGAGATCGCGGCCGACCAGCAGGCCTATCGCGAGGCGGCGCGGCGCTACGCGGAACTCGAGCCGGTCGTCGAGACGCTGCGCGAGCTGCGGCAGGCGGCCGCCGAGCTCGACGAGGCGAGGCAGCTCGCCGCCTCGGAGCGCGACGAGGAGATGCGCCAGCTCGCCCGCGACGAGCAGGCCCGGCTCGAGACCCGCCTCGCCAAGCTGGACCGCCGCCTGCGCACGCTGCTGCTGCCGCGCGATCCGCTCGACGACAAGAACGTCGTGCTCGAGATCCGCGCGGGCACCGGCGGCGAGGAGGCGGCGCTGTTCGCCGCGGACCTGCTGCGGATGTACCAGCGCTACGCGGAGTCCCGCGGCTGGGGCTTCGAGCTGATCTCGCTCTCCGAGTCGGAGAAGGGCGGCGTCAAGGAGGCGATCGCCCAGGTCAGCGGACGCGGGGCGTACTCGCGGCTCAAGTACGAGTCCGGCGTGCACCGGGTCCAGCGCGTTCCGGAGACCGAGTCCCAGGGCCGGATCCATACGTCGGCCGCCACGGTGGCGATCCTGCCCGAGGCCGAGGAGGTCGAGGTCGAGATCGACGAGGACAAGGACCTGCGGATCGACAGCTTCAGCGCCTCGGGCCCCGGCGGGCAGCACGTCAACCGCACCGCGTCGGCCGTGCGCATCACGCACCTGCCGACCGGCATCGTCGTCCAGTGCCAGGACGAGAAGTCGTGGCACAAGAACCGCGCCAAGGCGATGCGGGTGCTGCGCGCGCGGCTGCTCGACCGGCTCGAGCAGGAGCGCCACGCCGCCGAGGCCTCGACGCGGCGCGCGCAGGTCGGGACGGGCGACCGCAGCCAGCGGATCCGCACGTACAACTTCCCGCAGAACCGCGTCTCGGATCACCGGATCAACCTGACGCTCCACGCGCTCGACCGGATCCTCGCGGGCGAACTCGACCCGCTGCTCGACGCGCTGATCGCCGCCAAGCAGGCCGAGCAGCTCGCCGCGCAGAACGAGCCGGCGACCTGAGTCGGGCGCATCGAATGACCCACGACGGGACCGCCGCCGGAGCGCTGCTCGCCGAGGCCGCCGCACGCCTCGCCGCGGCCGGGATCGCGGCGCCGCGCCGCGAGGCCGCAGTGCTGCTCGCGCACGTCTCCGGGGTGCCGGCCGGGATCCTGCTCGCCGACCGGCAGCGCGGGATCGGGGCGCGGGCGGCCGCGGCGTTCCGGGACCTGGTCGCGCGGCGCGCGACGCGCGAGCCGCTGCAGCATCTCGTCGGCCGCTGGCCGTTTCTCGACTTCGAGCTGCGCGTCGACCGCCGTGCCCTCGTCCCGCGCCAGGAGACCGAGCTGCTCGCGGCATGGGCGATCGACGAGGCGCGGGCGCGCGGTGCGCGCCGCGTGGCCGACGTCGGGACCGGCAGCGGCTGCCTGGCGATCGCGCTGGCCCGCGGGGTGCCCGGTGTCCGCGTCGTCGCCGTCGACGCCAGCGCGGCGGCGCTCTCGCTCGCGCGCGAGAACGTCCGCGAGCACGGGCTTGCCGGGCGCGTCGCCCTGGTGCGCGGCTGCCTCGTCGAGGCGCTCGGACCGGGCGCCGTCGACCTGATCGTCGCCAACCTGCCGTACGTCGCCGAGGACGAGCACGCGACGCTCGAGCCGGAGGTGCGCGACCACGATCCGCGCGAGGCGCTGGTCGCCGCCGACGGCGGGTTCGCGACGATCGCGCGCCTGGTCGACCGGGCCGCCGCGGCACTCGCGCCGCGGGGCGCGCTGCTGCTCGAGTTCGATCCGCGCCAGGCCGAGCGGCTGCGCGCGCTGTGCGCGCGCCGGGCGTGGCAGGATGTGGTGCTGCGCGACGACTTCTCGGGCCGGCCGCGCTGTGCGCGCGCCGTGCGGCCCGCGGAACCGGTCGGAGCGGGGGAAGGAGACGCCGGATGAACCGCCGCCGTCTGTCGACGCTGTTCGCCGTGCTGCTGATCGCGGTGTTCGCCAGTGTCGGAGTGCTGGCGATCCGTCTGCGCCAGGTCAGCGGCCTCGAGGCGATCGCGCGCTGCGCCCACCCGCTCGAGGTCGTCGCCGACGACGGCGCGCTGCTGCCGGCGGTGCTGTACCGCTGTGACGCGCCGCCCGGCCGGCACGCGGGCGTGGTCGTCTGGCCGCGCGAGCCGGGCGCGGCGGGAGGCTGGGCCGGCGGACTCGGCGCGTGGGCGCGCGAGGGGCGCGCGCTGCTCGCGGTGACAGCGCCGCGCCGGCCGGGACTCGAGCCGACGGACCTGGCCGCCGCGGTCGAGGCG
>RFIB01000012.1 GCA_003695625.1 Acidobacteriota bacterium | reverse complement strand
GTCGTGGCGCGAGCGGGCGTTCATCGCCTGGGTCGGCCCGCGCGGGATCGTCGCCGCCGCGGTGGCGACGCTGTTCGCCGAGCGGCTCGATGCGGCGGGCGACCCGGCGGGGCACGCGCTGCGGGCGCTGGTGTTCCTCGTGATCGCGATCACCGTCGTCGTCCAGGGGCCGCTGGTCGGTCCTGCCGCGCGGCTGCTCGGCGTCCAGCGACCGCGCAACCACGGGTACGCGATCCTCGGTGCGACGCCGCTGGCGCTGGAGCTGGCGCAGGCGCTGCGCGACGGCGGCGAGCCGGTCGTGCTGCTCGACGCGAACGCCGACCACTGCCGCGAAGCCGAGGAACGCGGCTTCGACGTGATCTTCGGCAACGCGCTCGAGGAGACGCGCCTGGCGCGCGCCGAGATCGACACCCGGCGCGCGGCGATCGGCGCCCTGCCCAACGCCGCGCTCAACCTGCTGTTCGTCGAGCGCGCGCGGCGGGAGTTCGGCGTCCCGGCGGGGATGATCGCGATTCCGCGCGGGACCGGCGCGGTCCAGCAGGACGCCGCGCGCGAGGCCGGCTGGAGCGTGCTGTTCGGCGCCCCGGCCGAGCTGGAACTGTGGAGCGTCCGGCTGCACCGCGGGCTGGCCCATGTCGAGGAGTGGACCGTCGGCGAGGCCCGCCCCGGCGAGGCGCTCGCCTCTCCCGAGGAGATGGCGACGACCCTGCTGCCGCTCGTCTCGCGACGCGGCGAGCGCGTCCGGCCGTTCGACGACCGCGTCACCCTGCGCCCGGGCGACCGGGTCGCGTGGCTGGTGTTCGACGAGCGCGCCGAGTCGGCCCGGGCGTGGCTCGCCGGGCGCGGATTCACCCGGTGAGGTTTCTCGCCGTGCGGCGGGTGCGCCGCTGGCTCGCCTCGAGCTGGCAGAGCCGTTCGTGGGAGCGGCTCGACGGGCTGCCGCTGCCGCGCATCGACCGCAACTGGTCGGAACGCGCGAGCTGGCTGCCGGCGGCGCTCGAGTGCCTGGCGCTGGCCCGCGCGCTGCGCGACCGGCAGCGCATCCCGCTGGCGGTCGCCGTGACCTTCGCGCTCGTCCCGACCCGCTCGCCGCGCGGCGTCCACTTCCGGTCCGTCGAGGAATTCACCGCCGAACTCGACGAGAGCCCGCCCTCGCTGATGCTGCTCGACCCGGAGCAGCTCGACCCCGCCGGGCACGACGACCCGACGGTGCGGACCGTGCATCCCGGGATCTTCGGCCTCGATCCGGCCGACGGCTGGCGCGCCGAACTGCGCGAGTGGCGTTTCCCGGACGAGGCGGGCGGCGAGGTGTTCCGCAGCGTGCTGATCGGCGCGCTTCCCTGAAACCTCAGCGGATCAGTTCCTCGATCTGCCCCGCAGGCAGCAGGCGCGCGAGCAGCACGACCAGCCCGACCAGCGCGCCGCAGATCCAGCTCACCGGATCGAACAGCGCGAAGCGCACCGGGTCGTCGTGCAGCTTGCGCCGCCGCGCGCGGATCCAGATCCGGCTGATCCAGTAGAGCAGGATCGGGCACGCGATCCACAGCAGGCTCGGATGGCTGTAGCCCGTGGCGACCTTCGGGCTGTTGATGTAGAGCGAGAAGATCAGCACCGCGAGATAGCCGCTGGCCGGTCCCATGCTGCCGACCATCTCGAGGTCGCTCTTCTGGTAGCCGCGGCTCTTGACCGTCTCGTCACCGATGCCGGCGAAGTCGAGCAGCTCCACGTAGCGCTTGGCGAACGCCAGGCTGAGGAAGAAGAACATCGAGAACGCGAGCAGCCAGGCCGAGATCGGGATCCCGGTCGCGACGCCGCCCGAGAGCACGCGGTGCGTGTAGAGCATCGCGAGCACCAGCACGTCGACCATCACCTTGCTCTTGAGATAGAACGTGTAGGCCAGCGACGCGGCGAAGTACACGGCGAGCATCGCCGCGAACAGTCCCGGCAGCAGCAGCGCCGACACGGCGAACGCCGCGAGCACGAGCACGGCGAACAGCGGCGGGCCGAGGGCGATCGGCAGGTCGCCCGACGCGAACGGACGATGCCGCTTGGTCCGGTGCGCGCGGTCCGCGTCGACGTCGACGAGGTCGTTGAGCACATAGCCCGCCGACGCCACGAGAGAGAACGCCGCGAACCCGTATGCGGCATGCACGACGTTGATCAGCCGGATGCCCTCGTCGGCGAGCACGACCGGCAGGAACAGCAGCGTGTTCTTGGCCCACTGGTGCGGGCGCAGCGCGCGGACCAGCGCGAGCAGCGGCGAGCGGCGGCGGCCGATCGTCCCCACCGGCACGTCGAGACGGCCGGCGCGCGCCGCGGTGCGCCCCGCCGGAGCGCAGAGCCAGCCGCGTGCGGCGGCGGCGAGCACCGGCAGGTCGGCCGCCGCGTCGCCGACATACTCGAAGCCGCGCTCGCCGAATCGCCCGACCAGCAGGTCGCGCTTGACCTCGCCCTTGAGGTTCTCGCGGCCATCGCTGGCCACGACCCCGTCGAACAGGCCGAGGTGGGCCGCGATCCGCTCGGCGACGTCGCGGTCGGCGGCGGTGACCAGCAGCACGGGGCGCGCGGCGTCGCGGGCGGTCTCGATCAGCTCGAGCACCTCGCGCCGGTACGGCAGCACCGCCGGATCGATGGAGACGCGTGCGGCGACGCGCCGCTTGAACGACGCCCGGCCGCCGAGCAGCCACAGCGGCAGCACGACGAGCCACAGCGGGTTGCGGCGCAGCAGGCGGACGACCGACTCCCACAGCGTGTCGGTCGCGACGAGCGTGCCGTCGAGATCGACGCAGAGCGGCATCGCGGAACCGCGCCCGTCGCGCGGCTCCGGCGGGATCTCGCGCCGTCGCGGCTCGTGCTCCATCGGCGACCCCTCACCCGGCCCGGCCCGGCGCATTATGCCGGAGCACGCTCGCCGGCGAGCGGATCGCGGCCGCCGAGCCCGAGGCGCTCGCGCCGGTAGCCGCGGGCCTCGACCGCGGCGCACCAGTCGCGATGCTCGAGATACCAGCGGACGGTCCGCTCGAGCCCCTCGCCGAACGGAATGCGCGGCGCGAACCCCAGCTCGTTGCGGGCCCGCGCCACGTCGACCGCATAGCGGCGGTCGTGGCCCGGGCGATCGGCGACGTGCGTGATCAGCTCGCGGTACGACGCCACGCCGGCGCGGGCGAGCGCGTCGCTGGCGGCGGCGGGGCGCAGCCGTTCGAGGATCGCGCACAGCGTCTCGACGACCTCGAGATTGGTCCGTTCGACGCCGGTCCCCAGGTTGTAGCGCCGGCCCGGCACGCCGCGCCCGAACGCGGCGATCAGGCCGTCGCAGTGATCCTCGACGTGGATCCAGTCGCGGCGCTGGAGGCCGTCCCCGTAGAGCGGCAGGGCGCGCCCCTCGAGCGCGTTGAGCAGCATCAGCGGGATCAGCTTCTCCGGGAACTGGAACGGGCCGTAGTTGTTGGTCGCGTGCGTGACGATCACCGGCAGGTCCCAGGTCACGTGCCACGCGTGGGCCAGCAGGTCGGCCGACGCCTTCGACGCGGCATACGGCGAGCTGGGCGCGAACGGCGCCTGCTCGTCGGCGCGTCGCCCTTCGGGCAGGCTGCCGTAGACCTCGTCGGTCGAGACCTGCACGAGCCGGAACCCGTCGGGCGCGCCGGGGCGCTCGAGGTAGCGGCGGACCTGCTCGAGCAGCACCTGCGTGCCGAGCACGTTGGTGCGCACGAACGCGTGCGGCGCATCGATCGAGCGGTCGACGTGCGTCTCGGCGGCGAGGTGGAACACCCCGCGCGGCCGGTGCGCGTCGAGCACGGCCGCGACGGCCTCGGCGTCTGCCACGTCGCCGACGACCAGCTCGACGCGCGGATCGTCCGCGAGGTCGGCGAGATTCTCGCGGCCGCCGGCGTAGGTCAGCCGGTCGAACACGACGATCCGGTCGCCGGTCGCCCGCAGCAGCGCGCGGACCAGGTTGCAGCCGATGAACCCGGCGCCGCCGGTGACGATCAGGGCGCTCACCGCGGCTCTCCGCGCGCCGGGACGCCCCTGGCGTCCCGGTGCTCCTCGACGATCCGCTCGAGGTAGCGCCCGTACTCCGAACCGGCCACCTCGCGCGCGCGGCGCAGCACCTGCTCGGGCCCGATCCAGCCGCGCGCCAGCGCGATCTCCTCGGGACAGGCGACCTTGAGCCCCTGGCGCTCCTCGATCGCCTGGATGAACCCGGCGGCCCGCATCAGCGCCCGCGGCGTGCCGGTGTCGAGCCACGCGATTCCCCGTCCGAACAGCTCGACGTGCAGGGCGCCGCGCTCGAGATAGGCGCGGTTGACGTCGGTGATCTCGAGTTCGCCGCGGGCCGAGGGGCGGATTCCGCGGGCGATCTCGAGCACGTCGTTGTCGTAGAAATACAGCCCGGTGACGGCGTAGGGCGAGCGCGGCCGCTCCGGCTTCTCCTCGATCGAGCGCGGCCGCCCGTCGGCGTCGAGCTCGATCACCCCGTAGCGGCGCGGGTTGCGCACGCGGTAGCCGAAGATCGTCGCGCCGTGCTCGCGCCGTACCGCGCGCTGCAGGACATCCTCGAGTCCGTGGCCGTAGAAGATGTTGTCGCCGAGGGCGAGCGCGACGCGATCGGCGCCGACGAACTCGCGGCCGATCAGGAACGCCTGGGCGAGTCCCTCCGGGCGCGGCTGCACGGCGTAGTCCAGCGCCAGGCCGAACGCACTGCCGTCGCCGAGGAGCCGCTCGAACAGGTCCCGGTCGTGGGGCGTCGTGATGACCAGGATCTCGCGGATCCCGGCGAGCATCAGCACGGACAGCGGGTAGTAGACCAGCGGCTTGTCGTAGACCGGCATGAGCTGCTTGCTCACGCTGCTGGTCATCGGGTAGAGCCGCGTGCCCGACCCGCCGGCGAGAACGATCCCCTTCATCGACGGCGCTCCGCCCGCGCCCGACGTGCCATGCTGCCGGGCGGACGGGGGGAATGTAGCGCCTCGGAGCCGTGCGGGCGACCGCGGATGCCTGCGGACCGCGCCCGCCCGCCGCGGCGCGCCGTTCCGCGGGCCGCAGGCCGCACCGGTCGACCGGTTTTCCTCGCCCGCGGACCGGTCGTCCCGTAGCTTTCCGGGGGAGAGGGCCGGCAGCACAGGCCTTCGGGACCGCGGGAGACACGGTGGAGCCGACCACTGCCATGACGATCAGCATCGGCCGGGATCCGTTCCTGACCCCGGCGATCCTGCTTCTGTGCGGCCTGGTCGCCTGGCTGCTGGCCTCTCGACGCGGCCGCCTGGCCACCGGGCGCGGCGGCCGCCGCCTGCGGTTCGTGCACGTGGCGATCGGCCTCGCCGCCGTCGCGGGCGCCGCCGGCATGACGGCCCACCGCGCCGGCCTGTTCTGGGGCGCGGCGTGGGACGCCGAGCGCGAGGTGCTGCTGCTCGACCGGCTCGGTCCGCTGGCCCCGGTCGAGATCCCCGCCGGCGAGGTGCGCGACGTGCTCGAGATCGCCGCGCCGGAGCACACGTGGACCGGCGAACGCGAGGCGATCGTGCGGTTCGAGGTGCGCACGACCTCGGGCGCGATCTACCGCAGCGCGCCGACCGGACGGCGTCGCGTGGTCGACGCGGCGCGCGCCACGCTGACGCGGGCCACCGGCGGCCGGCTGCAGCGGTTCCTCGTCCACGGCGCCCATCGGCGCCTGCGCTGAGTCTCAGTCCGCCCCGAGCGCGGCGAGCATCTCGCGGGCCTCGCGTCCCTCGCGGCTTTCCGGCGCGAGCCGTGCCGCCTGCTCGAGGTGCGCGCGTCCCTCGGCCTCGCGGCCGAGCCGCACGAGCAGCCGTCCGAGCTGGTAGTGCGCCTTGACGTAGCGCGGGTTGAGCCGGATCGCCATCTGCAGGTGCTCGACCGCCGAGACGAGCCGCCGGCGCTGCTCGTCCTCGGTGCGCGCGCGACGTTGCAGCGTCAGTTCGGCCAGCGCCCAGTTGTAGTGCGGCGTCGGATAGCGCGGGTCCTCGCGCAGCGCGCGCTGGCAGAAGGCGATCGCCCGCTCCGGCTGGCCGAGCCGGATGTAGATCGAGGCCGTGTTGTTCAGCGCCTTGGAGCGTCCTTCGGCGTCGTCGTACAGCTCGTAGGCCTTTCCGTACGACTCGATCGCCTTGGCCAGCTCGTTCATGCTCGCGTAGCGGATGCCGAGGTGCAGGTACGGCAGTCCCTCGCCCGGCGCCTTGGCGGAGGTATCGAGCCAGAACGCGAGGTCGCTGGCCCACACGCGGTTGCGCTCGGCGACGGCCCACGAGGCCGGCAGGCCGATCGCCGCGGCGACGACGAGCGGCACCGCGGTGCGCCAGGCCGGCCGGAGCGCGGGCAGGCCGGCCGCGGCACGCGCGACGAGGAACGCAGCGAGCAGACAGACGCCCGCCGACGGGATGTACAGGTAGCGCTCGGCGAGCGGCGTCTCCGAGATCCGCAGCACGGCGATGGCGAGACTCGGCGCCAGCGCGGAGACGAACAGCACGGCGGCCAGCGCCTCGCGCAGACCGCCGGGCACGGCGCGCCGCGCGGCGAGCAGCACGAGCCCGCCGAGCGCGACGAGCGCGAGCAGGCCGGCGAGACCCCACAGCCACGGCATCGGCAGCGAGCGCACGAACGCCGACTGCGGGAACGGCCAGATCACCTTGACCGCGTACCAGCCGACCGCCTCGAGACCGGCGCCGAGCGCGCCGAACAGCGACCCGCCGAAGGCGCGCGCGAGCGGCGGCGTGCGCATGGACAGCATCGCCTGGTGCCGGATCAGCAGGTAGACCACGGTGACCGCGGCGAGCGCGGCGACCAGCAGCAGCCCGCGGCGTCGCGCCGGACCGGTCTGCGCGACCGGCGCTCCGGCCTTCGCCGCCTTTCGGCGACGGCGGCGCTCGGCGCGCGGCAGGTTCTCCTCGGGGATCTCGGCCACCCCGCCGGCCCGCGGCACGAGCCACGCGACGAGCGGCGCGGCGATCATCAGGCCGGCGCCGGTCTCCTTCGACAGCATCGCGGGCAGCGCGAGCAGCGCGGCGCCGGCGAGCGCGGCGGGCGTCCCGTGGCGCACGTAGCGCACCATCAGCGCGAACGACGGCAGGAAGAACAGCGCGCAGACGACGTCCGAGCGGCCCGCCATCCATGACACCGACTCGACGTGGATCGGATGCACCGCGAACAGCAGCGCCCCGGCAGCCGAGACGGCGAGCGCGGGCGCCGCACGCGGCGACACGCCGCCCGCCTCGCACAGCGTCAGCCCGACGAGCAGGACGAGCATCGTCGCCAGTGCGTGGTACACGATCGGCGACAGGTGATACGTCAGCCGCCGGGCGCGCTCGCGCTGGTCGGCAGGCCAGAACGTCCGCGCGAGCAGCTCGTCGAGCTGATAGGTGACGACGATCAGCGGGCGGTAGTAGCGCTGGCCGAACTGCGGGATGCTCGGCGGCGGCAGGAACACGTTCGAGAAGCTGTCGAAGTAGGGAAGCTGCCGCTGGAACACGATCGGATCGTCCCACACGAACTCGTTGTCGCGGGCGTCCCAGTAGACGGCGACGGCGACGAGGGCCAGGGCGAGGGCGACGATCGCGATCGGCAGTCTGTCCTTCACCGGGCGGGATCCTCCGGCGCGCGGCGGCGCGCGATGACGAGCAGGTTCTCCCCCCACCCCGCCGGGATCAGCGGGCGTGCCAGCGCCACGGTGGCGATGGTGGGCAGCGAGAGTGTCGCGTACTGGAGCAGCCGCGGGATGCGCGGGTACCACGGCAGGTCCCAGATCCCGTCGGCGAACGTGCGCTCGACGACGAGGCCCGCCTCCCGCGTCAGCTCGAGCCAGCGGTCGGGCTCGAGCAGCGAGACGTGGGTCTCGTCGAGCAGCGCGTACCACGCGTCGCCGCGCCGCGCACGGCTCGGCGAGCGCAGGTCGGGAACCGAGTAGAGCAGCGCCCCGCCGGGTGCGAGCAGGCCGTGCAGGCGGCGCAGCGTCGCCGCCGGATCGGGCAGGTGCTCGAGCACGTACTTGGCGAGGATCACGTCGAAGCCGCCGGCCTCGATCTCGGGCGGAAGCTCCGCGGTGACATCCGCGACGAACACGCGCGAGCGCGGGGCGTTGGCGCGGGCACGCCCGACGGCATAGTCCGACACGTCGATCCCGCAGCAGTCGAACTCGCGCTCGAGGCGCGCGAGCGTGTAGCCGTGGGCGCAACCGACGTCGAGGAACCGCCGCCCGCCGGCGCGGCGCAGCAGCCGCCGCGCGAGCCGGGCGTAGAAGCTCACCGACCACCAGTGGATCGACAGCGGCCGCAGCTCGTCGAGACCGAACGTGCGCCGGTAGTACTCGGCGCCGAAGCGGGCCTCGTCGCGCCGGTCGGTCGGCTCGCCGCTCATGCGCCGGTCTCCGCGCGCGCCGGCCCGGTGTGTTCCTCGAGGCTGCGCGCGGCCTCGTCGATCACGTGGCGCGGCTCGATCCCGAGCATGCAGACCAGTCCCTGGGCGCACGGCGGCGTGTACCCGTAGGTCGTGCACGGCGAGCAGGGCACGTCGTGCCGCACCGAGCGGAATCGCGATCCCGGCGGTCCCCACTTGGACAGCACCCCGGGGCCGAACAGGTGCACGGTCGGTGTCCCGACGGCGTAGGCCAGGTGGAGCAGCCCGGTGTCGGCGCTGACGTAGACGGCGACCTCGGCGACGACCGCGGCCGCCTCGGTCAGCGTCGTCGTGCCGGCAAGCACGACGTGGGGACGCTCGCCGAGCGCCGCGGCGATCGTGCGCGCGGCGCGGACGTCCTGGGGACCGCCGAGCACGACGATCGCGGCGCCGCGGTCGGCCAGCCCGCGGGCGACCTCCGCGTAGCGCTCGGGCGGCCAGCGGCGCTCGGGGATCGACGCCCCGGGATGGATCGCGACCAGCGGCCGGCCCTCGCGCCGGATCTCGGCCAGCGCCTTGCGGGCCGTGCGCACCGCGGCGTGGGGCAGCGGATAGAACGGCTCGTCGGGGTCCCAGTGCGGCTCGCGCCCGGTGGCCTGCCGCGCGAGATCGAGAAACGAGAGCACCTCGTAGCGCTGGCGGTCGTACGGAACGGTCTCGGTGTAGAGCCGCCGTCGCGAGCCGGTGGCGAACCCGATGCGCCGCGGCGCGCGCGTCGCCAGCGTCACCAGCGACGTCAGGCAATGGTACTGCTCGGTGTCGATCACCAGGTCGTACGGCGTGCGCAGCACCGTGGCGAGCACGCCCGGCCCGGCGTCGTAGCGCAGCAGACGGTCGGCCAGGCCCGTCCCGTCGAGCACGCCGGCGTTGCGCCGCTCGAGCAGCAGGTCGATCCGGCAGCCCGGCCAGGTGCGGCGCAGCTCGCGCAGCATCGGGATGAACAGCACCGCGTCGCCGATCCCGCCCGGCCGGATGACGAGGATCCGCCGCGGGTGGCCCTCACGGGTACGCCGGCCGAGCGCCGGCGCCAGCGGCGCGGCCAGGCGCACCGCCGGCTTGCCGACGACGAAGTCGGCCACCTTGAGCAGATCCGCGGCGAGGCTCATCGGCGCGGAGTGTAGCGCGGGAGCCCGCACGCTGCCTGACGGGCCGGCCGGGGCAGGCCGACGCGCGGACCCGGGACAGGGGGCTGCTTGATCGGTAACCCCGGACCGTGGTAGCCAAGCCTCGTCACGTGCCGTCATGGCACGGCGCCACGCGAGCCGCAGCGGAATGAACTTCCTGGTAACCCGCGCACCCGCGCACCCGCGCACCCGCGCACCCGCGCACCCGCGCACCCGCGGTCCCGTTGTCGCGGCCCTCCTGACGTCTTTCCGGACGTGAACGGCACGACGCTCCCTGATGACCCCGTCATCGCGGGCGTCGGTCCGGTGACTGTTTTCTCAGGAGGATCGTTCGATGAGGAAGCTGACTGTTTCCGCGCTGCTGCTGGCCATCCTCGGCGGCAGCACTGCTCTCATCCTGGCCAGGCAGCCAGAGGACATCATCGAGGACATCCTGGCATGCTCCAGGATCTGGGTGCAGCAGATCACCGAGGCGGACAACACTTTCAACGGCAACTACGGCACGGCCCCCAACTGGGACGTATGGCGCAATGAGATGCAGCAGGCCAACGACAACTACGTCGCCTGCATCACCTCCGCCGCAAGTGCGAACGCCGTGACGACGCGCTTCACGTTCGCCCAGGGCGCGAGTCTGCCGTCCTCCGTGATCTACCGCTTCGACAACGGATTCCCGGCGGGGGAGCAGGTCTATCTGACCGTCTGGAACGGCGACGGCGCCAACGTGAGCTTCGACAACGCCACGATCCAGCTCAATGGAGTGACGGTCGTGGCGGCGGCCGAACTCGCCGCGGCGACGGACCTCGAGAAGCCGGTGACATTGCTCCCGGGCCAGAACGAACTGCGCTTCGATGCGGATCCTGCGCAGCTCGGCAACCTGGTCGCGGTGCTGGACACGCATCGCTTCTCGCCGCCAAACTGACGACTGTGACACCGGCCCCGTTCGCGGCGACGGGCGCGAGCGGGGCCGCCCCCTCGCCGGTTGACATGGGCATCATGACGATGTTCGCTCTTCTACTGCTCGCGACCCTCGCCGGAGTGCCGCACGCACGCGCCGCGCCCGTCGCCGATCGACCGGAGCCTGGGGCGGCCCCTCGGGCGACGGAAGAGATCACGGTTCGCCGTTCGGTGCTTCCCGTCGTCTTCCTGCCGCGCACGGAGAACGCCGCCCGGAATGATCGCTGTGCGTCGATCTCGCCGATCGACCTTCACGTCTCCGTCGCAGGAAGACACGCACGCGTGACCTCGGTCACGCACGAGGACCGGCGTCCCGTCGTCGTCCTGATCTACGACCACGCTCACGGGGCGAACCCTCTGATCAAGACGAACCGCGACGGTGCCGCGGCGATGCTCAATGTGCTCCCGGAGAAGATCCCCGTGATGCTGGTCCACTCGAGCCACGACTTCGTCCTCCGCACACGATTCCCACTCGACCGTGCCGGCATTCTCCGCGATTGGCCGAAGCGTCATGTGTGCCAGTGGGAACGCGGCCTGCGCCCCCTCTATCTCGCGGACCGTCTGCTGCGGGCGCAGGACCGGCCGAAAGTGATCGTCCTGGTCACGACGGACGTCAACCTCGACCAGGCGTTCGACCCTGCCGTCGCGGCGCAGGCGATCGAGGAGGACCCCGATACGGTCGTCGTCGGTGTCTATCCGCGGCTTCCGGAAGACCGATGGCCCCGCGAGCGGAAGGACATCTTCGAGGAGCCGCGCCGCGCCATGATGCGTTCGCTCGAGTCGATCGCGCGCCGGTCCGGAGGAGCGTTCTTCTCGGGCATGGATCCGCTCGCCGACGCGGCGCCGCTGATCGCCGCGATCGCCGGCGGGCGGGCCGAGGTGACCATCGCGGTCGAGGAGCGTCCCGGCGATCCGCCGTGGGCCGAGCGGCTGCGCCGCGTGAAGATCCGCGTGGCGAAGGAAACGGGCTGCTTCGCCCGGCTGATGCGCAAGGCGGCCGACGTACCGGACAGCGCGACGCGGCGCGTGCGGGACGGAGGACGGATCGAGGACGCCGGTCCGGCCCTGGCCCGGCTGGGCCTGGCGGACGTCCGGCAGGCTCCGGCAACGGTCTTCGAGGTCCGCGCGCTGTCTCCCCTGATTCCCGGATCGCGTGACTGGCGGCCGGCCTGGATCGTCGAGGGACTCCGGCAGGTGCTCGCGCAGGCGCCGGCGATCGTGCGTTAGTCCGCCGCGAACACGCCGTGGAAGCTCTACGAGCGCGACGGTGCCTACGACCAGGTGCGCGAGGGCGATCCGATCGCGGCCGTGCGCCCCGTCGCCGTGGCGGCCCCGCCGGTCGAGATGGTTCGCCGGAGTCTGCACACCGTCCACGACGTCGTCCGCTGGCTGCTCGAGCAGCCGTTCGACGCGCGCCGAGGCGCGGACTCGTGGCCCGCGGTGGGCAGTCCGCTGGTCGTCGAGGGCGTCACGGCCATCGAGTACCAGGAGGTGTTCGGCACGCTGCTGGCGCGCGGGTTCGAGGACTGGCGGCGCGCAGCCGGCGCGTTGCGCGAGCGGAGGATCGGCGAGGAGATCGAGCGGCTGGCCGACGGCCGGCCCGTCGACGCGGAGACGCGCAGGATCCTGCGCGAGGCGGTGCTGGACAAGGCGCGGCGCCGCGGCTGGTGGGAGGACTGGAGCTTTCTCGGCGGGATCCTCGGCGACGTCCGGCTCGAGCAGATCGGGCGGACGCTCGATCTCGAGCTTGCCGGCAGGCTGCTCGATGCCCGCGCGCACGGCGACGACGTCGCGTCCGCGGCGGACGAAGCCGAGCGCCTGTGGGATCGCCTGACGGCGTTCTTCCCTCCGGGCGCCGAGGTCCACGTGCTCGTCCCGCTGGTGCCGGCGTGGTCCGACGAGCAGCAGCGCTTCGGCTTCTGGCGCGTGCTGCTGCCCGCCGATCACCTCAAGTGCCGCCTGGGCACCTGCCCGGAGATTTCCTGCCCGAGGCCCCGCTGGCCACCCGCGCCGTCCGGGCCGCGATCGCGCGAGGCCTGATCGCCGGCGACGGCTGGCGCGCAACCGGCCTCGCATACGAAGGACCGCGCATCCGGCGCCTGGTCGCGCGGATCACCCTCGAGAACGACCGCGGCGCGTTCCGCGTCCTCGAGGCGACCTTCCGGCGCAAGGCGCTCGACAGGAAGGGCCTGTTCGAGATCACGCTGCAATCGCTGGAGGTTGCCGGGGCGGCGGACGAAGGGGATTGACACTTCCGCGGCTATGATCGCGGCACGATGACGGGCCTGCGCCACGACCTCTGGCAACGCACCTTCTTCCGCGAGCGCCGCGCGGACGGCGAGGCTCGCGGCACGGTGCTGCACGTCCACGGACTCGGCGAGTCCGGGCTGTCGCTCGAGGGGATCGCGGCGCATCCGGCGCTCGGCGGCTGGCGGCACCTGGTGCCGGACCTGCCGGGCTACGGGCGCTCGCCGTGGCCGGACGAGCCGGGCGGCCTCGCCGAGCTGGCCGATCATCTCGCGGCGTTCGTCGAGGCGCAGGACGCGGGGCCGGTCGTCGCCCTCGGGCACTCGATGGGCGGCGTGCTCGTGCTGCTGCTCGCCGAGCGCCATCCGGCGCTGGTCCGCGCGATCGTCGACGTCGAGGGCAACAAGGCGCCCGGCGACTGCCAGTTCAGCGGCCAGGCGGCGGGCCACCCGGAAGGCGAGTTCGCGCGGACCGAATTCGCGCGGCTCGTCGCGGGCGTGTGGGAGGCGGGACTCGAGGATCCCGCGCTGCGCGGCTACTACGCGAGCCTGCGCTTCGCCGACCCGCGCTCGTTCTGGCGCCACGCGCGGGATCTGGTCGAGCTGTCGCAGACGCGCGCGCTGGCGCGCCGGCTGGCGGCCACGGGCCGACCCGCGTTCTACGTGGCCGGCGCGCCCGACGGCGCATCCGCCGAGTCGCTCGCGCTGGTCGACGCGGCAGGGATCGCCGGGCTGGTGCTCGAGCCGGCCGGCCACTGGCCGTTTCTCGACCATCCGGAGCCGTTCTGCCGGGCGCTCGCCGCGTTTCTCGACCGCGTCTGATCCGAAAATCGACTTTCCGGCAAAAAAGGTCAACAAAGCGGGTCATTCCGGCAGTTGACTTGCGAACCAGCCGACCCGCGGCCCGAGGACGGTCATGCTGAATATCATTCGCTGGAAGAGCCGCTCAGGTGAACATCATCATTTTGCCGCACTGCGCGATGAGACTTGCCGCACCTTGTCAATACCGGGGGCGATCCGTATAACTGACCTCGCGCCGGCCACCCCGGCCGGCCGGACGATCGACCTGATGAACGCTGCACGAACCGCGTCCCGCCCCCGGATCGACGCCGCCGACCGAGCCGGCGCCCCGGAGCCCCGTCGACGGGCACTCGAGTGATGACGAGGGCGAGGACCTCCCGGCACGCCGCGCGCCGGGTCGGCCCCCCCGCCCGGTCGTCGCCGCCCCGCACCCTGCCTGAACCCGGTCAGAAAGCGTTTCGCGGACGCGGCGGCATGCCGCGTGACGGCGCCCGTGCGCGCCGCGAGGAGACCCGATGGCCGATCGCCTGGTGATCGTCGACGGCGTCCGCACGCCGTTTTCCAAGATGGGGACCGACCTGGCCCGCCTCGGCGCCGCCGATCTGGCCCGCGCCGCGATCAGCGACCTGATGACCCGCAGCGGATTCGATCCGGAGGCGATCGACGAGGTGATCCTCGGCTGCGTCGGCCAGCCGGTCGACGCGATGAACATCGCCCGCGTCGCGGCGCTGCGCGCCGGCCTGCCCGAGCGCATCCCGGCGGTGACCGTCCACCGCAACTGCGCGTCCGGGATGGAGTCGATCACGCAGGCGTACGAGAAGGCGTGCGCCGGGCGCGGCGAGGTGTTCGTCGTCGGTGGCACCGAGAGCATGTCGAACTATCCGCTGCTCTACAGCGAGTCGGCGAAGGCGAAGTTCATGCGCCTGGCGCGGGCCAGGTCGTTCGGCCAGCGGCTGGCGACGCTGCTGTCGTTCCGGCTGTCCGACTTCAGCCCGATCATCGGACTCAAGGAAGGACTGACCGACTCGGCCTGCGGACTCAACATGGGCCAGACGGCGGAGCTGATCGGACGCGAGGCCCATGTCACGCGCGAGGAGGCGGACGCGTTCGCGCTGCGCTCGCACCAGCGCGCGCTCGCCGCGCGCGAGCGGCTCGCGGAGGAGATCTGCCCGGTCTTCGTGCCCCCGAAGTTCGACCGCGCCGTCGAACACGACAACGGACCGCGCGAGAACCAGTCGCTCGAGGCGCTCGCGAAGCTGCGGCCGGTGTTCGAGCGCGACACGGGGACGGTGACCGCGGGCAACGCTTCGCAGGTCACCGACGGGGCGGTCGCGCTGCTGGTGATGACAGAGTCGCGCGCCGCGCGGGAGGGCCTCGCGCCGCTCGGCGTGCTGACCCACTACGCCTACGCCGGGCTCGATCCGAAGAGAATGGGGCTGGGCCCCGTGTACGCGATCGACCGCGCCGAGAAGTCCGGCGCGCCGGGCCTGCATGAAGCCGACATCGTCGAGCTCAACGAGGCGTTCGCCGCGCAGGTGCTCGCCTGCCAGCGCGCCCTCGCCTCGGACGATTTCTGCCGGCGCGAGCTCGGACGCGACGGGGCGATCGGCGCGATCCCCGACGAGAAGCTCAACGTCAACGGCGGCGCGATCGCGCTCGGGCATCCGGTCGGCGCCAGCGGCGCGCGGCTGGTGCTCACCGCGCTCAGGGAGCTGCGACGCCGCGGCGGGCGCCGGGCGCTGGCGACGCTGTGCGTCGGCGGCGGCCAGGGCGCGGCGCTGTGGCTGGAGGCCGCGTGATGGACGGGCTGCGCAACATCCGCACGGAACGGGGCGACGACGGCGTCATCGTGGTCGTGTTCGACAAGCCGGACTCGTCGGCCAACACCTTCGACCGGCGGACGCTCGAGGAACTCGACACGGTGCTGGCGGGAATCGAGCAGGACGCGTCGTGCCGCGGCGTCGTGTTCGCCAGCGCCAAGGAGACGATCTTCGTCGCCGGCGCGGACCTTGTCGAGCTGTCGCGACTCGATCCCGACGGCATCCGCGCGATCGGCGCGTTCGGCCAGCGCGTGTTCCAGCGCGTCGCTGCGCTGCGCGTCCCGACCGCAGCGGCGATCCACGGCGCCTGCCTCGGCGGCGGCTTCGAGCTGGCGCTGGCGTGCGACTGGCGCGTGGCCTCGGACGACAAGGCGACCCGCATCGGGCTGCCCGAATGCCAGCTCGGCATCCTGCCCGCGTGGGGCGGCTCGACGCGCCTGCCGCGGCTCGTCGGCCTGCCGAAGGCGCTCGACGCGATCCTCGGGGCGAAGGTGATGCCGGCGAAGAAGGCGAAGAAGCTCGGCGCGGTCGACGCCGTCGTGCCGCGCGAGTACGTCGTGCGCGAGGCGCGGCGGAGCGCGCTCGGCGCAGCGCCGCGCCGCAAGCGCCACTGGCTGGTGAACAACCGCCTCGCCGCCGCAGTGATCCGCCGCAGCGCCGCGAAGACTCTGCGGCGCAAGACCGGCGGCCACTACCCCGCCTTCTTCCGCGCCCTCGACGTGGTGACGAGGAGCGTCTCGCGCTCGATCGAGCGTTCGCTGGCCGCCGAGCTCGACGCGCTGTGCGAGCTGACGTCGACCGACGTGTGCCGCAACCTGGTGCGGATCTTCTTCCTGCAGGAGCGGGCCAAGCACTATCGCGTTCCGGACACGCCCGAGCTGCCCCGCGACCACGCCGAGCGCCGCGTCGCGGTGATCGGCGCGGGCGTGATGGGCGCGGGAATCGCCCAGTGGTGCGCGGCGCGCGGGCTCGACGTGATCCTCAAGGACATCTCGACCGAGGCGCTCGCGCGCGGCATGGCGACGATCGCCGACCTCGTGCGCGGACTCGAGAAGCGCCGCAAGGTGACGCGCGTCGAGGCGCGGCAGATTCTCGATCGCATCCGGCCGACCGATCGCGACGTGCCGCTGCGGCACGTCGACCTGGTGATCGAGGCCGCGGTCGAGCGGATGGACATCAAGCAGGCGATCTTCCGCGACCTGGCCGCGCGCAGCGGTCCGGACACGGTACTGGCGACGAACACCTCGGCGCTTTCGATCGCCGAGATCGCGCGCGCGACCGACCGGCCGCAGCACGTGGTCGGCATCCATTTCTTCAACCCGGTGGCGCGCATGCAGCTCGTCGAGGTCGTGCGGGCCGCGGACACGTCGCCCGAGACGCTGGCGCGCTCGGTGCGCTTCGTGCAGCAGATCGGCAAGCTGCCGGTCGTCGTCCGCGACAGCCCCGGCTTCGTCGTCAACCGCGTGCTGACGCCGTACCTCGTCGAGGCCGGCCGGCTGTTCGCGGAGGGCGTCGACGTCGAGGCGATCGACCGCGCGATGAAGGCGTTCGGCATGCCGATGGGGCCGCTGCGCCTGATCGACGAGGTCGGCGGGGACGTCGCGGTGCACGTCGCCCGCTACCAGGCGCAGCACTTCCCCGACCGGGTCGAGCTGCCGCCGATGCTCGAGACGATGGTCGAGCGCGGCCTGCTCGGCCGCAAGGCCGGGCGCGGGTTCTACGTCTACCCGAAGAAGGGCCGCCCGACGCCGAACCCCGAGGTCCGCGCGCTCGCCGGCGGCGGATCGGGCGAGCGTCCGTCGCGGCAGGAACTGCAGGACCGCATGGCCCTGGCGATGGTCAACGAATCGGCGCGGTGTCTCGAGGAGCGTCTCGTCGAGGCCCCCGAGGACATCGACTTCGCGATGATCATGGGAACCGGCTTCGCGCCGTTCCGCGGCGGCCCGCTGCGCTGGGCCGACAGCCTCGGCGCCGGCGAGGTGGTCCGGCGGCTCGAGGAGCTCGCGCAGCGCCACGGCCCGCGTTTCGCCCCGGCGGAACTGCTGGTGCGCATGGCGCGCGAGAACGCAACTTTCTACAAGGATGACCTGCCCGCCCCGGCGACGGACGCCGCCTGACGGGCCGCGGCCGCCCCGCAGCGGCCGGAAGGAGCACACGATGTCGGTCAAGGATCCGGACCCCCAGGTACACGACGACCAGCAGATGCAGATCGACACGCGGGGGATGTCCGAAGGCAAGCGGGCCGCCCTCGAGGTGACGGAGGAGGCGCGCGAGAAGGACTGGCAGCATCCGTCCTTCGCCGGCGACATCTTCCTTGGCCGGCTGCGGTTCCCGCTGATCCATCCGTTCCCCGCCGGCGAGCACAGCGCCCGCGGCGAGCAGTTCCTCGACGACCTGACGCGCTTTCTCGAGCAGAACGTCGATCCGCAGCAGATCGACGAGACGGGCGAGATCCCCGACGAGGTGATCGACGGCCTGAAGCGGATGGGCGCGATGGGAATCAAGATCCCCGAGGAGTACGGCGGGCTCGGGCTGTCGCAGACGTACTACTCGCGCGCCGCGATGCGCGTCGGAAGCTGGTGCGGCAACCTCTCCGCGCTGCTGTCGGCGCACCAGTCGATCGGCGTGCCCGTGCCGCTGCTGATGTTCGGTACCGGGGAGCAGCGCCGCCGCTACCTGCCGCGGATCGCCAAGGGGGCGATCACGGCGTTCGCGCTGACAGAGGTCGGCGTCGGATCCGATCCGGCGCGGATGGAGACGCGCGCCGAGCCGACACCGGACGGCAAGCACTACATCATCAACGGCAACAAGCTGTGGTGCACCAACGGCACCCGCGCGGACCTGATGGTCGTGATGGCCAAGACGCCGGTCAAGGGCCGCGACGGCAAGGTCCGCGACAAGATCTCGGCGTTCATCGTCGACGGCAGGGCCCCGGGCGTGACCGTCACGCACCGCTGCCGGTTCATGGGCCTCAAGGCGCTCTACAACGCCGCGATCGAGTTCAAGGACGTCAAGGTACCGCGCGAGGACATGATTCCCCCCGAGGGCAAGGGGCTGCGCATCGCGCTGACGACGCTCAACACCGGGCGCCTGACGCTGCCCGCGATCTGCGTCGGCATGGCGCAGCGCTGCCTGCAGGTCGCGCGCGACTGGGCCAACCACCGCGAGCAGTGGGGTGCCCCGATCGGCAAGCACGCCGCGATCGCCGACAAGATCGCGCACATCGCCGCCAACGCGTTCGCGATCGAGGCGATGACGCTGATGACCTCGGGAATGGTCGACCGCAAGCGCCACGACATCCGGCTCGAGGCCGCGATGTGCAAGATGTGGGGCACCGAGAAGGCGTGGGAGATCGTCGACGAGACGCTGCAGCTCGTCGGAGGCCGCGGCTACGAGACCGAGGCCTCGCTCAAGGCGCGCGGCGAGAAGCCGTACCCGGTCGAGCGCACGATGCGCGACAGCCGGATCAACCGCATCTTCGAGGGCTCGAGCGAGATCATGCGGCTGTTCATCGCCCGCGAGGCACTCGATCCGCACCTCAAGCGCGCCGGGGACGCGGTCAACTCGCGGCTGCCGATGGGCCGCCGGCTCGCCTCGGCGCTGCGCGCCGCGCTGCACTACGCCTGGTGGCTGCCGAGCCGCTACGTGCCGGTCTCCGGCGTGTCCACCGCCGGCCTCGAACCGCGACTGGCGCGCCACGTCCGCTGGGCGGGGCGCACCTCGCGGCGGCTGGCACGGCGGCTGTTCGTGCAGATGCTCAGGCACGGGCCGAAGCTCGAGCGCGAGCAGATGCTGCTCAAGCGGTTTGTCGACGCGGCGACCGAGCTGTTCGCGATCAGCGCCGTCTGCGCGTACGCGCAGCACCGCATCGGCGAGGGAGCGTCGCGCGACGAGGTGCTCGACCTGGCGGACTACTTCTGCCGCGAGGCGCGCCTGCGGGTCGATGCGGCGTTCCGCGGGATCCGCGCCAACAACGACCGCACCGGCTACCGGCTCGCGCAGCGGATCCTCGACGGCGAGTACACCTGGCTCGAGCACGAGCTGGTGCCGCACGAGTTCTGATCGGCCACGGCGGGGCCGGCGCCGGCCCGGTGCCGCGCCCCGTCCGCGCGCCGCGACGGCGCGCGATCAGCCGAACTCGACGGTGCCGCGGTGGCGGCGCGCGACGTCGACGCGGATGTAGGGCAGCGTCTGGCGCGTGACGATCTGCAGCAGCAGGAACGCGCCGAGCAGTGCGCCGGCGAGGGCGCCGGGCAGTGCGCCGAGCGCGAAGCCTCCCCCCGTCGTGACGCCGAACAGCAGCCAGCCGAGCACGAGGCGCCAGTCCGGCGGGACGTTGGCGCGCGCGCGGCGCCAGACGCGCCGCCGCTGCTCCGCGTCGAGCGATCGCAGCTCGGGAATCGAGCGCAGCGACCAGTAGATCCGCATCAGGCCTCCTCGGGGCAGGAAGGAGCCGACGCTCCGACAGCGTGGTGGCGAGATTCTACACAAGTCGGGGGCGCACCTCGGGACCGTTCGTCAATCGGTGCGTCGGTCGATCCGCGCCGCCTCGCGGCACGGCGGCGGATTTTTCCGATCAGAAAAACCGGCGCAGCAGATTCAGAACAATTGTCAGCACGAGAGAAATCAGCAGCATCGAGACCAGCGGCACGTAGAGCCGGAACCCCGGCCGCTCGATACGGATGTCCCCGGGGAGCCTTCCGATCCAGCCGAAGCCCCCGGCCCAGATGACCAGACCCACCACGGCGAGGATGACCCCGGTCGCGACGAGCAGCGCCCCGAACTGCTGGTGTCCGCCGTCCATCTCGTGCCCTCCGACAGGATACCGCCGCGGCCTACGTGTAGCGAAGCTTGTGGGCCCGGCCCGCAAAGCGCGACGCCGCGATCCGCCATCCCGGGGGCCGCCGCGCGCAACACCATTCTTCCTCAGGCACTTGCGCTCGATCGCCAGATCGCGGCCGCCGCTGCCGGTCCCCGTTTCGGGAACCACCCACAAGCTTCGCTACACGTAGGCCGCGGTGGGGGTCAGCGCCGGTCGCGCCCCGCGGCGGGGAGCGCCTCGAGCCAGCCGCCGAGAACGGCGTCGGCGACGCGTTCGAGGTCCGCGAACCGTTCCGCGGGGCCGAGGATCTCGTGCGCCGGGGTGACGAACCGCCCGCCCCGGGCGAGGTCCGCGGCCCCGTGGGCGACGAGCGCCTCCGCCGCGGCGCGGTCGGTCTCGACGTGAAACTGCAGCGCCAGCACGCGATCGCCGACCGCGAACGCCTGGTCCGGCCACGCCGCGCTCGCGGCGAGCCGCAGCGCGCCGCGCGGCGTCGTGAATCCGTCGCCGTGCCACTGAAAGACGACCGCCCGCTCGGGCCAGTCCCGCGCCAGCGGCGTGCAGGCGGCGTCCGGCGCGCGGACGACCTCGTGCCAGCCGATCTCCGGCTCGGGCACCGGCACGACGTCCGCCCCGAGCACATGCGCGATGACCTGCGCCCCGAGGCAGATGCCGAGCACCGGGACACCGCGCGCCAGCGCGCCCTCGACCAGGCGAGCCTCGTCCGCAAGCCAGCGCGGCGCGTCCGGGTCGCCGATGCCCATCGGGCCGCCGAGGATCGCCAGCGCCTCGCAGTCCCCGGCTTCCGGCAGGGGCTCGCCGGCGAAGCGGCGCACGAGGCGCGTCCGATGCCCGGCGCGCGCGAGCAGGTCGGCCAGCCGCGCCGGACCCTCGAACGGCACGTGCTGGACGACGGTGACACCGCTCACCGCGGGCTCCTGCGGTCGTCCGCACCGCCGCGCGCGAGCACGGCCCCGATCGCCGCCGCGAGCCGCTCGGGCTGACGCGAGCCGATCATGATCCGCCGTCCGTCGCGCAGCACCAGCTCGCAGCCGCGCGTGCCCGACACGGTATAGGCCCGCCGGCCGCCGGAGGCGATGCGGATGCCCCAGCCGCCGTACTCGCGCAGCGGCCGGTAGTCGCGCACCACGACGTCGGCGATCTCGTCCGGCGCGAACCGCCGCGGGCGGCGATGGAACGGGGCGAAGCGGACATGGACGCCGTCGTCGTGAACCTCGACGACCAGCCGGCACACCGAGAGAAACGCCATCAGCGCCACCAGCACGAGCAGCGCGGGAGCGAGGATCGCCAGCACCTGCGTGAACGGCAGCGGGCTGCCCGACAGGGCGAAGCCCGTGACAAGGGCCGTCGGCACGATGACCGCCACACCGATCAGCACGTGCAGCACCGGGTTGCCGCCCAGCGGCTGCTCCTCGCGATAGCGCACCATCAGGCCGGTCCCTGCGCCCGTTCGACCGAATAGCCGAACAGCTCGAAGTCCCGCCGGTACACCTCGGCGACGCGGCGACGCGCCGCATCCGGGAGCGTCTCGCGCGGATCGCGACGGCGCGGCGCCGACCGGTTGAGGTGCGGCAGCTCGGCGCGCCGTCCGAGGCGACGGCAGACCGCGTCGAAGTCCTCGGCGAGCCGCTCGAACTTTCCGACGAAGTCGACCCGCAGCCGGCCGGTCGCGTCGCAGACGAAGTCGGCCTGGGGCCGGAAGTGCACCCAGCTTCGCGCGTTCTCCGGTGTCAGCCAGGAGACGCAGAACTGCTCGAGGTCGTCGATCCCGGCCAGGTGCTCCTCGGCCCAGCGCCGGTCGTCGTCGTTCATGCCGCCCGCCTTGAGAAACCGGAACGCGGACTCGAGCCGCGTGAACGGATCGCGCACGAACGCGAACCGGAACAGCCGCGCGAAGCGGAGATGCCCGTACAGCACGAGATACTCGTCGACCGTCCGGTGTCCGCCGGCGAGGTGACCGAACAGCGCGCGGGCCACCGACACGCCGCCGGTCTTGGGCACGTGCACGAACAGGCAGCCGAGGCGCTCGAAGTCGGCCAGCGTGTACTCCCCCCAGCGCGCCCGTCGCTCGCGGCGCCAGCGCCGCGCGTGGCGCCAGTGGCGCCACTCGCAGGCGAGGGCGTGGCGCAGCCGGCCGGCGCTCATCGGGCCGGTCCACCGGACCGGCCGGCGGCCGCGTTGCCGCTAACCGGTTTTCGGGTAAGTGTTAGGGACCGGCCGGGGTCGGAGAGGATCACGTCCATGCCCAACGACAGCACTGCTCGCTCCGCGTGTCCGGCGGGCGGCCGCCGACCGATCGTCCGCGCGGCCCTGGCCCTGGCGGCACTGGTCGCCGCGGCGACGCCGGCGCCCCGCGCCCACGGCGGCGGCGCCACTCCGTGTGACCTGGCCCACGAGCCGCTCGCGATCGTGCCCGGCGCCGAGCAGGTCGCCTGCGACCGCGCGTGGCGCCTGC
>RFIB01000073.1 GCA_003695625.1 Acidobacteriota bacterium | reverse complement strand
GTCTGCGATCAACTACGGCACCTGCCGCGGCCACAAGCTGCCGGTCCCGCTGCATCACGACGCGACGCCGCTCGCGCCGGGCGAGGGGATCGCGCTGCTCGCCACCGCGGTGATGCCGGCCGGCGAGGGCAGCCTCGGGCTGCGCACCGACGGCGCCGAGCGACCCAACCTGCGCTCCTGCCCGTGAGGCCGACGATGGACGGTATCCGCGGCGGGGCCCCCGGCCCCGGACGAATCCGGCTCGCGCTCGGCCTGCTCGCGCTGGCCGCGCTGCTCGCCACGCTGCCTGCCGAGGCGGCGGACCTTTCACGGATCCTGCGCGGGATCCCTCCCGGCACGCGGCTCGAGGTCGAAGGGCGCCGCCTGCCGGACGGGAGCTTCGTCGCCGATGAGATCGAGATCCGCTACGACGACGACGTCGACGAGGAGCTGCGCGGCAACCTGCGCCGGATCGACCGCGACGCACGCCGCGCCGAGGCGCTCGGATTCGTCGTGCTGTTGCCGCAGGACGTCGAGATCCTGCTCGCCGACGGGCGGCCCGGCACGCTCGACGACCTGACCGAAGGGCTGCGCGTCAAGATCGACGGCCTGCGCGACGATGCCGGTCGCTTCGTGGCGCGCAAGGTCCGCGTGCGCGAGGCCCAGTACGAGGAGTCCAAGCTGGTCGGACCGCTCGAGGCGCTCGAGTTCGCCTCGCCGACCGAGGGCCGGCTGCGGCTGCTCGGGCTGACCGTCATCGTGACGCCGGGGACCGACTTCAGCGAACTCGAGGGGCTCGTCCCGATGCGGCTGCGGCAGCGGCTCGGCGTTGTCGACGACGACGACGTGCTGATCGCGGTGCAGGAGGGACGCCGGCTGCAGGTCGGCGGCGAGCTGCGCGCACGGTTCGAGCGGCTCCACGACATCGATCTCGGACTCGACGACGAGCCGGACACGACGACGCCCGGACTGTTCGCCATCTTCGGCGCCGCGCTGGATCTCGACGCGCTGTTCGCCTACGTCGAGGTCGAGGGAAGCCGCGAGTACTCGCTGGCCGGGCTCCGCGGTCTCGCACCGGACGACACGGATCCCCGCGTCGACGTCGGCGAGGCCTACGTGCAGTTCTTCAACGTCGGCGCCCCGTGGTCGTCGCTGGCGGTCGGGCGCCAGAAGTTCAACGAGGAGCGCGAGTGGTTCTTCAACCGCAAGCGTCTCGACGGGCTGCGCTGGATCGGCACGCTGCACGGGCTGCGGCTCGAGGCGTCGGTCACGCGCAACCTTCTCGAACAGTCCGACCGGATCCGCGACCGCGACCTGACCAACGTGATCGTCCAGGCGAGCTGGACTCCCAACGACGACCTGCTCGTCGAGGGGTTCTTCATCGCGCGCGACGACCGCACCGAGCGCGAGGAGTCGCCCCGGCTGCTCGGCGCCCGCGTGATGGGCGAGATCGGCCGGCTCGCCGAGTACTGGATCGACGCGGCGCTCGAGCGCGGCCGGCGCGGCGAGGTCTCGGCAGGGCGCGTCGTCGCCGTGCGTGACGTGCGCGCGTGGGGCGCCGACGCCGGCATCACGTTCGGCGGGCGCGGCCGCTGGCGGCCGACGCTGACACTGGGCTACGCGTTCGGCAGCGGCGACGACGAGGACGACCCGGAGGTCGACCGGACGTTCCGGCAGACCGGCCTCCAGCGCAACCGCGACCGGTGGGAGGGCACCGTCTCGTTCCGCTACTACGGCGAGGTCTCCGATTTCGAGCTGAGCAACGTGGCGATCGCGACGGTCGGTGCGGGGCTCCGGCCGACCCCGTCGACGTCGATCGACGTGATCTGGCATCGCTACGAGCAGGACGTCGCCTCGCGCGCCCAGTTCGAAAGCGACCTCGAGGAACGCCCGACCGGCGACGATCCGTTCCTCGGCCACGAATGGAACGTCGCCCTCGGCTACGAGCCGAGCGAGCGTCTCGAGCTGCGGCTGACCGCGGGACGGTTCTTCCCGGGCGACGCCTACCCCGACGGCGCGCGCCGGGCCTCGGTGCTGCGCTTCCAGGCCAAGCTGCGATTCTGACAGGGGGCACGACGATGCGGATTCTCGGACACTCCCGGACGCTGTCGGTGACGGCAGCCCTGATCGCCGCGTGCGGAGCGGCCCTGCCGGCCGGCGCCGACGCGGTGATCACCGAAAGCGACCTCGTCGTCGAGGCGCGCTGGTGGCTCGTCGAGCCACGCGGCGCGGGGCTCGACTACGCGTTCATCGACGACTCCGCGTCGCTCTCCGGCGGCGGCCGGCTGCAGGCGCTCGAGGCTGACGCCGAAAGCGCGTTCGTGTTCCGCATCGGCTGGCGCTTCGGCGCCGAGGACGGCCCCGAGCTGTCCGCACGTTTCTGGGAACTCGAGACCGACTTCGCCGACGGCACCGGCACGCTGACGCGCCAGGTCGGCGCGCTGCTCGCCTCTCCCGACTTCGCGATCGGCCGCTCGCTCGTCGACCGGGCGAGCGCGTTCAGCCAGCTCCGGGCAAGCACCGTGGACGTCACGCTGTCGTGGACGCGGAGCCTGGGCGATCACACCGACCTCGGACTGGAACTGGGCGGCCGCGCCTACCGCTACGAGCAGGTGACCGTCGTCGACTACCGGCTCGACAGCGGCTCGACGCGGTTCGAGGAGATCGTCAATCGACGCGTCGACGCGCGCGGCGTCGGCCCGCTCGGCGCCGTTCGCTTCGGCTACCGCGCCGGTCCGCGCGTCAGCGTGCGCGCCCGGCTCGGCCTGGCGGCGATGTTCGGCGACGTCGACGCGACGGCCACCGACACCTCGCTGATCGACGGGTCGGTCGACCGCGTCTCGGTCGTCGACCGCGCCCGCGGCGAGCAGACCGCGCTGCAGCTCGAAGGGTCGGTCTTCGTCGACGTGCGCCTTTCCGGCCGGCTCGACGCCTACGTCGGCTACGCGTTCTCGGCCTGGCCCGACATCGCGGTCGACCAGCGGTTCGTCGACGACGTGAGCCAGAACACCACGCTGCCCGTCGATCGGACGGTGACCTTCCACGGGCTGTGGGCGGGTCTGTCGCTGGCCTTCTGATCGCGCCTCGGCGGTGGTAGCGTGTCGGCTCCCGGGAGGACGCGATGAGCTTCCGTCCGGCGCCGCGCGGTGCACCCGTCGCCGAGAGACTGGCGCGCTTCCCGTTCCGCCAGGCCCTGTCCCGGGCGGTCGCGCGCGAGCTCGAGCAGGTCGCGCGATCGGTGCACGCCGAACGCGGGACCTGCCTGCTCCGCGAGAACGACGCCTGCGATCCGCTGCTGTTCGTCGAACGGGGCGCGATCCGCGTCTCGAAGACCGCGGCCGACGGCAAGGAGATCGTCCTCTACCGCGTCGAGCCGGGGGAGACGTGCGTGCTGGCGCTCACCGGGGCGACGGGCGGGACGCCCTACCCCGCGCACGCCGAGGTCGAGCGGCCGGTCGACGCGGTCGCCCTGCCGGCGGACGCGTTCCGGCGGGCGATGGACCGCGAGCCCGCGCTGCGCGCGTACGTCACCGGCCAGCTCGCCGACCGGCTCGCCGAGGCGCTGGCGCTGGTCGCCGAGCTGGCGTTCGAGAGCGTGGACCGGCGGCTCGTCCGGCACCTGCTCCGGCTGGCCTGCCCCGCCCCGGGAGCCGTCGCACCGGTGGAGCGGACCCACGAGGAGCTGGCCCACGACCTGGGCACCGCGCGCGAGGTCGTCAGCCGGATCCTGCGCTCACTGGCCGCCGAGGGGCTGATCGAGCAAGGGCGCGGCCGGATCGTCGTCGTCGATCCGGCCCGGCTGGCACAGCGGGCAGACGCCGGGCCGGGGGCCGGGCGCGCCGACCGCACGGCTGGGTGACCCCGGTCACTGACAGTGCCGTCCGGCGCGAGGGATGATGCGGGTCGCATGCCCGGGGGAAGGCCCCGTCCGGGGCGACCGGGAGACAAGGAGACCGCCATGACCAGGAACGTGGGAACGATCGACCGCGTGATCCGGATCCTGCTCGGGATCGCCCTGCTGGCGATGGTCGCGCTCGTCGACGCGTCGTGGCGCTGGGTCGGTCTGATCGGCATCGTGCCGCTGCTGACCGCCCTCGTCGGCAACTGCCCGCTCTACTCGCTGATCGGCGTGAGCACCTGCCCGGTCAGGAATCACTCCTGAGCGACTCTCCGGATCCGAGCGGCCCGGTCCGCGATGCGGCCAGCCTCTCGGCGAGGCGGTCCGCGTCGCGGACCTCGATCCGCTCGTAGCCGCAGGAGACGAGGCCCTCGGCCTGGAGCGCGCCGAGCAGCCGGCTGATCCACTCCCGGCTGCAGCCGAGCTCCCGTGCCAGCTCGCGATGCGAGGCGCGCACCACCGGCCCGCGGGCCAGCAGCAGATCGCACAGACGGGCCTCGCGGGACCAGGCGGTGACCTGCTCCAGGTCGAGCAGCAGCATCTCGAGCCGCCGCGCCAGCAGCTCCAGCGCAGCCTTCCTGAACGACGCGTCGTTCTCGAACCGCAGGCGGATCACGCCGGCGTCGACGACGGCGACATCGCTGACCGTCCGCGCCGACAGCGAGAGCGGCAGGCGACGCCCGGTCAGGGCAGCGAGCAGGCTCGCCGCGCAGACCTGGCCCGACTTGAGCTCGTAGAGGAACACGCTCGAGCCGTCCGGCACCGGCCGGTGGACGGCGAGCCTCCCGGAGACGACGAGGACGAGCCCCTCGGCCGGCTGCCCCTCGACCAGCACCGGACGTCCCGGCTCGACGCGCCGCCGGACGGCGACCTCGAGCAGGCGCGCGATCTCCTCGCGCCCGAAGTCCGGCGCCGAGGGCAGGGCCCCGTTCGTCCGGCCGTTGCGGTGCTTCTCCCGCGCCACGGCGGTCCTCCGCGGGGCGTGGTCCGCCCCGTCGATCGATGGACGCACCGAGACGCCGATTGATACATCGCCGCGCCCCGCGGCCGGTCGCGCCCGAGGTACCATCCGGCCCGTCAAGCCAGGAGAGGAGCCCGAGGATGGGGGGCAGGACCAGCGGAGACCGCACCGCCACGATCGTGCTCGGCTGCCTCGCGGCGGCCGGGGCCCTCGTGCTGGTCGTGGCGCTCGTCGTGTTCGGCGCGATGTACTACCTGATCGCACCGGTGAAGATCTCGCCCGAGGAGACGATCCTCCGGGGCGACGAACTGGCCTACCTGTCGGTCTCGGCGCGTCCGGACGACACGGCACTCGTCGGCCTGATCCACGAGGCGATCGCGGCCGGCCTCGGGCAGGCGCAGGAGGCGG
The DNA here is from genome assembly GCA_003695625.1 of Acidobacteriota bacterium. Lineage (GTDB taxonomy): Bacteria > Acidobacteriota > Polarisedimenticolia > J045 > J045 > J065. The sequence goes on along the minus strand of RFIB01000073.1, from coordinate 2,021 downwards.
GCGGGCTCGACCCGCAGTGGATCGCCTCCCTCCAGGCGATGCAGATCCGGCAGCTGCTGCCGGTGCGCAGCGAGCTGGCCTTCTTCGCCGAGGACCTGCGCGGCGGGCCGTGGGGCTGGGTGAATCGCACGTCGATCTCCACCGGGGCGCGGATGTATCGCCTGATGGCCGACCGCCTGCTCGCCGCGGCGGCTGCCGACCCGCAGAGCGGCGTGACGACGCGGGAGATCGACGGGCACAGGGTGTACCGGTTCGAGAGCCAGGCCGGGGCCACCGCGCTGCTCCTCGAGAAGAACGACGTCACCTTCGGCCCGGCGGACGTGCTCGAGGCGTGGCTGCGCTCCCGCACGGACGCCGCGGACGGGGGCCTGCCCGACTCGATCCGCACCATGTACGAGCTGGTCGATGCCGGCGACGCAATGGCGTGGGGCTACACGACGCTCCTGCCGCAGGTCCTCGGTCCGCTCGTGCGCGCCGTCCCGCCGAAGCCGCCGCTGCGCCCCGAAGACGACCTCGAGCTGCTCGAGTCGATGCGGTTCCTGTGCGCCGCCGGCGAACTCGTCGATCCGGACACGATCGAGCTGCGCGCCGCGGTCAAGGTCGCCTCGTCCGAGCGGCCTTCGCCCACCGACGCGGAGCGGATCGCCGGTCTGCTCGGGCGCGCGATCACCGGCTTCTCGCCGCATCTGCAGCCGTCGCTGCACGTGACGGAGATCGAGGAGAACCTCGTCCGGCTCGAAGGCACCATCGACGGCCTGCCGGCGGCGCTCGGCCTCGGGCAGACCGCCGAAGCGCCGGGGGGCTGAACCGACCGCGCCTCGACGAGCCATGCGAAGCCCGCCGGGGCGCGGCCGGATCCTCGATCGACAGCCGGTCAGCGGCCCGGGCCGCTGCCGGCGCACCAGAACGTGTTCCAGCGCTGCGTGTCGACCGCCTTGTCGTCGCACCACTTCGCGGTGATTTCGGCAACGTAGCGATTCCCGGGGCTCGTCGGCAGCACCAGGACGTGCTGATAGCCGACAGGCGTGCGGACGACGGTCCATTCGTCGGGGGACTGGTTCGCGCGCCCCCACCGCACGACGCTCGAGACCGGCGCCGCGGTGTTCCAGCTCAGAGTCATCTGCGAGCAGTCCAGCGCACGATCCTGCGTGACGTTGGTGATGGCGATGGAAAGGCCGCCGCACGCGTCGGTCCGGCTGCTCACGGAGCGCAGGTAGGCGAGCAGATCGTCCCGCGCGCGCGGGTCGCCGGACTCGTTCGTCAGGTAGTCGCTGACCGTGACCCAGTCGCGGGACAGCCCGCGCGCAGGTGCCGGCACTCCGTGCGAATGCGTGCCGAACGGATACGGATTCCGGGAAGAGACCGGCGTGATGTTCACTCCGAGCCGAAGCGCGTTGTCGGTGTTGTCCGGCGGCCCGACAAGCACCCAGATGGGCGCTGCGCGGTATCCGTCGTTGCGATCGAGCCACGTGTGCTCGAGCACCGACTCCAGGGTCCTGTACCGCCCGTCATGCAGATACGGCGCGGCGTCCCACGCGTTTGCCAGCGCGGGCGTGTTGACGCCCTGGATGACGAAGTTGCCGTCGTCGATCCTCGTGCCGACGTCCGTCATGTTGCGCAGCGAGATGCTCTGGGCAACGAAGCTCTGAGTCGCATCGTGGAGCAGGTTGTTGCGGGTCGAGAGCAACAAAGGAAGGGGTCCGAATGCGGGATCCCCGAGATTGTTGTTCGGAATGTCAGGATCGTTCGTGCGCAGGAACTCCCCAGTCGCAGACGAGTGACAGCGGCTGCAGTTCATCCGCTCGAACCAGTGCCGTCCGCGCAATGCGCTGTCGTCGAGCGCGCCGTCGGGCGCGTAGGCCGAGGGCGGAGAAGACAGCGAGTTGGTGAACGCCGCGGTCTGGGGAAAGAAGCTCGCGGCTTCGCAGTACTCACAGTTGGCATGCGTGTCCTGGATCGTGCGCAGCCCCTCGAAGAAGATCCACTCCGTCTGGCCGACGTCGAACACGGAGGGGACCGCC
>RFIB01000382.1 GCA_003695625.1 Acidobacteriota bacterium | reverse complement strand
GTGCCGGCGCCGCGCGAGGCGAGTGTCTCCAGCATGTGGTCCCGGCGGGCTGCTGGCAGGCGGCGCGGGTCGCCGCGGGCGGCGCGTTCGCCGTGCTCGGTTGCGTCGTCGTCCCCGGCTTCGAGTTCGACGACTTCGAGCTGGCCGACCGCGACGACCTCACCTCGCGCTTTCCGGAGCACGCGGCGTTGATCGGCGAACTGACAAGGATGTGATCTCGCCGCCGGCCGGCCACAACGGCGCTATGCGGTACGGTTGCTGCGGCAGAACCCAACAGCAGAGGTCGATCAACCTGAAGCCGCTCCCCTGCCGCGTCCGTTCTTTATGACCCGCTCAGCTCGTCCATTCTCGATCTAACCCCGGAGAACCCGAGAAGCAGGCGCAAGCCTGGCGTGAAAACACGTGTCTGCTCGGGACTACCCGTTCGAAGATGCAGGAGCGCCGCAGCTTCGGAGTGGCGACGAGAACCTGAGCCCAGACGCGATCGTCCCAATCCCCGACGCGGGCGCGGAGCCAAGCACGTGGCGACGGAGAGAGCCCCGGTGTCCATGGGGGCCTATGGGCTCGCTGCATCGGAGAAGCGGCATCCGACAATCCTAGGCCGCGCACATGGAACTGTTAGGTGGCCGACCTGACGGCAAGGAGGAAAGGGGAATGAGCCGACCAATTGCAAGCACGATCATGCTCGCCCTGGGCCTGTGGGGCGCGTTCCCGGCAATTGCAGTGGAGACGTGCCGGCACTATGCGCACAACTCGACAGTGCCGGAGAACAAGACGTCTCTATCCGCAGTGCTGCGAGGCGGTATGGCGACTCGTGGCAACATCGCATACTGGATTGACAACGGACGTCTCGAAGTCACAGACATGTCCGATCCGCTCACCTTCAATCCGGTGCCATACGAGCCGGTTGTTCACATCGATCCGGCTCCCGACAGGCTGATTAAGATCAGCGAAACGCACCTTTACGCAATCAATACAGACGGAACGCACGTGATCGACATCACGGTTCCGGAGAGTCCGCGGCTGCTCGGCATGATCCCTACTGTGGCGCCAGGGGGGACATTTCTGGGAAGCACGAAGGGGCACGCATTCTTCTTGAACTGGGAGAAGGAAATTGCTGCATATGACGTAAGTGATCCGCTGAATCCCACCCTTTCTGCAGTCTGGCCTCCCGACCTATCGACACCCGATGAGATCAAATATGCGGCAGCACTGCTGGGGCACATCTATATCTTCACTAGCTTCGAGATGCTGGTCTACGATGTGTCGGTCCCTGAAAGTCCGCAATTCGTCAGGCGGCATCAGCGTCATGAGTCGGGATGGCAGTGGCTTCTGGGCATCGGGCCGGAGGGTCTTGCTTCCGAGGAGCGGTTGTTTGTCTCCAAGCCCCGTTGGCGACAGTCCAGCACGACGCAAGTAGTAACGTTGGAGGATGCTGCGGATCCCGTGACTGGTGCGGAGCTTGCAAGGCGTGCCAGGGCCGCGGGTGGCGGAATCGTCTATAGTCAGTATTTCAATCCAGATATCAGGATCTATGAATTCGCCGTTGAGACGGTGAGTGGAACAGAACTCGTGAAACAGGACATGACCAGTGTCGACTTCTTCTCCCGCAGGGGAGAGCACGTGTTGACAGACAGAGCACTGCTCATCGCAGAGGTAGATTCACCGAGCATCGTGACCATCCCCCGGCAATGCGATCCGCCGGAGATCATTCCGGGAAGCGTAGAGGTCAAGCGGGCGCCAGACGGCACGGGCGGTGAGTTCTGGACGTTTACTTGGGAGACGGCAGAATACGCGGATCCAGCGCTTGACGGGGTTGTGATTCGGGACTCGCCGCGAAGTCCGGCCGTGTGTCAGCGTGGCACTGTCGGGCTGAGTGGGCATGGCTCGGTGGGACGAATCTCTGCAGGTAGATGGAAGCACACGATCACGTACCGGCACAAGAATTGTATCCCCAATTGCGAGTACAGATTTGACGTAGAGAGTGAGCATACGGGTATCGGAGCGCAGTCCGATAACAACCGGCTTCGCGTCGCGTGGTGTCTCGGGGGTAAGTAGCAGTGACTTTGGAGTGATGCAGCCGGCGAAGTGCCTCTGGTGGGGATGCCGCGTACAAGGCGGCATCCCCACAGTCTCGGCTTGGCGTTTCGAGTGCCTTGTGACGGAAGGGGAGACGATCGCCGCAAGCAGGTCGTCGCGCCCGTCGATCCGCTCGAGGTGCGGAAAGCGCGGACCGCGCGGCAGCGTGACGGTCACCGGGCGCACGAACTCCTTGTCCTCGACGACGAGCTGCAGCGTCAGCGAGTCGCCGTCGTCGTTCGCGCCGTGTCCCTCGAGCGTGTCGAGCATCCGGTCGGGCGTGTAGGTTCGTCCGGCGACGGCGAGGACTCTCGAACCGGGAGCCAGCCCGGCGCGGTCGGCCGGCGATCCCGGGACGACGTCGCGGATCGTGCCGTTCTTCGCGATCGCCGCGCCAAGGCCGTCCGTCAGGTCCAGCGCGCCGCCGCCGGCGCGGCGTCCGCCGTCGGCGAACTGGTTGCGTTCGGGGCCGTAGACCAGCTTCCAGCCTGCGCGCTCGAGTCCTTCGAGCGGCGGAGCGGGCCGCACGACGTCGACGCGCTCGGTGAAGAAAGCGCGCCAGTCGTACGGCTCGACCTTCGCTAGCGCGTCGACCAGGTCGTCGAACGTGTAGCCGCGGACCTCGGCGGGTCCTGCTGGCGGTCCGAAGAACGCGCGGCAGAAGTCGTCGAGCGAGCGCCTGCCGCCCGACCGCTCGCGGATCGTCGCGTCGACCTCGAGCCACAGCAGCACGCCTTCGGGGTAGAAGTCCACCGAGCGGCGCCAAGACTGCCACGCCGCGGGCGAGCCGAACAGCGTCTGCGCGGCGGCGGCGGTATCCGCCAGCGGACGCCAGCGACGACCGGCGCGATGCGCCATCCCCGCGGCGGTCGCCGCGAGATCCTCGCGGAACTGCTCCGGCGTGCGCAGCCCGGAGCGCGCGGTGAGCACCGCGCCGAGGTAGCTCGTCAGTCCCTCGTAGACCCACAGCAGCCGCGTGTCGAGCGGCCGCTGGAAGTCCGGCGCGACCATCCCCGCCGGCCGGCGGTACTTGCCGTTCCACGAGTGAACGAGTTCGTGCGGCAGCAGCCCGGCACGGCGGACGAGCTTGTCCGGCGCGATCCAGGTGCGCTCCGGCAGCCGGTTGTCCGAGCTGGCGTGATGCTCGAGCCCGAAACTGCGGACGTGATCCGACAGCGTGACGAGGAACTCGTAGCGTTCGTGGTGCGGAGCGCCGAACAGCGCCAGCGCCTCGCGGACCAGCCGGCGATGCGCCTCGACGACCTCGTCCTCGAACGCCAGCGCTGCCGGCGAGTCGGCGGCGACGTGCAGCGTGTACGGCACCGGCTCGCCGACGAGCAGCTCCTCGCGCATGTACCGCGCCGCGAGAACCGGCGAGTCCACCAGCGTCGTCAGCGGGACCGGCGCGAACGCGACGCGCCCTGCCTCGCGGCGCACCGGACGCAGCGCGGTGGCGAGCTTCCATTGCTCGGGCACGACGAGTTCGGGCGCGACGCGCAGCGTGTCGGCG
>RFIB01000381.1 GCA_003695625.1 Acidobacteriota bacterium | reverse complement strand
GCTTGCCGTCGACGCGCCGGCCGCCGACCTCGTCGCGCTGTGGGGCGCGGACGGGCGCGTCGCCGCCGCGCGGCGACGGGCGGCCTCCGGCGAGTGGGTGCGGTTTCCCATGCCGCCGGTCCAGCTCGACGCCCGGCAGATCGCGGCGGGCACGACCGGCCGGGCGCGGACAGCGAACCGCGTCGACGCGATCGACGACCTGCTCGCCTCGCTCTCGCTCGAACACGAGGCGAGGCTTCCTCTCGGGGATCCGCCGCGCGGGCTCCTCGTCCTCGCCCGGGCCGCGCGGCCGTTCGGGGCGAGGGAGGTCGACGCGCTGGCCCGCGACGCCCGCCTGCTGGCCGCGGCCCTCGACGAGTGCTCCCGCCGCGCCGCGCAGGGCCGCGCCGACGGCCGCGAACTCGCCTCCCTGCTCACGCTGACCCGGTCGCTCGCCACTGCGGTGACGCTCGACGCCGCGCTCGAGGCGGCGGCGGTGTGCCTCGGCGCGCTGCTGCGGCCGCCCGTCGGCGCTGTCGTCGCGGCGCTCGACCCGGCCGGGCCGCCGCTGGCGATCGCCTGGCCGGACGGCAGCCATGCCGAGGCGGTGCAGCGCGCGATCCGCCCGGCCGGGCTGCCTGCTCCGCAGGTGCGGGCCCGCAGCGCCGCCGCCGGTCCGCGGGTCGCCGCGGAGAGCGCCCACTGGATCGCCCTCGACGATGCGGAAGAGCCGGTTGCGGTCGCCCTGGGATGGCCCGACGCGCCACCCGCGTCGGCCCGACGCGTGATCCGCGCCGTCGTCGCCTCGCTCAGGCTTGCGCTGATCGGCCTGCGCGCGCAGCGCTCGCACGAGGAGGGCCGTCTCGGCGCGGCGATGGAGCATCTTCCGCTCGGGATCGTGCTGCTCGACGACGACGCGCGCGTGCGGATCGCGAATCCGATGGCGCGCGAGCTGCTGGCCCGCGCGGGGCACGTCGTCGATCGCCGAGGGCGGCTTGCGCGCATCGGATCCGTCGAGCTGGCCGAGGTGCGCCGCGAAGGCGCCGGGGAGGCGGCGCGCGAGGTGGAGATCTCGGTGCCCGAGGGCGGGCGCACGATCGTGGCGCGGCTGTTTCCGGTCACTGCCGACGGCGACGGGCGGCGCGAGACCGTGATGGTGCTCGAGGACGTCACCGAGGAGCGGCGACGCGCCCGGCAGTGGCTCCAGGTCGAGAAGCTCAGCGCGCTGGGCACGTTGATGGCCGGGATCGTGCATGAGATCAACCAGCCGCTGACGACGATCCTCGGCTACGCGCAGATGCTCTCGGGCCAGACGCGCGAGGGCAAGGCGGCGCGCTGGGTCGAGACGCTCGCCGAGGAGGCGCGTCGCTGCCAGCGGATCGTCCGCGACATGCTCGACGTGGCGCGGCCCAAGGACGAGGGGCGGCGGCCGCTGGCGCTCGAGGCGGTGGCGGGCAAGGCGCTCTCGCTGATGGCGCACCCGCTGCGCCGGGCAGGGGTCGAGGTCGTCTTCGAGGCGGAGCCGGGCCTTCCTCCCGTCGAGGCAAACGCCGACGAGATGCTGCGCGTTCTGCTGAATCTGCTGACCAACGCGCTCCACGCGCTCGAGAGCCGGGACGGAGAGCGGCGCGTCGAGGTCACCGTGCGCGGGACGACGGGCGGTCTCGTCGAGCTCGTCGTCGGGGACAACGGTCCGGGCATCGCACCGGACGTGCAGGACAAGGTCTTCCTGCCGTTCTTCACGACGAAGCCCGAGGGCAAGGGGTCCGGCCTCGGGCTCTCGCTGGTCGCGTCGACCGTGCGCGAGCACGGCGGCGAGATCGAACTCGAGAGCGCGCCGGGCGCCGGAGCGCGGTTCCGGATCCGGTTGCCCGCCGTGCGCGAGGCCGGGCACGCGGTCGCCGGGCCCGAGGACGGGGCACATCCGGTACGCCGCGGCGCCGCCGGCCTCGCCGGGCTGCGCGTGCTGCTCGCGGAGGACGACGACGGCGTGGCCGGGCTGGTCGGCGAACTGCTCGCGGCGGAAGGCGCAGACGTCGAACGGGCCGCGGACGGGGAGACCGCCCTCGAGCGCCTCGCCGGCGGCGCCGGACGCGACCGGTGGGACGTGGTGCTGTGCGATCTCGGGCTGCCGCGCCTGGACGGACCGGGACTTCTCGAGCGCCTGCGTGCGCGCCGTCCCGACCTGGTGCCGCGGCTCGTGTTCGCCACCGGGGACCTGCGCGGCGCCGCCGGGCGGCCGGTCTTCGAGCATGCCGGTCGTCCGTGCCTGGCCAAGCCGTTCGATCGCGACGCGCTGGTCGCGACGCTGCGCGCGGTCGGCCGCGGCGAGCGCCCCGTCGAGGATCCCGGTGCGCCGGGACGGCCGGGACCCCGCCCGGACCGACCCTGAAGCCCGCGCCATGACCGACCACGTCGTCGTCGGCACCGCCGGACACATCGACCACGGCAAGTCGACACTGGTGCGCGCGCTGACCGGCATCGATCCGGATCGCTGGGAGGAGGAGAAGCGGCGCGGGATCACGATCGACATCGGCTTCGCCCACGTCGAGCACGAAGGCGTCCTGCTCGCATTCGTCGACGTGCCCGGTCACGAGCGGTTCGTCCACAACATGCTGGCGGGGGCGAGCGGCATCGATCTCGTCATGCTGGTCGTCGCCGCCGACGAGTCGGTCATGCCGCAGACCCGCGAGCACCTGGCGATCTGCGAGCTGCTCGGTGTGCGCGCCGGAGTCGTCGCGCTGACGCGTGTCGACCTCGCCGATCCCGAGATGCTCGCACTCGTCGAGGAGGAGATCCGCGAGACCGTGGCCGGCACGTTCCTCTCCGCGGCGCCGATCGTCCGCGTCAGCGGGACGCGAGGCGACGGTCTCGCCGATCTGCTGCAGGCGCTGGTCGAGGCCGCGCGCTCCCTCGAGCCCGTGCCCGACGGACCGTGGCCGCGACTGCCGATCGACCGCGTGTTCTCGGCACGGGGATTCGGCACGGTGGTCACCGGCACGCTGCAGGGCGGGCCGCTGAGTGTCGGCGACGAGGTCGTCGCCGTTCCCGGCGGGCCGCGCGGCCGGATCCGCGGACTCCAGGTCCACGGACGGGCGGTCGACCGCGTCGAGTCGCGTCACAGGGTGGCGGTCAACCTCCAGGGCGTGTCCCGCGAACGACTGGAGCGCGGGCACGTGCTCGTGCCTCCGGGGCGGGAGGTCGAGACCCGTCTGTTCGATGCGCTGGTCACGGTCGCCCCCGACGCGCCCGTGGGACTGACCCATCGGATGCGGGTACGGCTGCACCACGGGACGGCCGAGGTGATGGCGCGGATCCGGCTCGCAGGACCCGGCCGGGTGTCCCCGGGGGCCTCGGCGGTTGCCCGCTTCCGGCTCGAGGCGCCGCTGGCGATCCTGCCCGGCGACCGGTTCGTCGTGCGGCGCTACAGCCCGGTGACGACGATCGGGGGAGGCGTCGTCTGCGAACTCGATCCTCCCCGGCGGCGGCTCCCGGCGGAACGGTGGGAGGCGTGGGCCCGCGAGCTGGCGGCGGCCGACGCCCCGCGGCGGCTGGTGCTCGGCGTGCGCGAAGCCGGGGCGGCGGGCCGCGCGCTCGACGAGACCGCACTGCGCTGCGGGCTCGATCCCGGAAAGGCGCGCCGACTGGTCCGTGACGGACGCCTCGCCGCGGCCGGGCACACCGTTCGTCTGTTCGGTGCGTCGCGACTGGTCTCCGCCGAGGGACTCGAGCTGCTGCTCGAGCGCATCGCCCGGCGGCTCGAGGCGTTCCACCGCAGCCGTCCCCTCGACGAAGGCATGCCCCCCGACCGGCTGCGCGCCGAGATCGCTCCGCGCTGGGAGCCGGACGCGTTCCGCGAGCTGCTCGACGAGGGCGCGGCGCGCGGCGTCCTGCGCGTCTCCCCGCGGTCGGTCTCCCTCGCGAACCACGCGGTGGCGCTCTCGCCGGAGGACGAGACGCTCCTGCGCGACATCGAGGCCCTGCTCGACCGGGCGGACGAGCCGTTCCTCGCCTCGGAGGAGATCGCCGGCCGCCTCGGCCGGCCCGGCCTCCCTGCGGCGCTGCTCGACCTGGCGTGCCGTCGCGGCCGCATCGTGCGGATCAGGGACGGCGTGTGGGCCGGCGCCGGCCGGATGCGCCGGATCGTCGAGCGGCTCGAGCGGGAAGCCGCGGACGGACGCACGGCCCTCGACGTCGGACGCTTCAAGGAACTGTTCGGCCTGTCGCGCAAGTACGCGATCCCGCTGCTCGAACGCCTCGACGACCTCGGGGTCACTCGCCGGGCGGGAAACGCGCGCGTGATCCGGCGTCGGGACTCTCCGCATGCGGACCGGCCCGGCGGAGGGGCATAATGGCGGCCCACAGCGCTCCGGGGCGCCCCGCCGGCGCACCGCCGCCGAGGACGAAGCCGTGATGACATCTCCCGTCGCTCTGATCGGCCCGCTCGGGACACAGGAACTGCTGCTGCTGTTCCTGATCATCGCCCTGCTCTTCGGAGCCCGGAAGCTGCCGGAGCTGGGCAAGGGGGTCGGGGAGGCGATCCGCAACTTCCGCGGCGCCATGAAGACCGCCTCGGAGGATGACGGCAAGGACGAGGGCTCGTCGAACGCCAGTTGACGCCCGCCGGTCCGCTGTCCGCTCCTGCCCGCCGCCGTTCACCGCCGGTGCAACGTGTCCCGCTCACGGGAGGCGACCCTGCGCCTGTCGTTGACAGACGGAAACGTGCCGCGTATACCTCGCGGCATGCCACGACAAGCGATCAAGGCGTCCCCCGCGATGGCCCGTTTCCTGCGCGAATGCCGCCGGGAGGCGGGGCTGACTCTCAGGCAGGTCCAGGAGCGTACCCGCGAGGTCGGCGAGCCGATCCCGTCGTCGACGGTCTGCAAGATCGAGCAGGGCAAGGTCGAACCGGGACTCGTCCGCGTGCGCGCGCTGCTCGACGTCTACCACCGTCCGCTGCACGAGGCGGCGAACCTGCTCGAGCTCGAGGAACTCGTCGGCCCGGC
>RFIB01000072.1 GCA_003695625.1 Acidobacteriota bacterium | reverse complement strand
GGATGGAGGCGTTGCGGATGGAGGCCGGACGCGGCAAACGCCTGCGGCGTTTGCGGCGCCCGTACGGGAGGCCGATCGCCGCAGGCGATCGCCCTCCCGGCCATCAACCGCAGCTCGTCCATTCCGGAAGATGGAATCGTTGCGGATCGAGAATCGGCGCCGCAAGCGGCGCCGCTACGCCGCCGTGTAACGCCTGCCCGGCGTGGGCGACCTGCCCTTCACACGGCAACCAAGGAGGCCACCATGCCGCAGCGCGACATCACCCCTCACCCGTATCGTTTCGCCCGCCCGGCCGTCGTCGCGCTCGCGGCGCTGCTGGCGCTGCCGGCCGCGCTGGCGTCCGGCGGCCGGATCCCGATCCACTCCGTGCCGCTGACGATCACGGAGCCCGGCTCGTACTACCTGTCCCGCGACGTGGTCCACAGCGGCGGCGGCGAGGCGATCACCATCGCGGCGTCGCACGTCACGATCGACTTCGCCGGACACACGCTGACCAAGCAGAACGCCGGCAACTACACCGTCGCCCTGGACGGGGACTACACCGACATCACGATCCGCAACGGACGCATCGAGGGCGGCAACATCGGGATCCGGCTGCGCAACACGCTCGGCGCCGACTTCGCGGTCCTCGTCGAAGACATGGAGATCTCCGGCGCCCTCAACGAGGGGATCTACGTCCAGGGACACTCCCTGGTCGGCTCGTCGCAGGCCGTGATCCGCGACAACCTGATCCACGACACCGGCAACGACGGCATCTCGCTCCGCTTCATGTGGGGCGGGCGCGTCGAGGGCAATGTCGTGCAGGACCCGGGCCAGGATGCCGGCGACCACGGGATCTACCTGCACTCCTGCCGCGGCGTGACCGTCACCCGCAACACGGTCGCCTACGCCGGTGGTGACGGGATCCGCGTCTGGTACTCGTGGTACGTCGCCGTCGACTGGAACCACGTGACGTACAACAGCGGCTGGGGCGTCAACCTGTTCGACGGCGACCGGATCGTCTTCTCGAACAATCGCGCCTACGGCAACGGCAGCGGCGGATTCACGATCCCGGTCGGCGAGGGCCACGTCAACGCCGGCGGCAACTACCCCCCGCCGGTCTGATCGCCCGAGGGACCCTGTCGCAGAGACCCGACCACCGACTCCGGAGGACCCGACGATGACACGCCCCCGCCGCCTTCCTTCCGCCGCCCTCGCCGCGCTCGCTCTCGCCGCGGCCCCCGGCCTCGCGGTCGAGCTGACGCTGAGCCCCGACGAGCCCGCCGATCTGTCCGGCACGACCTTCCTCGCCCCGCAGACGGTCCTGGACCGCGACGGCGCCCACTCGCTGCGCTTCGACGGTCCGGCCGCGGGGCTGCCGGAGTCGGTGTCGATCGCGGGGCTGGTGCAGCTCGAGGACGGCGCGTTCCTGTTCACGGTCGATGCCCCGTTCGACGACGGCGGCACGACCTACCTGCCGCGCGACGTGATCCGGCGCTCGGGGGGCACGTACTCGCTCGAACTCGACGGCGCGGACCTCGGCCTGTCCGCGGCGGCCCACATCGACGCCCTGGCCCTGCTGGCCGACGGCCGCCTGGCCGTCTCCTTCGACGCGCCCGAGACGGCCGGCGGCACGACCTGGCTGCCGGCCGACGTGGCGGCGGTCGACGGCGGAGCGCTCTCGCCGCTGTTCGACGCCGCCGGCGCCGGGCTCGGGCCGGCGGCCAACGTCGTCGGTCTCGACCGCGACGACTCGGGGGCGTTCTACCTGGCCTTCGACGCTCCGACCGACGCCGGCGGCCAGACCTTCCAGCCCGACCAGGTCGCCCGCTGGGACGGCGTCGCGTGGAGCCTGTGGTACACGGGCGGACTGACCGCCGGGACCGGCCTGTCCGCGCTCTCGCTGCCCGGATCACCGGGCGATGTCTCGGGCCTGCGGGTCGCCAAGGCGCTCGGCGGCACGCTCGACCTGTCCTGGGACCCCTCGTGCAGCACCGAGGCCGCCGACTACGCGATCTACGAGGGGGCCCTCGGCGGCGACTTCGCGTCCCACGCCCCGGCCACCTGCTCGACCGGCGGCGCCACGGCGGATTCACTGGTCCCCGCCGCCGGGAGCCGGTACTTTCTGACGGTCGCGCTCAACGGCACCTTCGAGGGCAGCCACGGCCGCGCCTCGTCCGGCGCCGAGCGCGCCCAGGGCATGGGGCCCTGCCGGACAGAGCAGAGGGTGAGGGCGTGTCCGTAGCGGCGCCACCGCAAGCATCCTCCGAACTCCCCACCAAGATTCTCGTCTTGGTAGACTTTCGAGCTCCTACTGGCCGATGAACGGCGGGAACCGTGGACCGTGCGCTCTCGCTTGAACACACCCATACCCATGAGACCAACGACCGCCACCATGGTTTCCTGGCTTGGCTGTACCGTACTCCTTCTTGTGTTTCTTCCCGTCATGTACCGCATCTACGATTCTGTCAATACGTTCTACCCGGCGCCCCCTTCGCGCTCGACGACTAACTCTCTCGCGCATCTAGGCCGAGACGATGCGACGGCTAGCCCCTCCGCTTCTCACCGCCTCGAAGAAGTCCGCGCCCCTTACGGCACTCCCATGGTCTTCGTCCACGGCGACACCCTGGCGATCGGTCCATCCGACGCAGCCACAGCGACCCAATTCAATCATCCCCGCCGAATCGTTCGCGTTCGCGCTTTCTGGATCGACCAGCACGAAGTCACCGTGGGCCAGTTTGTCAGGTTCCTGAACGAGACGATGCCGACGGACCAGTGGAGGCGCTCCTGGCTATTCAGCCGAGGAGAGGAGCGCACCGGGCGCTGGCCCGCACATATTTACTGGGACGGAATCCAGTGGACTGCATCACTTCAGCATCGCGACCTTCCCATGACCTGGGTCAGCTCTCATGGGGCACGAGCCTTCTGCGAATTCTATGGACTGCGGCTTCCCACCGAGGTCGAATGGGAATTTGCAGCATTGAGTCTCGACGCGTACAACGCGGCCGGTAGGCCAACCCACCGTCCCCCAAGAACACATGCAGTAGCTGACCCGCCTGGCCCACGACCGATCCGCAGACATTCTGCGAACAATCCCGGTTTCGGCTTGCCGGACAACGTCTCCGAGTGGGTCCTTGACCGCTATCGACCGGATGCATGGCTCCTGCTTGATGCCGCCGACCCTCAGCCGGTACTGCGCGGCCGGTACGGACTGATGAAGGGTGGGAATTTCCTCGACAGCAGAGGCCGCACGATCCTGTGGCAGCGCACCTACTCTCACGCAAGCCAATGCCGCTTCGCCTTCACCGGCTTTCGCTGCATTCGCCCGGTATCCCGTGACCCGCTCCCGACTTCCTGATGCACCAGTCTACGCCTTGCCGATCGCGGCCACACGCAACTGAGTCGCTCCCCAGCGACCGCGCCAAGAATCGTGCTTGCCTCCGGCCTCTTCTTCTCCTTTGCTGCAGCTTGCTTCTGCTTCGCATCATGGTCGCGCTCTGGCTCGTTCCGGCTTGGGAACGAACCACAAATGTCAGTCAGTTTCCCGATCTCTACCCGCAGCTCGCCGCCGGACTGCTTGCCGACCACACGCTCTCCTTCGCAGGGGTTTCTCAGACTCCAACCATAGTTCGCGGCCCCGGCTTTCCCGCCTATCTTGCACTTGGGCTGCTCATTCTCAGCAAGCCCACCTGGCTTCGGGTGTGGTCGGTTCTCCCCGGCATTCTGCTCGCCGTCGGTCTTGGGCAGGCCCTCTGCCGTCGCTTCGGGCGCATGGTGGGCATATCCGCCGCCGCGATCGTCGGCGGACACCCTCTTGCGGTTGTAGTCAGCGCCCGTGTCATGAGCGACGAATTCGTAGCATTCGCCAGTGCAGCTGCGATCGGTGTTCTGTTCACAGCGCGTCGCTGGGAGCCTTCGCGCCTTACCCTTTCCGTTCTCCTCTTCAATGTCGCAATCCTTTCCCGCGCGACCGCTGTGCTCGCCCTGCTCGCCACCGCGATCGCTGCTTTCAGGTTCGACAAGGACAGGACACCAACACAGAGGGCCCTCTTTACCTCCCTGCTAGTCCTTTTCGCTCTCATCGGCCCCGCCTTCTGGTCGATCCGCTCCTCCCGACTCGCCGGCACGCCGGTATTCGTCCATTCCTTGGCCTACTACAATATCTGGATGGGAATTGCCCACGATAGAGCAGGAATTGGCCGTTCATGGCAGGAAACATGGCGGGCGGAGCGCGCCATACTTGGCCGGCTGGCCCCTGACATCATGGGTGCCGACGGTACTCGCGGATACGCAACGCTGTCGCCACTCGACACGGCGACGCTGGAGCGTCGGCTCGCCGCTGCTCTCGCGCGGGATCTCAAGAGGCACCCGGCTCAGCACCTCCTGCGAGGCGCTCGCGGACTCTTGCGTTTCTGGTGGCAAGCACAGACTCAAGGACGCACACGTCAGTACTTTCTTGCGCAGGCTCCGCTGCTAGTACTCACTCTCGTCGGATTGTGCACCTATTTCTGCCGCAGGCAGCAGCACGCCGCCCATCCGCTCCTTGATGCGTTCGCCCTGTGGCTGCTCGCCACGAATATCGCCTACGCATGGACGCTGCCGATGGCCAGAATGTCTGTACAGGTTCTTCCCGCAACAGCGACATTCTGTGCGCTGGCCGGTCACCACCTGCTTGCCGGAGTCTCGTCGGCATGGCGAAAGCGCCAGCCGCACTAGTCACAGGCTTACGGGGGCAACATGCAGTTCTCGCAGGGCGATGTCGACTGGATCGCGCTTCTCCCAGGGATCCTGCTCCTGCTGGCGTCAGGCTGGGTCGCCGCAAGCGCTCGCCTGTTACGCGCTCCAAGCAAGCATGTCCGTATCCAGGCTTTCCTCTTTCTTGTCACGCAGACTCTGCTTATCGCCATGCTCTTGATGCGTATCGGAACATACGGTGATCTCATCGAGTTCCCCTCGGCTTGGGATGTCCCTTTCTGGAAGCTCGATCGCCTTGCGTTGTGGCTGTTGGCTTCTGCCACGACGGCTGGGTTCCTTGCGCTGCTTGCCGCACGCCCCGACGATATCGATACGCCATGGATCATTCTTTTGGTACAAGGAATAGTCTTTCTTGGAACAGCGACCGAACATGCCGGAATCTTGATGCTCCTGTTTGGGGTAATTGCACTTGCAGGAGGGCATTCGACCGTCCTCTCCTGTCGCGGAGACGCCCGCACACCCTGCTTTGCCAGCGTGGCAACACTGGTGGCGGCATCAACCTTGGCAGTATCCCTCTCGGTACTCGCCAACGGGATGGGATCGATACGAGTCGCAGCAGGCGATCTTTGGCTGTCGACACAGGCCGACACCGCACCCAGTCAGGGATACCGCCTGCTGTCATTCTGGCTCATTCTGCTCGCTATTGCGGTGTTATCAATCTCTTGGCCGCGCGTCGTCGCGCAGAGCTCGCCCTCGGCTTTGCGCCCGCTCGCGTCCATCGCAGGCTTTCTCCCCGCAGTCTGCCTCCTAGTGAGACTAGTCTGCGGTACTACCACAGCGACTCGGTCCGCCCCGATTCTTCCTGAACTTCCATTCTTGCTTATCGCCGCAGGCCTGTGTGGCGCCGTAGCCGTTGCGCTGGCCTCGCAATCTGTTCTTTTGCGCCCGTACCTATGGACCCCCTCACTCACGCTCGGGGCCATCCTGCCGCTCCTGCTCCGTGACGTTAGGACCGGACCAGCGGAAGTCGTCTACCTAGTACTGCTGACAGCGATCGGAACTACGCCGAGCCTCCCTGCTCCCTCCCGGCGAAACCTCCCGGCTGCGCTCCTCCTGCTAACGCTTCTTGGATTCCCGGGCACACCGGGGATGTTCGCTCGCCTGGCGATCGCGCGAGAGGAGCGGCTTTCAATGAGCGTTGGCTTTCCCGGTGCCCTGCTCGTCTTTGTCTGGTGCATCCCAATCCTTGCCAGCTTCGTTGCTCTGCGCCGCCACTCCGAACCTCAACACTCCAGAGCACCTGTCCCTTCAGCCGTCTTGATTGTCGCGCTACTCCTCTTCCGCCCATGGATCTTCGACATTGCACTTCGTATCGACGCTGGCCTGCTGTCCCTTGCACCTCCCCCTATGAGTCACAGTCGTCCATCAAGAGAACCGGGGGCGCTTCGGAGCAGGGGCCTCGCCGGCGGCCGCGCCGCTTCCCCGCCCTTCCCTCGCCCGAAGCCTCAACCCAGGCGAGCAGGCGGGAACCCGCTGATGGCCGAAGGTTCTCGGGGCAACGAAACCCGAGGCGCCCGGCCGTCGTGCTCGCTGGAGGACCGAAACTAACCGGGAATGGTGCGCAGAGTTCGGTGTCTGCCAACTGCGCAAGAGTACGCGTCCCTGACAACTGTACGCGCCCGCCCGCTTGCTCATGTGCGGCGGGCGCTAGGCGGGCTGGTCGACTTCTGGGTCGGGGCGGACACCATCCGCCGGCGCCGGCACTATCTGCTCGCCGTGGCCCCCGTCGGCCTTCTCGCCTGGCTCGGACTCCTGCCCCTACTCGGCTCCGACCGACCGCGTGCCCCTATCGACGTCGGCCTGGCTGTGCTGCTGGTCCTGACTCAGGCCGTCTATGCCACGACGTTCCCGACGGCGAGAATCGCCGTCCAGGTCTGGCCGGCGGCGTGCTGGCTCGTCAGCCTGACGCGCGCCAGCCGGCTCGGACGCTAAGCTCGGTGGAAAAGCAGCATGTTCACGTCGCGGGACCCGACGCCAGCTCACCGCGCTCCTTCCCCACGACAACAAAGACAGCAGAAGGCGCGAACTTCTCTCTAATGCGCTCCGGGTGATACCTCCAGTTCCACGCAAGGGCTGCGCTGAAGACACCATCGACAAGTGCGCCCCACCGCGTCGCATACAGCCGAATTCCCGCCAATCGTGCAGCCTTCGCAAGCGGACTACATATGCACCAGCCCCAATACCGCACGTTCACCCCCTCCACACGAAGCGCTCGCCGAAGAATCGCAGGCGGAATCCCGCGCTCCCGTGCCGACAATCCCGGTCGCCGCCTCCGCCAGTCCCCCATCGACACGATCGGTTCGCGTAGCAACATGACGCCGCCCGGCGCAAGCACACGAACGAGCTCACTTAACACAAACGACACATTGGGAATATGATGCAATACGCCCAAACAGGTGACGAGGTCGAACGCTTCGTTGGGAGCCTCAATGCGGCCGTCAAGCCTCGGCGTCACATAGCGACATGGCTTCCCGAAAAGTTCCTCACGTGCAAACCGCCCCGACGGCTCAATAATTGTGATTCTCTCCACGTGTTCCGCGATCGGCGCCAACTCCTCACCCAGAGCGCTTCCAAAACCGAGCACGGATCGCCACTGTCGCCCTTTGAGCCGGCGCCAGCCATGCCACCAGTTCAACCCATGATACGCGTAGCGGTACTCACTCTCTTGCTCCTCGACCAACGCAGAGTATGCTTCCCGCTCGCCAATGACCCACTCGGCTACCGCCTCGGCCGGCAGTTCATCGCCGTACAGTTCCGCCCCGGACAGGAAGCGCTCGCGGAACCGCGCATCATCATCGACGCATGTCATCCCGCCATATCTCCCACGATTCCCGCGGCCCTTTTCATCTCCCCTGCACGTGCACGTCCACCTTCGCGTGCCGCGACCTCCAGAAGCGCCAGCATCCTACCGGCACTGCAGAAGACCCATGCACTGAGCATCGTCGGCACAGTCAGAACACCCGCAGGCCCCGACTCCGTGATTCCGTTGACAAGAATCACTACACCGACACCAAGAAGAACCAGACCGGATCGCTCCGCGCCGCTGTCCCCCAGCTGCCGCGCCCGAGCCACGAGACGAAAAGCTCGCACGCCCCCCCCGCCCACAACCACAAGGAGCAGAAGCGTGCCCGCCGCACCGACATTTAGCATCGATTCCAATACCATGTTGTGGGCAGAGTAGAAGGACCTAGTTGCGCCGCGAACATGGAGGTTGCCGATGATCTCACGCCCGCTGCCATAGCCCCTTCCGAGCACCGGGCTCCGTGCAACTTCAGGTATCACGGCCTCCCAGATTGCCGTGCGACCAGCCATCGAAATCGCCTCGCCCCTGCGTCCTGTCCGGCTCACTGCACTCAGTACGTCGACCGACTCCCATGGGATAGCAAAGCCCAAGACCACCACTCCAAGACCAAGCGCGACCAAGGCAACTCGCCGACGCCTGTTGTACAGAATTCCACCCACTGCAGCCATCACGGCGGCGACGGATGTTCGCGATTGCGTCAGCAGAAGCGTCCCCGCAGCCCAGCTTCCCAGTCCTCCCAAAACAATTCGCCCCCGCCTCGTTCCATCCCATTTCGAAAGCATGGCCACTGCCATCGCAACCAGTAGTGCCAAGTTGAGCGCCATCGTATTCGGCCCCGCTACGCCGCCGAACCGAGGCATCCCCAGCCATCCCGCCTCGGCAAAAGGATTCTGCGACGCCAGAACGAATCCTGGCGCGACTGCAAGGAGAATCCAGGAAAACACCAACTTTGCCGAAAAAGCCGCTACAAGCCATCCGGTGGTCCGAAGTAGATCGTCCGAGTCGCGATAGGTTCTGCTCAGGCCGATAGCGAGCAGAAGTTGACAGACCACGACTCCCGCAGCTCCGAGGCTGAAGCTGACCACCTCGGAATAGAACGCCGAGGCCAGACAAATAGCCCCATACGCCAGAACGATTAGCTCGCTCCCTACTATCGCCCCCCGGCGCCAGGCCACCAGCGCAAGCACCGCCCCCCCGCCAACAATACCAACCTTGACCGCTAGCTCGATGTCGATCCGCACCCCAGCTGTAAAGCTTCCGATTATGCTAATGTCAACGATAGCGACCCCAAGGCATGCCATCAGATTCAGCACATTGCTGCCGGCAAGACGTAAGAGGATCACACCACCGACACAAGCTGCAAGCCCGACAAGTGCAAGTGTGCCCAACGCCGGCGCCCGTGCGGTAGCCCACGCAAATGCGCCCGCCGCGAGAGCAACGGCGCCGAGCAGCGTCACCCAGGCAGACGCACCGTCAGTTGATCTCATCTCTCCGCTCTCCGCTCGCGCGCATCGGCCGCGTGCTGAATGGCCGCCTTGATTCCCCGAATCATTACATCGAGACTCGCTTGTTCACGCAGCGTACGCTCGGCACCTTGGCGCAGTTGCCGAAGGAGCTCCGCATCTCCTGCCACCCTTTGCATGGCACCAGCGAGCGCGTCAATGTTGCCCGCCTCCACCAAGAGGCCGTTCGCTTCATCCTGCAGATAGCCGATCCCTTCACCGTGAAACAGTTCACCGCGCCGTGTCGAGATCACGGGCGTTCCGAAGCAGAAAGCATGGACAACGGCAAGGCCGAGTCGCCCGGGAATCACCACGGCGTCCGATGCGAAAAGCACCTCGCCGACCCGCGCAGGGTCGCGGAGTTCACCAAGAAAGCGCACTCGCCCCAGAGACTTCCGTGCGGCCATGGCCCGAAGCTCCTCGTAGTTTGGACCATCTCCTACAATCAGTAGGTTCCCGTTCCAACCCGGAGAACCTTCAAGCAGGCTCCACGCCGCAAGGAGTCGGTCCACCTCCTTGTCATCGACGAGCCGCCCGACGTAGCTGAAAACCGGCCCGACATCCACCCCCAACCGTTGCCGAGCACGCTCCCGCCCCCCCTGTTCCAAGCCCATGCGGATCTTGGCTTGCTGGTCGGTGTCAAGCGTGTTCGGGGCGACGAACAGCTTTCTCTCGGCAAGCCCTCCTCGCTCGACGAGAAGCTGGCGCGCTCGATCCCAATACAGGAGCACCGCATCCGAGCGCTGGTACAACCATGCCCGGAGGCGGTCCTTCCAGCGGTGCTTCGGATCGAAGCCGCGGCTTGGTTCATATCCGAAGCTCCACGCCACCACGGCTGCCTTCTGACGCGTCCGCGACCAAAGCAACCACGGCCAAGTCAGGTTTCCAACCTCGGCGTTGACGACAACCACAGCCCCCCGAACCGAGTCGTCCTTGACCGCACAATAGTACGGAGCGGACGCGCCAGGGGCATACCACGTCCGTAGAGGTGCCGCCCACGAGTACTTCGTGACCTCGGCGTTTCTCACGCTATCCCCGCGGTACGGCTTCCCGTATAGGACTCGGAAATCGTCGTACTCCTGCGCCAGCCGCCTGAAAATAGGGACGCGATATTCTGGAAGAACACGCTGAACGACCCGCACCCGAAGCCGCCGTTCCGTTGCCGTGCTATCCCGCGTTGTAGCACTCATGGAGCACCTCTCGCCACCGCTCAGCGAAGGCCTCCGGCGTATACTCCGCCTCATACAGTTCCTTCGCTCCTCGGCTCAAACGTGCGCGCAGCTTAGCGGATCGCGCGACCGCAAGCATCAGGTCGGCTAGTGCGTCGGGCGCATTCGAGTCTGCGATCAGCCCGGCTTTGCCATGCGGAACCTGTTCCGGAATGCAACCCCTCCTGGTGGAGATTACCGGGAGGCCGAACGACATAGCCTCCAGATTTACTAACGGGAAGTTCTCATGCCGATATCGGGTCGGAAAGACGAACACGTCCGCTTCACGGAATAGCGCAGCCTTGGCCTCGCCAAAGACGCCCCCAGTCATCCGCACTCGTCCCGCGAGTTCCGGAGACTGCGCGAGACTGCGGAGATCTTCCGTATAGGCCTCGTCAACCGACTGCCCCGCCACGATGAAGTCCGCGTCCAGGCCTGCGTGGCGACAGTGTCTCGCGGCGAGCAGAAACTCTCTCGCACCCTTCTCGGGGTCGAGTGTCGCAAAATACAGGAAGCGCGTGCGGCGTGTTTCGTCGTCGCTCGAACCGTGCCGCGTTCGGCCCCTCAAAGCCCCCGGAGGAGGTGGCGGAACCGCGTTGGGGACTACAAATACACTCGACTCGTCAACCCATGGTCGCACATCCTGATAGGCGCTCCTGCCAAGAATGACGACTCTCTCCGCTACTCCGAAGCTCCATGCAACCATCCAACGCCACAGTCTCCCCTTTGCTGCCAGCGTCTGAAATCCGATACCGTGAAGATAGGGAACAATCCGTGCGCGCCTCCGCCTAAGGCGGTACAGCGCCAGACAATCGACCAGGAACGACCCGGGCGCACAGGTGAGAAAATAGATACAGAGCGGGCTTCCGTCCGGCACCGCCTTCCCGACCCGATTGACGAATCGTGCAGCGCGTCCGGCCTTTCTGATGGAGCCGCCACCAATCTCATCGATGCTAAATGAAAGCTTCTTGTCAACCAGAATGCTCTCGACACCGAGCATTTCGAGCGCGTCCAGAAGTCGCTCCGCCATAACGCTTGAGCCATGAACCGGCGGCGGAACGCTTCCTACCACCATCACCCTTCTTGGCATGAGTTCAACCATCGCGCGATTCCTGGCCACGGCGTCCTTTACTTGCACTCCCTCTACCCATCATCCGCGCTCCCATCTCCAACACTTTCTGCAACTCCGGCGCCCTCACGACGACGGCGGATGCCACGAACAACACCGCACCAAGACCCGTGGCCACGGTGAGCCTAGCCATCCGCTCGTACCAAGCCGCCGCCTCCGGCGGCCACAGATGGGTCAGCAGAAGGAGCCCCACTGCAGTCGCACCACCGACCGGGACCGCGCGCATCGCGAATCCCTGCAACCAGCCCCAGCCGTATCCCGAGATCCTCCATGCGCATACTATGAGCACTCCGGTCGCAACAAGATCGCTGCCGAGGATGGCAAGGACGAGCCCCGTCAGGCCGATTGTTTCGCGCGACGCGCTCACGACTCCCACGAACACAACTACGGCTGCCAGGCCGCTCGCCACCACAAAGGCCGGCCGGCGGTCACTGAACAGTATCTGCGCCGCAGCGTTCTTCACGATGGAAGTCATCGGAAGAATCGACATCGCCGAAATGAGCCCTGCCACCATCGACGCGCCGCTCGCAGAAATGCGGGCATCTCCGTACACCAGGCGCACCACGTCAAATGATGTGCATGAGAGGATGATCGTCGGGAGGAAAAGAATAAACAACAAGACGCGGACAGACTCCGTTGCCAATCTGTGTGCTCCCACTCGATCGCCGTCGCTCAGACGAACACTCATCCCCGCGAGTCCTGTAACCATGGCCGCCGGGACGACCAGTTGAACAAGCAGCATCAGCAGACGCCGTGCATATGCGAGATAGGTCAGCTGTCCTTCCGGAAGCTGGATCGCGAACACACTTTCGAGCAGGGTGTTGGCGTATCCTCCGCTGTGGCCGACAAAGCACAGGACTGCCGCCAGGGTCAAGAGTCTAGTGGCTGCAGCAAGGTCGCGGGGACGGGGGACACTCAACGCGCCCTGGTGGAGCAGGAACAGGCTGGCGAGCGCAAGCGCACCGGACACGGCACCCGCAAGCAATCCTGCTGCAGCCGTGACGATCCCCGTCGATCCAGCGATCAGAATGCCCATCAGTGTTCCTACGTTCACAAACGGAGGAACGAGCTCTGCAGCGCCGAATCGGCCCCTGAGCCGCATGGCGGTTCCAAACACCGCCGCGACGACCACCGCCGGCAGCCCGAGGCTCAGCAGACGGATGATCGATCGGGCCAGTTGCTGGAGTTCCGGCGGGGTGTGCGAGGCAATCAGGGGGCCAGTTCCGAAGCCGAGAAGGCCGAACGTTACCGCCAATAGCGTCGATGCCGCAGCCGCCATACAGAGCACTGCAGAGAATAGCCGCGCACCCCGCCGTTCCGCTGGATATCCGTCCGCCGCCAGTGCTGGCAACAGCACCTGGTTCAGGGAGAGCGCGAATGCGAAAGCGAGAGCGATCCAGATGTTGAACCCGAAGAAGAAAAGATCCGTCGCGCGACTGGCGCCGTAAGTACGGGAGATAACGATATCGCGAACGAAACCAAGCCCCTTGGTGGCGATTGCGATGAGCGCGATCAGAATCGTGTTTCGAAGCAGGCCCGAGCCAGAGAAGCTCGTGGCCTCGGCCGAGTGCGCGCCTTTGTCGGACACCTCGTGCATCTCGGTCCGAATCACCGTGCAGCGCTCATCTGACGGACAAATGCTGCCTTTCCACTCGGCCCTCGATCCAGTCGTGACGCACGCTCGATCTCGACGATCGTGGCCGGACTAAGGCGCATCCTCACTTCTCGCAAGACGGCCTGGCGCGCCGCCCCGAATGCCGAGCGGTCGCAGATCAGGCGCACAACGATACGACCCGGCGTCTCCTGAACGATCTGCGCTTCTCTTACATCGCGAACGTCCTTGAATAAGTGATCCAGCCTCCCGATCCGCCGCCCCGCTCCGTCGATGATGTAGTCCTCGACCCTGCCGACGACCTGCTCCACCAGTCGTCCGGCACGACCGCACGGGCAGCGCTCTTCGGCGCTCGGGACGACGACGTCCCCGGTATCGTAGCGGAGCAGGAACATCGCGGGGTTTCCCAAGGCAGTCGCCACGAGGCGCGCCTCGCTGCCCGGGGCGGCTGGTCGGCCGTGTTCGTCGAGGAACTCCGTCAGGCTGTGCTCTTCGCGGACGTGCAGCCGGCCTTCGGGGCACTCGACGATGTTGCCGGCGAGTTCCGTGTTTCCGTACCAGATGGCCGGCTCGACCCCGAACGCATCGCGGATCAGCCGGCGCTGATGGGAAAGCAGCGTCTCGCTCGCGGTGATCACGGCCTTGGGCCGTATCGCAAGACCTTCATCCAGCACGGCCTGGGCCACGAGCGCGATCGAGGACGGGTATCCGTGTATCAGGTCAGGTGTGAAGCGCTCCAGCGCCCGGGCGTAATGCGGCATTGCCTCGGGGGACATGTGATACGAGGAGAAGATCAGCTGATTCTCGTACCGGTTGTGGACCCAGTACGGCGGGCGATCCTGGCTCGTCGGCACGACCGGATGCCCCGCAAGCGTCGCCGTCCTGCATCCGCGCGGGCAGCCGTGCCAGCTCCGGTGCTGCCACGCGAACGCGTTCTCGCGCTGGACCGCCTCGACCGTCTGGAGCAGCTCGAGGGGCGTTCCCGTCGTGCCGGAGGTCCTGCGCACCACCGTCCGGCCGAACGCCGAACGGTCCGCCGCATGCATCTGCTGCATATGCTCGCGGACATCCTGCTTGGTCAGGATGGGGACCTCTTCCCAGGAGAAATCACCCTCGGGCAGTCTCTCGGCGAAGAACGCACTCTCGCTTCGCGCGCGGTGCGCCAACTCCAGTGCCTCTTGCAGTGACCGAGCCCGCAGCGCCTCGGTCGACTCGAACTGCGTCTTCTCGAGAATCTTCGACCACCGCTCGTACCCGGCGCCGAACCGCGAACCGTACGTCCTGACGGCGTACGCCGTGGTCATCAGCGACCGCCCCCAGCCGGGAAGCCGGTCGTATATCTGTCGCAGCACGGGCGATCCGTAAGCCATTCTCCGGCTCCCTCGCTTGCATACTCGCCAGGCGTAAACGCCTCTCGCCTAGCCGCGCCTGCCCCGTACCCTCAGGACACGGTCGTCGGCTTCACAAGATGCTGCCAGATCGCCGCCTTGCACCGTCGTCTCAAATTACGCACCGCGCCCCCCCCATCGCCTCACCCACTGCTCCAAGCAGAACCACGACCATACAGCCGGCCCCCACAACCGCCCAATACTCCGCGGGCGAGCGTACAATTGTTCCAGCCCGTCGTAGTTCAACCACGGTACTACCCGCTCGTGCAACAGCTGCTCACACTGAGCCCGCAAGCAGCCCTTCAGCCACTTCTCGAGAGGAAGATCGAATCCCACTTTCCTTCTATAGACCACATCCTTGCCAACATACTGAGCAGCAAGTCGCTTCAACGCCACCTTTGTCTCCGGTCTCCAAGGCTGCACACAGTATTCTTCATCCATGCCATTCGCATACTCCATCACACGTCTTGCCAGGAATGGCACTCGCACCTCTACCGAAGAAGCCATCGACGCGCGATCCGTCCTCGCGAGCAAGTCGGACGGCAGTCGATTCCGCTGATCGGTAAGCATCGCGTCCCTTAGCGAGCCATCGGTAGGCACGGGCCATGGCGGTCTACTTGCGGATGCGCGCTCTGCGTGTACCAGAATCTGATCCAGGACTCTGCACGTAATAGGCTGACCGGCGCCTCCAAAGACTGGCCCATCCGAGGCCATCAAATCCGGCAGCCGGGGATCGATCCATCCCGTAACCTTTGGCATCCACTTGAGAACCGCTCTCAGCCGAACTGCGAGCATGTACCGCACATACGCACCATAACCGCCGAACAACTCGTCCGCACCTTCGCCCGCAAGCACGACCTTTATCCCGTCCTCCCGCAATGACCGCGCGAGGATCATGAGAGCAACGGCTGATGGATCGGCGACAGGATCGTCGTTCACACGAAACCACTCCTCCAACTGTCTCTCGAACCTCACGCCATCCACCTTGATGATCTTGTGGCGTAGCCCCAGCCGATCTGCCACTGCTCTGGCGTACGAACTCTCGTCGCGCTTCCCGTCTGTCCCAATCGTATAGGCCGCAGCAAGCCCCAACGGAGCAGCTAGTGCCGCAACAATGCTCGAGTCCACTCCTCCAGACAGGAACACCGCAACTGGGACATCAGACTCCATGTGCGACCGCACCTCCGCACGCAGAGTATCTTCAAGGTCGACGAGGTTGTGTTTTTCGTCGGTCCTCCGGGGTACCCAATAGTAGCTGCATTGAGGGCTCGTGCTCTCGTTCTTGAATCTGAGAATGGCACCGGGTGGCACCTTCTTGACGCCGCTGATAAGCGTGCCTTCACCCGGTACTGCCCGCCAGCAGAAGTAGGACCGAAGGTTCTCTGGGTTCAAGTCCCACGGAAAGACTCTTGCTTCCCGAAGAGCCTTCAACTCACTGGCGAAACAGAGTAGTCCATCGGCCCCATACCAGTAATAGAGCGGCTTGATCCCAATGTGGTCGCGAACCAGCAATAATTCACTGGAGTCACAGTCATAGAGTGCCAGCGCATACATTCCATCGAGCTTCGAGAACAGCGAATCGCCCCAAGCACGGTAGCCATGGAGAAGGACTTCTGTGTCAGAGTGATCGGTCGCGAATCTGTACCCCAAACCCTCAAGGCTCCGCCGCAGTTCTCGGTGGTTATAGATTTCTCCGTTATATGTCACACAGGCCCTGGCGGTCTCCGAATGCATGGGCTGCTTTCCACCATCGAGATCGATGATCGCAAGACGAGTATGTCCAAAGGCAATGCCGTCCTGCTGCCATAGGCCGCTGTCATCCGGGCCGCGGTGACGCAGACATGAGATCATCTCTTGGACAGCATGGCAGCGGGCATCTCTCGAGAGGCCACCCCACGCGACTCCTGATATTCCACACACGATCTTCGGTCTCGGCCTTCCGCAGCTTCTATGGCCGCGCCGCTAAAGCTGACAGTCAGCCGGGCGGTGAGCCCGACTTGGGGGCCTGGCGTGTGGACCCGACGGAGCGCTCCGACACAGGCTCACTGGTGATGCCCCGGCGACGTGAGACCAAGTCGCTTCCAGGTTGACTGATGATCCTCTGCTTGGCGGGCACGCCGGCGGAACTGCCCCGTTTGTTCCGGCACGCTCAACTTTGCGCATACTCGCTCTATCCCTCGGGCTGCCTGTCATGGCGTCTTTCATCGGGTCCGGTGCACCCTCACCGCCCCACCGAGCGGAGCCCGGGACTCGGATTGCGCAGGATCCATGTCCGGACCATCTCCCTGCCCAGCAACCACGCGAAGTGCGTGTTCGTCACCAGGTAGCGCTTCCACATCCGGCGCGGCTCCTGGATCAGGCGGTAGGCCCATTCCATGCCGAGCCGCTGCCAGGCCAGGGGTGCCCGGCGCACGATGCCCGCGACGACGTCGAACGCGCCGCCGACGCCCATCATGAACGGCACGCCCAGCGCCTGCTTGTGCTCGGCCAGGAACCGCTCCTTCTTCGGCGTCGGCACGGCGACGAACAGCAGGTCCGGGGCCGCGGCCCGGACGGCGTCGACGACGGCCCGGACGGATTCCGGATCGCTCTCGTCCCAGTAGCCGTCACGCAGTCCGGCGACCTCGAGCCGCGGGTGCTTCTGCCGCAGCGCGGCAACACAGCGCTCGACGACCTCGCGGCGTGCGCCGAGGAAGTACGGCCGGTAGCCCCGCCGCTCGGCGAGCTCGACCAGCGCCAGCATCAGGTCGATCCCCGCGACGCGCTCCGGCAGCGGCCGGCCGAGCAGGCGGCTGGCGAGCACGACCGAGGCCCCGTCCGCGTGAACCATGTCGAACCGGTTCATCAGCTCGCGGAACCCTTCGTCCGAGGCGACCTTCGAGACCTTCCCCGCATTGAGCACGACGTGGATCGTCGGTCGGCGGGCACGGATGACGGCGTCGATCGACGCGACGGCGTCGTCGAGACGCTCCGCCCGCACGGGGACGCCGAACAGGGGCACGGTGCCGGCCTCGCCTTCGACCACGCGCGGAAGGTACGGGCGGGCCCGTCCGCTGTCAAAGCCGGCGCGGCCTTCCGGCCGGCCGCGGCCGGCGCCGCCTCGGCGAGGGCCATTCCCCTGCCGGACCGTTTCGGCTAGTCTTGCAAGTTCCTGCGGCAGCCGTACCTTACGGCGAGCGGGATCCCCGGCACCGCGGCGCGGCCCGAGCCGCGTGGAACCGTGGACTCCCGGGCGGAGAGAGGCGGCCCGGTGTTCCAACCTCAGCGCCACTCCTGGGCCCCCGTGCTCGGCGCCGCCGACGCGCTGATCGCGGGTGCCGCGCTGTTCGCCGCCTACCTGATCCGCGTCCACGTGCTGGTCCGCATCTCGGAGGTCTGGCGCGGCGCCCCGTCGCTCTGGCCGAGCTACGCCGTCCTGCTGATCGCCACGCTGCCGATCATGCTGCTCGCGCTGTACGTCAGCGGCGCCTACGACTACTCGCGGTTCCGGTCGCTGATGGCCTCCGCGTGGGCGATCGTCCGCGCGCTGGCGCTGTCGGCGGTCGGGGTGATGGCGTTCGCCTACGTCCTGCGCGACCACACGTTCTCGCGTGCGATCGTCGCGCTCTACCTGCTGCTCTCGGCGGCCGGCTTCTTCACGGCGCGCGTGGCGGTCCGCGCGATCCTGGCCCGCCGCCTCCGCCGCGGCGTGGGTCTCCAGAACGCGCTGATCGTCGGCACGGGTCCGGCAGCGCGGGAGATCCGCGACACGCTGGCCAGCCGGCCGCATCTCGGCTACCGCGTGCTCGGGCTCGTCGACATGCCCGACGAGCGCCACCGAGACCCGACGGTGCCGACCGTCGGCACCATCGACGAGCTGCCGGCGCTCGTCGACCGCGAGGTCGTCGACGCGGTGATCTTCGCGACCAGCCTCGAGGAGACCTCCCGCCACGAGAAGCTGATCTGGAAGCTCGAGGAGGTCGGCAAGACGGTCCACATGCGCGGCGACGCGGTCGGCGTGCTGCTCTCGCGCACGTTCATCGGCGAGTTCCAGGGGATCCCGATCCTCTCGCTGCGCTCGACGCCGGCCGACCCGCTGGCCCTGGCGGCCAAGCGGGCGATCGACGTGATCGGCTCGGGGCTCGGGATGATCGTGCTCGCGCCGGTGTTCGCGCTGACCGCGCTCGCCGTCAGGCTGACCTCCCCCGGCCCGGTGCTCTACCGCCAGGAGCGCGTCGGCCTCAACGGGCGCCGGTTCCGGATGCTCAAGTTCCGCTCGATGTACGTCGACGCCGACAAGCGCCTGGCCGAGCTGCGCGACCGCAACGAGATGACCGGCCCGGTGTTCAAGATGAAGCACGACCCGCGCGTGACCCCCGTCGGCCGCTTCATCCGCAAGTTCTCGATCGACGAGCTGCCGCAGCTGTGGAACGTGTTCGTCGGCGAGATGAGCCTCGTCGGCCCCCGCCCGCCGATCCCCCACGAGGTCGAGGGCTACGAGCGCTGGCAGCGCCGCCGGCTGTCGATGAAGCCCGGCCTGACCTGCCTGTGGCAGGTCAGCGGCCGCAACGACGTCGACTTCGACACCTGGATGAAGCTCGACATGGAGTACATCGACAACTGGTCGCTGCTGCTCGACCTGAAGATCCTCGTCAAGACGATCCCCGTCGTGCTGACCGCGCGCGGGGCGCACTGATCGCTCCTCGCGCCGGGAGCGCGCGTCCCGCGCGCGGGAAATCGAACGCTTTTTCTTCGCTCAGGGTTCTGCGGGAGATGATGGCCGTGCTATAATTCCTCCGGTTCGATCGGGGGAGTGCACGGCATCATGTCCACGCTTCAGGTCGCGTCTTTCCCTCACCGCCCCGAGCCGGTCTCGCCCGACGAGCTGACCCTCGGCGAGCTGGATTGCGCCGCGGTGCTGCTGCGCGGTCTGCTCGACCGGCTGCTCCCGCCCACCGCCCGCGCGGCCCATGCCTTCGCCGACGCCTTCGGCTGGCAGGACTTCGGCTACGCCCGCGCGGAGGACTTCTCGCGCGAGGTGCTCGGCCGTTCCGGTCGCTGGCTGCGGCGCATCGCCCGCATCGGCCGCGCCATCGACGCCTGGCCGCGACTCGCTCGCGCCATCACCGGAGACGACGGCGGGCCGCCTCTCGGCCAGGAAGCCGCCTACCAGCTCTCACGCGTCGTCGACGACGGCACGCTCGAGGCGTGGATCGCCCACGCCCGCACCGTGACGCTGCGGCGGCTGCGCGAGGACGTCCGCGCCGCACTCGCCACGGGAGACGAGGCGCCATGCCCGCCGCGGGACCACGCTCCCGCGGCGCCCGCCGCGGACCGGCCGCGCCCGGACGACAACGAACCGCGCGTGCGCCTCCGCCTGACGATGCCCGGCCCGCTGCGCGCCGCGTTCGAGGAGACGCTCGATCTCCACCGCGCCGTCTGCGGATCCGACGCCTCGGTCACGTCCTTCGTCGAGGCGCTCGTCGCCGAGGCGCAGGCCGGTCCGGCCCCGCCGGACCTCGAGCGGCCCGTCGATGCGGCGCCATTCGGCCGCGCCCACCGGCACGCCGCCGCGCGCCGCGCCCCCAAGCCCTCCTTGTCGGTCGAGCAGGGGCTCGACGCCGGAGACCCGCTCGACGCGTGGCTCGATCTGCGGTGCCTCCGGACGGTCGTCACTGACGCCGCGCGGCTGATCCGTCTCGCCGGCCGCAGCGGGCCGGAGGCCGCAGGCGAGGAACTGCTCGCCCTGCTCGAGATCGAACAGCGCGGCGAGCGCCTGCTCGGCGAGGCGCTGGCCGCCCTCGGCCGCGGCCGCGGCTTCGCGCTGCACGGGTTCCGTTCCCTGGACGACTATGCCGAGCGCCGGCTGGGCATGTCCGCCTCGACCGCCCGCGAGCTGGCCTTCGTTGCCCGCGCCACCCGCGATCGCCCCGCCCTGCGCGACGCGTGGCAGTTCGGCTTCGTCTCGACCCAGAAGATGCTCACCCTGCTGCGCGGACTCGGCGACGGCGACCTCGACCCCGAACGCGAGCGCCTCTGGGCCGTGGAGGCCGAGCGGATGACCTGCAAGCGGCTGGCCGACGAGGCCCGCATGCTGCGCAGGCGCCGGTGGATGCGAGACGACACCGCGCCGGCCGCCGTCCCCGCGGTCCCTTCCCCGCACCGCCGGCCAGCCGCCTGCGACGACCGCGCATGGCGCCGCGCCCAGGCGCGCGCCTACGGCCGCACGAAGGCCCGGCTGCTCGAGGCGGCTTGCGCCGTCGTCGACGATCCTCGCGCCGACGCCTCGCTCACGCTCGCCCTGCCCGAGACCGTGGCCCGGCAGTTCGTCGCGACCCTCGAGCAGCTCGAGCCGGACCGGGAGTTCCTCGCCCTGGTCGCCGCCCGCCGGCCCGAGATCTCGTCGCGGATGTTTTCCGAAATCGACGGCCCGGAATCACGCGATTGGAGGCTGTTTTCGGCCCTCTGGTCGTACGCTTCCGAATGGGACCGTGGCGTGCGCCGCCACGAGGACCGCATTTACGCCCGCGACGGCTGGCGATGCCAGGCCCCCGGCTGCACCGCGCGTCGCAACCTCGAATCGCACCACGTCGTCTGGCGATCGCGCGGGGGATCCGACGACGACGACAACCTGGTCACGCTCTGCCGGTTCCATCACCAGCGCGGCGAACACGGCGAGCTGATGGCCGTGACGGGCCGCGCGCCCGACGGGCTGACGTTCGTGCTCGGCCGTGACGGCCGCGGCGGGACGTTCAGGAACGAGCGTGCCAGCGGACGGCATCGCTGACGATCTCGTCGATCGACGAGCGCGCCGGCGTCCAGCCGAGCTGCTCGCGCGCCCGCTCGACCGACGCGACCAGCACCGACGGGTCCCCGGCACGGCGCGGGCCGATCTCGTGCGGGACCGGCCGCCCGGTGATCCGCCCGACCGCGTCGATCACCTCGAGCACCGAGGTGCCGCGCCCGCCGCCGAGGTTGCACACGAGGCCCTCGCCCGGATGCGCGGCCAGCCAGTCGAGCGCGCGCACGTGCGCGTCGGCCAGGTCGATCACGTGCACGTAGTCGCGCAGGCAGGTCCCGTCCGGCGTCGGATAGTCGTCCCCGAACACGGTCAGCCGCGGCTCGCCGCGCAGCGCCGCCCGCACCGCGATCGGCACGAGGTGCGTCTCGGGATCGTGCGCCTCGCCGAGCGAGCCGTCCGGCGCCGCGCCCGCCGCGTTGAAGTACCGCAGCGAGACCCAGCCGATCCCGGCCGCGTCCCGGAAATGGCCGAGCATCTGCTCGATCGCCCGCTTGGTCGCGCCGTAGGGATTCGTCGGCCGCGTCGGATGGTCCTCGTCGATCGGCACCCGCTCCGGCTCGCCGTAGACCGCCGCGGTCGACGAGAGCACGAACCGGCGGACGCCCGCGATGCGGCACGCATCGAGCAGGCCGGCGGCCTGGCCGACGTTGCGCGCCCAGTAGCGCCCGGGGTCCCGCACCGACTCGCCGACCAGGCTCAGCGCGGCCAGGTGCACGACCCCGTCCACCCGCTCCTCGCGCATCAGCCGCGCGACCGCCTCGGTCTCGCCGCAGGCGACACGCCCGAAGCGCACCCCGTCCGGTACGGCGCTCGCGTGCCCGGTGCTCAGGTCGTCCACGACGACCGGCCGGTGGCCGGCCTCGCGCAGCGCGCGCACCACGAACGCCCCGATGTATCCCGCTCCGCCGGTCACCAGCACGGTCATCGCGTCATTCTCCGGACCTGTCCGGAAGCTTGCGGACCAGGACCCCTCGCCCAACAGACGGCCGGGAATTATCCTCGATACGCGGGATGCCCACCCGGCCGCCCCACGCCGCGGATTGACCGCCGCCAGGGCCGGGCGTATCGTGCGCGGGCCCCCGGGGCATCGCGAAGAGGCTTGTCCGTGCCGCTGGTTCTTTCCTGGCTCCCGCTCTCTCCGGCGGGGCACGCGTATCTCGGCCTGGTGCTCGGCGTGCTGGCCGGGACGGTCGGGATCCCGATCCCCGAGGAGGTCCCGCTGCTGACCGCCGGCGTGCTCGCCGCGCTCGGCGTGATCGACCTCCGCATCGCGATCGCGGTCGGCATCGTGACCTGCTTCGTCGGCGACCTCGCCGTGTTCGCCACCGGCCGCCGCATCGGCTTCCACCTCGAAGGGCATCCGCGGATCGCCCGCGTCGTCCGCGGCCGCGGCTTCCGCCGCGCCCGCCGGCTCTACGTCGACCACGGCCCGTGGACGCTGTTCATCGCGCGCATGCTTCCCGGCGTCAAGACGCCGTTCCTGTTCACCGCGGGCGCGATGCGCATGCCGTGGCGCCGCTTTCTCGCCTTCGATCTCGGCTCGGTGCTGGTGCTCGTCCCGACACTCGTCCTCGTCGGCTATCACTCCTCGTGGAGCCTGGCGCAGTTGACCCGCGTGATCGGCGAGGTCGGGCTGCTCGCGGCGGTGCTGTTCGTGCTCGCCCTCGGCGGCGTGATCGCCGCGTATGCGATCCGCCGCCGGCGCCGTCTCGCCCGGCTGCGCGCCCGGCGGACCGCGGCGACCGGAGTGATCGCGCCCCCGGCGGAGGTCTGGAGCGGCGCCACCGGTCGTGCGGACGCGGGCGACGCGGCCGACGCACCGGCGAGAGCGGCGCGACGCTCGCGCTGATGCGCTTTCTCGTCGTCCACACCCACCTCTACCAGCCGCCGCGGGAGAACCCGTGGTCCGAGCTGATCGAGCGCCAGCCCAGCGCGGCGCCGTTCCACGACTGGAACGAGCGCGTCTCGGACGAGTGCTACGAGGAACTCGGCGGCGCGGCGGTGCTCGACGACGCGGGGCGCGCGATCGCGCTGGTCAACCTGTTCGCGCGGCTCTCGTTCAACGTCGGCCCGACGCTCGCGGCGTGGCTCGCGCGCCACCGGCCGGGCGTGCTCGCCGACGCGCGTGCCGGGTTCGACGCGGCGCTCGAGCGCTCGGGCGCGCCGCCCGCGCTGATGCAGCCGTGGGGCCACCCGATCATGCCGCTGTGCGACCCGCGCGAGCGGCGCCTGCAGCTCGCCTGGGGCCGTGCCGACTACCGCCGCCGCTTCGGCCGCGACCCGGAGGGCGTGTGGCTGCCGGAGACGGCGATCGACACGCCGACGCTCGAGGACGCCGCCGCCGCCGGCCTGCGCTACGCGATCGTCGCCCCCGAGCAGATCGCCGCGATCCGGCCGCCCGACGGCGCGTGGCACCGGGTCGACGCGACCAGCCTGCCGACCGACCGCGCCTACCGCGTGCGGCTGCCGTCGGGCCGCGAGTTCGTCCTGTTCGCGTTCCACCCCGGACTCTCGCGCGGGATCGCCTTCGGCTCGCTGCTCGCCTCCGGCCAGACCCTGCTCGACGCGACCGCGGAGGCGCTCGCCGCGACCGCCGAGGACGGCGGGTTCGTGCTCGTCGCCGCGGACGGCGAGACGTTCGGCCACCACCAGAAGGGCGCCCAGCACGCGCTTGCCGAGGCGCTGATCCGCGCGCACCTGACGGGCGTCGCGCGTGTGACGCATCTCGGCGAGGTGCTGCGCGCCGCGCCGCCGACCTGGGAGGCGCGGATCGTCGAACCGTCGTCGTGGTCGTGCCCTCACGGCGTCGGGCGCTGGGAGCGCGACTGCGGCTGCGCCGCGGCAGCGCGGCCCGAGGGCTGGAGCTGGGCGTGGCGCGCTCCGCTGCGTCACGCGGCCCGGCAGCTCCGCGACCGCGTGTTCAGCGCGATCGAGCGCCGCGGCGACGAGCTGTTCGACGACCCCTGGGCGGCGCTCGAGCAGGCCGGCGAACTCCAGGGCGAACTCGCGCCGCTCGGACGGCTCGACGAGCTGCTCGCGCGTCACGGCGCGCCGGCCGCCCCTCCCGCGGAGCGCGCCCGGGCGGTGCGGCTGATCGAGCTGGTGCGCCAGACCCTCGCGGCGGCGACGTCGTGCGGGTGGTTCTTCGACGACATCGCCGGGATCGAGGCGCGGCAGGTGATCCGCCACATGGCGCGCGCCGCGGACCTCGCCGGGTCCGTGTTCGGGCTCGACCTCGAGCACGACCTGGCCGCCCTGCTCGACGAGGCCGTCTCGAACCGCGACGGCGCGGTCACCGGGGCGACGCTGCTCCGCCGGGCGCTCGCCGGGGACGCATGGCGCGGACCGGAGGCGGTCGGCCTGGTCGCGCTGCGGCGGCTCGGGCAGGCGCTCGACGGGACCCTGCCGGGAGGACCGAGCGCCGAGACCGTCGGCGCGTTCGCGGTCAACGAGGAGCAGGCCGTCGAGCCTGCGTCCGCCCCGGCGGGGGCCACGGTCCGCGGCGCGGCGACGTGGTTCCACGTGCGGACCCTCGACGAGGGCCGCACGGCGTTCGAGGCCGGGCTCGACGCCCCCGGAGAGCGCCCGTGGGTCGCGCTGGACGGCGAGCGGGCCGACGACCTGCCGGGTCCCCTGCGGGAGCTGGAGCTGGCCCTGGCCGCCCGCCACGCCGCGCGCGAGCTGCCGGCCCCCTCGGCCGCAACCGTGGCCCGGGACGCCTGGATCGCCCGCGAGGCCGCCCGGCTCGGCATGCCGCTGCCGCCCCCGTTCGGCGAGGCGCTGCGCGGCGGCGCCCGCGCCCTGCTCGCGACGGTGCTCCGCCGGCCGGAGGAGGGCGGCCCCGCGGCCCTCGAGCACCTGGAGGCCGCCCTGGCGACCTGCCGCGACGCCGGACTCGGACCGCGGGACGTCGACGACCTGCGGCCGGCCCTCGCCAGGCGGCTCGACCGCGAACTCGCCGAGAGCGTGGCGGCCCGCGGGGCCGGGACCGGGCAACTGGAGGCTATCCTCGCCCTGGCGCTCGCCGTCGCCGGACCGGCGGCGCTGCGCCGGGTGCGCCGGCGGCTGGCCGGCGACGCGGAGGGGCTGCCCGAGGACGTGCGCGCCGCGCTGGCCGAAGCGGCCGGCATGACGCTCGACGCGCTGACCCCGGTCGACGCCCCGGTGCGCATCCTGCGCGAGGACATCCGGGACAGCCTGGCCTGACCGCCGGTCCGCGGCGGCACCGGAGGCGAGCACGATGAGCGAACTCAGGCACGATCCGATCGCCCGGCGGTGGGTCGTCGTCGCGCTCGAGCGGGCGACGCGCCCCGGCGAGTTCTCGTTCCCGCGGCCGGTCCCCGAGGACGACGAGCCGCCCTGCCCGTTCTGCCCGGGCCAGGAGGCCGGCACGCCCCCGGAGATCGTCGCGGTGCGCGACGGCGGCGAGCGCGACACGCCCGGCTGGCGCGTGCGCGTGATCCCCAACAAGCGCCCGGTGCTCGCCATCGAGGGCACGCCCGACCGCAGCGGCGTCGGGCTCTACGACCGCATGCGCGGAATCGGCGCCCACGAGCTGGTGATCGAGACGCCCGATCACGGCCTCGCGCCGCACGAGCTGCCGGTGCTCCAGTTCGCGGCCGCGCTGACGGTCAGCCGCGGGCGGATCGCCGACCTCAAGGGCGACGAGCGCTTCAAGCACATCCTGCTGACCCGCAACTACGGCGTCGGCGCCGGGGCGCGGATCCACCACCCGCACCAGCAGATCGTGGCCATCCCGGTCACTCCGCTGCGGATGGCCGCACAGCTCAATGCGGCGCACCAGCACTACATGCTCAAGGAGCGCTGCCTGTACTGCGACGTGCTGGCCCAGGAGCTGGCCGACGGCTCGCGGCTGGTGCACGTCTGCGACGACTTCGTGTCGTTCTGTCCGTACGCGTCACGCTTCCCGTACGAGATCGCCCTCTACCCGCGGCGGCACATGCACGAGTTCAGCACGCTCGACGACGCGCTGACCGAGCGGCTCGCCGCGCACATGCTCGAGGTCTTCCGGCGCCTGCGCGCCGTGCTCGGCGACGTGTCGTTCAACTGGCTGCTGTTCGACGCCCCGAACACCAACTCGAGCCGGCGCCGGCCCGGCTGGTGGGCGACGCTGGCCTGGGACTTCCACTGGCACATCGAGGTCCTGCCGCGACTGACGCCGCACTCCGGCTTCGAGTGGGGCACCGGGCTGCACATCAACCCGTCGCCTCCCGAGGACGCGGCCGCCTTCCTGCGCGACGCCTGACCGGGCCGTCACGCGCCGCGCGTCTCGTCCAGCGCCTCGCGCAGCGCCTGCGCGACCCGCGCGACCTGTTCCTCGGTCAGCGCGTTGAAGAACGGCAGCGCGATCGTCCGCGCGGCGACCGACTCGGTGACCGGGAACATCCCGTCGCGCAGGCCGAACCGCTCGCGGTAGAACGGCTGCAGGTGGATCGGCACGAAGTAGTTGCGGCAGCCGATCCCGCGCCGCCCGAGCGCCTCGAGCACCGCGTCGCGCCGCGCGCGGGTCTCGCCCTCGCGCAGCGTGACGACGTAGACGAACCACGACACGCGCTGGCCCGGCGCCGGCGGTGCGGGCGTGACGATCTCCTCGATCCCGGCCAGGTGCTCGCCGTACAGGTCGAACACGCGCTGGCGGCGCGCGATGAACTCCTCGAGCCGCTCGAGCTGGACGAGCCCCAGCGCGCACAGGATGTCCGGGATGCGGTAGTTCCAGCCGAGGCGCTCGTGGGCCAGCCAGCCGCCGCCCTCGCCGCGCCCCTGGTTGCGCAGCGAGCGGACCAGCCGCGCCAGCTCGTCGTCGTCGGTGACCACGACGCCCCCCTCGCCGGTGGTGATCTGCTTGTTGGGGTAGAACGCGTAGTTGCCGGCGATGCCGAAGCTGCCGGCCATCCTGCCGTCGATCGTCGAGCCGATCGCCTCGCACGAGTCCTCGATCACGGCGAGCCCGTGGCGCTGCGCGATCTCGAGGTAGCGCGGCATCGGGCACGGCCTGCCGAACACGTGCACCGGCAGCAGCGCCCGGGTCCGCCCGGTGACCGCCGCCTCGGCGGCGTCGGGGTCGAGGTCCCAGGTGCGCGGGTCGATGTCGGCGAACACCGGCGTCGCGCCCTCGAACAGCAGGCAGTTCGCCGTGGCGACGAACGAGAACGGTGTCGTGACCACCTCGTCGCCCGGGCCGAGCCCCAGCGCATGGACGGTCAGGTGCAGCGCCGCCGTCCCCGACGAGACCGCCACGGCGTGCCGGGTGCCGGCGTAGCGGGCGCAGGCCTGCTCGAACGCCTCGAGCCGCGGTCCGAGGCTGAGCTGCGGGCTGCGCAGCACCTCGACGACGGCCTCGATCTCGCGCTCGGTGATGTCCGGACTCGACAGCGGGACAGGGTTCATGCGCGGCTCCACGCGACGGGGCTTTCCCCGGCCCCGCGCGGCGGGCAGTATGTACGGCACCACGGAGAGATACCACGATGGCTAGAGGACGCGTCGACTGGCACACGTACTTCATGGGGATCGCGCGGCAGGTCGCCACGCGGGCGAC
Source organism: Acidobacteriota bacterium (assembly GCA_003695625.1). Taxonomy (GTDB): domain Bacteria; phylum Acidobacteriota; class Polarisedimenticolia; order J045; family J045; genus J065. The sequence continues at coordinate 1,530 of RFIB01000072.1, read as the reverse complement.
CTGCGACCGCAAGCACGTCGGGGCCGTGCTCGTGCGCGACAAGGTGATCCTCTCGACCGGCTACAACGGCTCGCTGCGGGGCCTGCCCCACTGCGACGAGGTCGGCCACCTGATGGAGGACGGCCACTGCGTGCGCACGATCCACGCCGAGGCGAACGCGATCGTGCAGGCCGCGCGCAACGGCGTCGCCCTCGAGGGTGCCGAGTGCTACGTGACGGCCAGCCCGTGCTTCCACTGCTTCAAGCTGCTGGCCAACGCCGGGATCCGCCGCATCTACTACGGCGAGTTCTACCGCGACCAGCGGATCCACGATTTCGCCCAGCAGCTCGGCATCGAGCTGATCGACCTGTCCGCGGCGGGCTGAGCCGGCTCAGCCGACCGCCACGGCCTCGCGGTCGCCGGGAACGAACGACACGTCGATCCCGGCGCCGCGCATCATGTTGACCATCCCGATCTTGTCGACGCACTTGCGCCACGCCTCTTCCGGCTCGACGACCTTCTGGCGCACGAGCTGCATCAGCGCCTCGTTGAGCGTGACCATGCCGTACTTGCGCCCCGTCTGCATGATCGACGGGATCTGGAACGTCTTGCCCTCGCGGATCAGGTTGGAGACCGACGGGATGCCGATCAGCACCTCGAGCGCGGCCACGCGCCCGCCGCCGATCTTCTTGCACAGCGTCTGGGCGATCACCCCCTTGAGCGACTCGGACAGCATCGTGCGCACCTGCGCCTGCTGACCCTCCGGGAACTGGTCGATGATCCGGTCGACCGTCGAGACGGCGGTCGTCGTGTGCAGCGTGCCGAACACCAGGTGCCCGGTCTCGGCGGTCTCGATCGCGATGGCGATCGTCTCCAGGTCGCGCATCTCGCCGACGAGCACGATGTCGGGATCCTCGCGCAGCGCCGCGCGCAGCGCGCGCTTGAATCCCTCCGTGTGCCGGCCGACCTCGCGCTGGTTGATCAGGCAGCGGATGTTCTCGTGGACGAACTCGATCGGGTCCTCGATCGTGATCACGTGCTCGTCGCGGTTCTTGTTGATCCAGTCGATCATCGCCGTCAGCGTGGTCGACTTGCCCGATCCGGTCGGCCCGGTGACCAGCACCAGCCCCTTGGTGAGCTGGCACAGCTCGAGCACCTTGTCCGACAGACCGAGCTGCTCGGCGGTGAGGATCTTCGACGGGATGATCCGGAACACCGCGCCGAGCCCCTTGCGGTCGCGGAACAGGTTGCCGCGGAAGCGGGCCAGGCCCGCCACCTCGTAGGCGAAATCGGTGTCGGCACAGCGCTCGAACTCGGCCCAGCTGTCCTCGGGGGTCACCGGCCGCAGCAGCTCGACGAGGCGCTCCTCGGTCAGCGGCGGCTGGTCGTCGAGCCGGCGCAGCGAGCCGTCGACGCGGACGATCGGCTTCTCGCCGCACGACAGGTGGAGGTCCGAGGCGCCCAGCTCGGCCATCCGCACGAACAGCGCGTCGAGCGCCGCCGTCGGCCCGTCGAGCCGGACGCGCGGCGCCGGCGCGGGCTCGGCAGCCG
>RFIB01000380.1 GCA_003695625.1 Acidobacteriota bacterium | reverse complement strand
CCGCCCGCGGCGGCCGCGACCGGCCGGGTGCGAGCAGCGCGTGCAGCGGGACGCCCGCACGCCGCGCCAGCAGGTCGGCCAGCGCGGTCTCGACCGCCGCGGCGCACGAGGTCGGAAGCGCCGCCGGCTCCGGCACCGCCGCCGCGAGCAGGCTGCCGAGGTCCGCGTCCGGCAGCTCGGCGCCGGCGAGCCGCCCGGCGAGCTTCCGCGCCGCGCGCCATGCGTCGCGGAACCGGTCGGGCGAGAAACCGCGCAGCGGCGAGAGCTCTCCGACGCCGCGCGTTCCGCGCTCGTCCTCGAGCACCAGCAGCGCACCGACGCGCCGCCACGCGGCGCGCCGCCCCGCGGCGACCTCGCGCTCGAGCCGCGCCGCGAACGGACGCAGCGTCGCCCGCGCGATCTTCACGGACCGCCCCCGGCGCCGCGGGCGGCGATTCCCGCCGCGAGCAGCGCGGCATGGAGCACCATCACCCGCGCCGTTCCGGCCAGCGCACGGTTGAGCGACGGTCCGTCGGTCCGTCGCGCGAGCACGAGCAGCTGGCCGACCGCCAGCGGCAACGTCAGCTCGCACAGCAGCGCCCACGGGGAGGCGAGCCCCGCCGCGACCATGGTCACCGGTGTGCCGTACGCCACGACCAGCAGCGCCGCGTACTCCGCGATGCCGGCCTCCCGGCCGAAACGCACCGGGATCGTCCGGCGTCCCGCCCTGCGGTCGCTGTCGATGTCGCGCACGTTGTTGACGACCAGGATCGCCGTGCCGAACGATCCGACGGCGAACGCCGCGGGCCACGTCGCGTCCGGGATCGTGCGCGCCTGGACCCACACCGTGCCGGCGACCGCGACGAATCCGAAGAACAGCATCACGAACAGGTCGCCCAGCCCCAGGTAGGCCAGCGGCCACGGTCCGGCCGTGTACGCCAGCGCCGCGGCGATCGACGCGAGACCGATCGCGATCACCGGCCAGCCCGCGACCGCCGCGAGGTACACGCCGCAGGCGGTCGCCAGCGCGAGCGCGACGGCGATCCCGGCCTTCATCTGCCGGGGCGCGATCAGTCCCGCCTGCGTCACGCGCAGCGGGCCGATCCGGTCCGGACCGTCCGCGCCGCGCTCGTGGTCGAACACGTCGTTGGCCAGGTTCGACGCGATCTGCAGCGCGACGGCCCCCACCAGGGCGGCGAGCGCGGGCGCCGGCCTGAACCCCCCGACCGCCCGGGCCAGGGCGCTTCCGACAAGCACCGGCGCCACCGCGGCGGGAAGCGTCTTCGGCCGGCAGGCGAGCAGCCAGGCCCGTGCGCGGGAGATGCCGGTCATCCCGCGGACCTCCGGATCACGGGAAGCGCGGGAACTTCTTGAAGTCCGGCTTGCGCTTCTCGAGGAAGGCGCGCTTTCCCTCCTTCGCCTCGTCGCTGAGATAGAACAGCAGCGTCGCGTCGCCGGCGAGCTGCTGCAGCCCGGCCTGGCCGTCGCAGTCCGCGTTCATCGCCGCCTTGAGCAGCCGGATCGCGGTCGGGCTGTTGGCGAGGATCTCGCGGCACCAGGCGACGGTCTCCTCCTCGAGCCTGTCGAGCGGGACCACCGCATTGACCAGCCCCATCTCCAGGGCCTGCCGTGCATCGTACTGGCGGCACAGGAACCAGATCTCGCGGGCCTTCTTCTGGCCGACGATCCGCGCCAGGTAGCTCGAGCCGAAGCCGCCGTCGAAGCTGCCGACGCGGGGGCCGGTCTGGCCGAAGCGCGCGTTGTCGGCGGCGATCGTCAGGTCGCACACGACGTGCAGCACGTGGCCGCCGCCGATCGCGTAGCCCGCGACCATCGCGATCACCGGCTTGGGCAGCGTGCGGATCTGGCGCTGCAGGTCGAGCACGTTGAGCCGCGGGACGCCGTCGTCGCCGACGTAGCCGCCCTCGCCGCGGACCTTCTGGTCCCCGCCCGAGCAGAACGCCTCGGTGCCGGCCCCGGTCAGGATCGCGACGCCGATCGACGGGTCGTCGCGCACGTCCTCGAACGCGCGCTGCATCTCGCGCACGGTCTGCGGCCGGAACGCGTTGCGGACGTGCGGGCGGTTGATGGTGACCTTCGCGATCCCCTCGTCGCACTTGTCGTAGAGAATGTCCTCGAATCCGAACTCGTCGATGCGCTGCCAGCGGACGGCGGACATCAGGCGATCTCCTTCCAGAAGGCGTCGACCAGCGCGGCCGTGGCGTCCGGCCGCTCGAGCACGGGATTGTGCCCGCAGTCGGGCACGAGCGCCGACCGCGCGTCGAGCATAACGGACGCGATCTCCCGCGCGAGCCCGGCGAAGCGCTCGTCGAGCGCTCCGGCGAGGCACAGCGCGGGCACGCGGCAGCGGGCGAGGGCCGGTCGCAGATCCGGCATCCGGCCGAGCGAGAACCCCCGCATCGCGGCGGCGAGCCCCGCGGGATCGTGGCTGCGGCGGATCCGGTCCTGCCGGGCGAGCACGTCCCGATCGAGCCGCCGCTGGGTCGCGAACAGCGGCTGGGCCGACCACGCCGCCGCGAAGCGTGCCGTGCCCTCGCGTTCGATCAGCACCGCCCAGCGCTCGTCGGCGGCGCGCCGCTCGCGGCGCTCCCGCGCGGAGACCAGTCCCGGG
>RFIB01000379.1 GCA_003695625.1 Acidobacteriota bacterium | reverse complement strand
CTTCCGGCCTCGTGCGCCGCGGCGGTCGAAACCGCGCTGGCCGACCTGCTGGCGCGGCGTGCCGGCGTCCCGCTGCACGCGCTGCTCGCGCCCGGCCGGTCGCGGCCGCCGCGGGCGGTCCCCGTCGCCGCGCTGCTGCCCCACACGTCGCTGCAGGAGATGGTCGAGGGCGCGTTCCGGGCGATCGGGCGCGGCGTGCGCACGCTCAAGGCGAAGCTCGGACCGGGCGGCGAGACCGTCGAGCTGTGCGCGCGACTCGAGGTGCTGCGCCGCAAGGTCGGCATGGACATCGCGCTGCGCGCCGACATCAACGGCGCGTGGCCCCTCGAGCAGGCCGGCGAGCTGATGCACATGCTCGCCACGTCGGGCGGCCCGGAACTGTGCGAGCAGCCGGTCGCGCCGCCTCACCTGGCCTCCCTGCCCGACCCGCCGCTGCCGATCGCCGCCGACGAGAGCCTGATGTACGAGACGGCGCGCGAGGAGGCGCTGGAAAGGGCGCCGATCTCCGCGGTGGTGCTCAAGCCGATGACGCTCGGCGGGCTGCGCGCGAGCCTGGACCTCGCGCGGCGGGCCAGGGAGCGCGGGCTCGACGTGATCGTCTCGCATCTCCACGGCGGGCCGGTCGCCCACGCGATGGCCTGCGAGCTGGCGCTGGCGCTCGACCCGCCGCCGCTTCCGTGCGGGCTCGACACCGGCCCGGCGCTCGACGCCCTCGGCGGCCCTCCGCCCCAGTGGCGCGCGGCGTGGATCGTGCCGGTCGATCGTCCCGGGCTGGGGATCGACACCGATCGGCCGGAGGCCGGAGCATGACGCTGCTCGACCCGCACGCCGCGGCGCGCGAGGCGGGCGACCGGCCCGCACTGGTCCTCGCCGAGCGCGACGGCGAGACGATCGCGTTCGGCGCGCTCGCCGCGACGCGCGCACCCGCGGAGGCCGACGCGCTCCGGGTGATCCCGGCCACGTCCGAGCCGGACCACCTGCGCGCGCTGTACGCCGCACTCGCGGCGCGGACGCCGGTGCTGCCGCTCGATCCGCGGCTCGCGGCGGACGAACGCGACGCGCTGCTCGCCGCGGTCCGCGACGCGCGGCGCGCGCCGGTGGCGGGGGCGAACGGCACCGCGCCGCTGGCGATCGTCGCCACCTCGGGGACCGGTGGCGCGCCGTGCGGCGTGGAACTCTCGCACGACGCGTGGGGCGCGGCGGTCCGGGCCAGCGCGGCGCACCTCGGCACCCGGCGCGACGACCTGTGGGCGCTGGCGCTGCCGTGGGCGCACGTCGGCGGACTGGCCGTGCTGCTGCGCGGACTCGCGGCGCGCGTCCCGGTGCTCGTCACCGGCCGGTTCGAGCCCGGACGTCTGGCCCGGGCGCTCGCCGCCCATCGCGCCACGCTGCTCTCGCTCGTGCCCGCGATGCTCGATCGGCTGCTCGAGCTGCCGGACAGGCTGTTCCCGCCGTCCTCGCTGCGGGCCGTGCTCGTCGGCGGGGCGGCCACGCCGGACCGCCTCGTCGCGCGGGCGCGACGGCGCGGCGTGCCGGTCCTCCGGACCTGGGGCATGACCGAGACGTGCGGCCAGGTGGCCACCGAGCCGCCGGACCGGCCGGAGGCCGGCCTGCGAGCGCTGCCGGGCCTGGAGGTGCGCTCGCGCGACGGCCGGCTCGAGGTCCGCGGCCCGACGCTGGCGACCGCGAGGCACCCCGGCGGGCCGCTGCCGCGCACCGCGGACGGGTTCTTCCGGACGGGCGATCTCGGCGAGGTCCTCGAGGACGGCCGCGTGGTGGTCCACGGCCGGGCCGACGGCCGGATCGTCTCCGGCGGCGAGAAGATCGTCCCGGAGCAGGTCGAGGCGGTCCTGCTCGACCTGCCGTGGATCGCCGAGGCGGTCGTGTTCGGCGTCGAGGACGATCGCTGGGGGCAGATCGTCGCCGCGGCGCTCGTCGCCTGCGGACCGCGTCCCGACGACGAGGCGCTGGCCGGCGCGATCGCGGCGCGACTCGGCCCGGCGAGGCGTCCGCGCCGCGTCGCCTGGCTCGACGAGCTGCCCCGCCGCGGCCCGGGCAAGCCCGACCGCCGCGCGTGCGCGGCGCTGGCCGGCGGACGCCTGCAGGCGCTGCACTACGGGGAGCGCTGACGTGGGTCCCGCGCCGGACGCGAACGCCCCGCTCGCGCCGTCGCTCGCGCTGGCGGCCACGATCGGCTGCGCGCTGGTGGTCCACGCCGGGCTGCTCGCCGGCGGGGTGCCGTTCGCCGGCGATCTGGGCCTGACGTGGGAGCCGATGGGGCGGGTCGTCGGGACCGCATGGCGCGAGGGCCTGCCGCTGTGGACCGGCCGGCTCGGCGGAGGCATCCCGCTGCTCGCGCATCCCGCCCTCGCGGTCGCCTGGCCGCCCAACCTGCTGTTCGCCGCGCTCGACGCCCCGCGGGCGCTGGCGCTGCTGGTGCTGGTGCACACCCTGGCCGCGGCGACGGGCTGCTTCGTCCTGTGCCGCCGGATGGGCGGCTCGACGGAGGGCGCGTGGCTCGCCGGGACGATCGCCGCGGCGGCCGGACCGGCGGTGTCCGCCACGGCGTTTCCCAACCTCGCCTTTCCGCTGGCCGTGCTGCCGTGGGCGCTCGTCGCCCACACGGACCCCGGCGACCGGGACGGAACCCGCGGCGGACGGATCGCACGCGGATGCGGCGCGGCGGCGGCCTGGTGGGCGCTGCTCGTCCTCGGCGAGCCGGTCGTGCTCGTCGCGGCGCTGGTCGGCTCCGCGGGGCTGGCCCTCGCGGCCGCGCGCCCGCGCCGGGCCCTGGGGCAGGCGGCGGTCTTCGCCGCGCTCGGGACGCTCGCCGCCGCGCCGGTGCTCGTCCCGCGGCTCGTCTACCTCGCCGCGTCGGTGCGCGCGGCGGGGTTCGTCCGCGAGGGGATGCTCGCCTGGTCGTGCCATCCGCTCGCCGCGCTCGGACTGCTCGCGCCGGGCATCGAGGGACTGCTGCCGGCCGGCCGGCTGTGGCCGGTCCAGGGCCGCCCGCTGTTCGCCGGGCTGTACGTCGGCCCCGCCGTGATCGCGCTCGCCGCGTCGGGGGCGCTCGCGCGGGGCCGGCGGCCGCTCGCGCTCGCGGCGACGGCGGCGTTGCTTGCGGGAATCGCGCTCGGCCGCTGGGGTCCGCTCGGGCTGCTCCCCCCGGACCTCCCCGGCGCGGCGGCGCTGCGGTTCCCGATCAAGGCCCTCGTGCCTGCCGTCGTGCCGCTCGCGGTGCTCGCCGGGCTGGGACTCGCCGGCGGGGCCGGCGACAGGATCCGGCGCGCGGGGCTGCTCGCCGGGCTCGCCCTGCTCGCGGTGGCCGCGGCGGCGGGTGCGGGTCCGGCCGGAGCGGCGGCGGCGCTGCGCGGCGCCGTGCCCGCGGGGCTCGTGCTGCTCCTGTGGTGGCGCCGGCCCGCGCGGCACACGCTGCTCGTCGCCAGCCTGCTCGCCGCCGATCTGCTCGTCGCCTCGCGCAGTCTCGCGCCCGTCGTGCCGCCCGGCGCGTTCGACGAGCCGGTGCCCGCCTGCCGCGCCCTCGAGGCGGCAGGTGCCGCCGGCGACCGGATCTGGGTCGACACGACGCGGGCCGGCGCGGCCCCCCCTCCCGTGGCGCCGGCGTCCCCGGCAGACGCGCTGCGCGCGATGCGCGCGCGGCTGGCCGGCTACACGGCGCTCGACTGCGGGTATTCGCTGATGCCGCACCGGGACACCGAGGCTGTCGCTCCGCTCGGGATCGCGGCGTTCCGTGCGCTCGCCGAGACCGCCCCGCCCCGCGAGCAGGCGATGCTCCTCGGCGCGGCGGGCGTGCGCTGGGCGGTGACGTTCCGGGACCTCGACACGCGCTGGTGGGAGCCGGTCGCGCGGCTCGCCGTCGACCGGTCGCTGACGCAGCGCGTGTACCGCAACCGGCTCGCGCTGCCGCGCGTGCGCTGGGCGACGCGCGCCCTGCCCGCCGCCGACGACGACGCGCTGCGCCGGACGGTGGCGCGGGCGGCGGCCGACCTGTTCGCCGGAAGCGTGATCCTGACCGGCGCGTCCGCGTCCGCCGCGAGCCCCGAGGAGGATCCCGTCGACGCCCCCCGCGCCGCCGTCGTGCCGGTCGAGGACCGCCCGGCGCGGCTGGTCGTCTCCGTCGACGCCCCGGCCGCCGGATGGCTGGTCGTCGCCGATGCCCTCGCTCCGGGATGGCGCGTGCGCGTCGACGGCCGGCCGGCCGCGATCCGCGAGGCGCTGCGCGGACTGCGCGCCGTCGCCGTGCCGGCGGGCCGGCATGAGGTCGTCTTCTCGTACCGGCCGCTCAGATCTGCGCGGTGAGCGCCTTCTCCAGCGTGCGCCGGGTCCTGGCGTCCGCGAAGGTCGCCCACGCCTCGTCGAACCGCCGCCGCGCGTCCTCGCCGCGTACGGCCAGCGCCCCGAGCAGCGCGCCGGCGGCGAGCACCGTCCGCCGCGGCAGGCGCCGGGCGCGACGCTCGATCAGCCCGCGCAGGAACGCCGTCTGGACCTGGACGTCGTTGTACGTGCCGAGGACCTCCTGCAGTCCGCGCGCGCGGCGGATCACCTGTCGCAGCGGACGGCCGTAGACGTCCTCGAGGAACTCCAGCGTGTAGCGCAGCCGCTTGAGCTCGATGCGCAGCCGGTGCAGACGCTCGGGCGGACTGTCGGCGCCGATCCGCCCGCCCCTCGAGAGCGCGCGCCGGGCGGCGTGGAGAATCAGCCCCGGCGCGATCTCGTCGAGCCGCAGGCGCACCGGCCCCCTCGCGCCGCGCCGCTCGCAGAATCGCTCGAAGCGCTCGAATCCCGCGAGGCGCGAGCGGGACGTCAGCCAGCGCAGGACGCGCACCTGCTCGCGCGCGCGCATCGCGGCGACCAGCCGCTCGAGCGGCTCGAGGTCGGCGGCGACGTCGGACGGCAGCGCGGGGGCCAGCTCGGCGAGCGTCTCGAGCAGGACGTCGAGGTCGCGCGCGGTGCCGAGCGCGCGACCGGTCCGCCGGACGATGCGCAGCCACGGCGCGAGTTCGCGCTCGGTGAACGCCGCGCCGAACGTGCGGAACGCCGAGCGCAGCCGGCGCGTCGCGACGCGCATCTTGTGCAGCCGCTCGACGTGCGTGCGCAGACGCGTTCCCGGCTCCTCGTCCTGGACGCGGCGCAGCTGCCGGCCGAAGACGACGAGCGCGGCGTCCCGGAACGGCATTGCCCCGTCGAGGCGCTCGCCGGCCGGTTCGGGCGGACGCCGGTCGAGCAGGTCGAGCACCCGCTCGAGCTTGCTCAGCGACGACGGCTCGAGCCCCTGGCTCCCGGCGAGCCGCGCCGCGATCCCGGTCAGCGGCGCGACCGGGCCTTCGACCAGCTCGAGCTCGATCTCCGCGAAGCGCGGGGCCGCGGCGCCGCGGACGGTGCCGTCGACCACGTCGACAGCCAGCTCGGCAACCGCGCCCTGCCAGCGCACGCGGGCCCGCTCGCGCCGGGTCGCGATCGTGGCGAGCAGCTCGAGCGGGCGATTCCATGTCCGCGGCTCGACGTGGTCGCGCAGCGGCGACGGCAGGTCGGCGGCGAGGGACGGCGGCGTGGGGGCGGGCCAGGGAGCCTCGAGCTCGAGGCGCGTGTGCAGCGCCTCCTCGACGATTCCCGGCCCCTTGAAGGTCGCGACCGGTCCGCCCTCGCCGGCGTCTTCACGACGGATCCGCAGGGCCGCGCCGGCCCGCGCGAGATCGGTCCTCGCGGTGTCGAGGTAGGCGTCGGTCTGCGCCACGGCGCCGAGCGGCTCGACCTGCGCGCCGAGCGCGGCGAGCGCCCGGAAGGCGCCCGGGGCGTCCCCGCCGCGCGGGTCGAGCAGCTTGATCTCCCGCTCGACGGGCTGCCCCTCCGCCCCGGCAGGTTTCGCGTGCGCCTCGGTCATGGCGGGATCTTCGCACACCACGGCGAGCGCTACGAGACGCGCCGGGCGGAGACGTCGACCGTGATCGGATTGGTGAACAGCATCGAGTTCGGGATCAGCACGCTGCGGTCCTCCGCCTCGAGCACCGTGTAGCGCAGGTCGATCTCGCGCACGCGTCCGTCGAATCCGGCGACCTTGATGCGGTCGTCGGGCCGGAAGGGCCGGTAGAACAGGATCAGCGCGCCGGCGAGCAGGTTCGACAGCGCATCGCGAAGCGCGAAACCGATCGCGAAGCCGGTCAGGCCGAGACCGGCGATCAGCGCGCCGACGTCGACCCCCGCCGTGCCCAGCCCCGAGACGAGGCCGACCAGGACGAGGGTCGCCCCTGTCGCCCGGCCCGCCAGGCGCAGGACCTGGCCACGGTCGGCATCGGTCGCCTCGGCGAGGCGACGCAGCGCAGCGCGCACCACTGCCGAAGCGAGCAGGAAGACGGCGAAGACCGCGAGCCCGGCCAGCGCGCGTGCCGCCAGCCTCCCGGGCTCGGTCGCCAGCAGGTCGGTCAGGCTCATCGTTGATCCTCCCGTGGTTCGCGGATGATCACGATTCTGACCGGCCGCTGAGCACGCGGCCGCCGGCGATGCCGGCTATACCGCCCCGTGCGCCCGCCGGCCGAGACGCGTGAGCGCCCGGTCGAGCGCGTCGGCGAACGCCCGCCGGTCCCGCGCGCCGAACGGTGCCGGACCGCCCGTCGGCTCTCCCCCCGCGCGCAGGGACTCGGCGAGGTTGCGCGACGCGAGCCGCTCGCCCGCGTTGTCCTCCGTGATCTCCTCGCCGCGCGGGGTCAGCACGGTCACGCCGCGGCCGGCCAGTTCGGCCGCCAGCGGAACGTCGCTCGTGATCGCCAGGTCGCCCGGTCCCGCCTGCTCGACAATCAGGCGGTCGGCGGCGTCGAATCCGTCATCCGCGCGGACCGCCCGCACGCCGGCCGCGCGCGCGGTGCGCAGCGGCCGGTTGGCCACCAGCACCAGCTCGATGCGCCCGCGCATGGCGACGCGCTCGAGAACCTCGCGCACCGCCCGCGGACAGGCGTCCGCATCGACCAGCACGCGGATCCTCAACGGCGCCGCCTGCCGGGGCGACGGCCGCGCGGTGCGCGGGCGCTCGGCGGCGAGCCCGCGGCCGGGGCCGCGAGACCGGCGAGCGCACGGCGCGGGATCGCGTCACCGAGTCTCTGCTCGACCCGTCGGACCATCGCCCGGTCCGCCGCGGTCACGAGGGTGTACGCCCGCCCCTCGCTGTCGCCGCGACCGGTCCGTCCGATGCGGTGCGTGTACGCCTCCACGGTGTCGGGCATGTCGAAGTTGATCACGTGCGAGACGCCCGAGACATCGATTCCCCGTGCCGCGATGTCGGTCGCCACCAGCACCTCGTACCGCCGGTCGCGGAATCCGCGCATCGCGCGGTCGCGCGCAGCCTGGGTCATGTTGCCCTGCAGCGCGACGGCGCGGCGGCCGTCCGCCGCGAGCTGCTCGGCCAGGCGCCGCGCCCGGTGCTTGGTGCGCGTGAACACGATCGCCGACGAGCAGCCGGGCTCCGAGAGCAGCCGGTCGAGCGCCGCGCGCTTCTGGCGATCCTGGACCGGGAACAGCTCGTGGGCGATCGTCTCGAGCCGGCCGCCGGTCAGGTCGACGACGTGCGGGCGGACGAGGAGCCGGTCGGCCAGGGCGCGGATCTGGCGCGGCATCGTCGCCGAGAACAGCAGGTTCTGGCGCCGGGGCGGCAGTGCCGCCAGGACACGCCGGATGTCGGGCAGGAAGCCCATGTCGAACATGTGGTCGGCCTCGTCGAGCACCAGCATCTCGACACGGTCGAGCCGCGCGAGCCTGCGCGAGAGCAGGTCGACCAGGCGGCCCGGACAGGCGACGACGATGTCGGCGCCGCGCCTGAGCGCGGCGATCTGGGGACGCTCTCCGACACCGCCGAACACCGTCGCGACACGCAGTCCGGTCTCGACCGCCAGCCGGCGGATCTCGGCGGCGATCTGCGTGGCGAGTTCGCGGGTCGGCGCCACGACGAGGGCGCGCGTGCCTCCGCGCCGGCCGCCGAGCAGGCGCTCGATCATCGGGATCGCGAATGCGGCGGTCTTGCCCGTGCCGGTCGGCGCGAGGCCGAGCACGTCGCGGCCCGCGAGCAGCGCGGGGATCGCCTGCGCCTGGATCGGGCGCGGCGCGGTCCAGCCGGCCCGCCTGATGCCGCGCATCAGCGGCGGCGAGAGGTCGAACGAGGAGAAGGCGCGCCCGGACGGGCCGGGCTCGACCGTCGTGGTCGTGGTCGTGGTCGTGGACATGCAGTGGTCTCTTTCTGGCGGAGACCCCGCGCACCGGACCTTCGCCGGCGCGGCTCGGCCGCCGCATTCCCGGCGAACAACAGCTTCGGCGAGGAGGGTGTTCCTGCGGCGCGGTTCCCGTGCGGAACCCTGTTGTGCGCCGGGGGCCGATGGACGCCGGCCCCTTCATCGATGGAGGGACGGTAACACCCCGGCCGGCCGCGCGCCAT
>RFIB01000378.1 GCA_003695625.1 Acidobacteriota bacterium | reverse complement strand
GACCTGCGGGGCGAGAAACCCGTCGGGGACGTGCACGCGGTCCTCAGCGGGTCCGCGACCGCCACAGGCTCCAGGCGCCGAACACGGCGAGCAGCAGCCCGGCCCCCGCGATCAGCCGGGCTCCGCGCCCCGTGCCGCTCGCCGCGACGACCGTGCCGGCGTCGCGCGCCCCGGCATCGAGCGTGAACACGTCGCCGTGTCCGTCGGCCGAGCTGGCGCGGACCGCATAGCGTCCCGGCGCGGGCGGCACGAAGGCGAACACTCCGTCGCGGTCGGTGACGCCCGTCGCCACGATGTCGTCCGACCCGGCGCGGCGGACCTCGACCTGCGCGGCGGCGAACGGTTCGCCGTCGGACTCCTCGAACGTGATCACGAACGCGTCGCGCCGCTCGACGCGGTGGTCGACCTCGTGGGCCAGCGCGGGCAGACCCGCCAGACCGACGAGGGCGGCGAGTATTACGCCAGAGAAATTCTTCATACGCAGCAGACTAGCGCGACCCCGGCGGGCCGGTCAACGGCCCCCGGCTCAGGACAGCGCAGCGACGATCCGGTCGTGGAAGCGCCCGTTGCTGGCGACGATGCCGGCATTGGCGGCCAGCGTGCGCCCGCACGTGAACTCGAGCGGGCGCCCCGCGATGTCGGTCACCCGCCCGCCGGCCCGCTCGACGAGCAGCGCGCCGGCGGCGTGGTCCCAGATCTTCTCGCGGTAGTCCGCCGAGCGCGGGATCCGCAGGTAGATCTCGGCCAGTCCCGCGGCGACGGCGACGTACTTGGCCTGGCTGTCCATGCGCAGCGGCTCGCGGCGGATGCCCAGCGCCCGCGCCACCGCCGCCGCGCGGTCGTGCGCCGAGTGCGCCGCCTCGAACGGCTCGCAGAACCGGGCCCGGTGGGGGTCCTCCACGTCGCTGACCTGCAGCCGGCGCTCCGGCCCGCCGGACTCGTCGAGCGGCAGCGCACGAGCCGCGCCGCCGGCCTCGGCGACGGCGAGCACGCCGGGCCGGGCATCCGGCCCGAGCGCCAGCTCCGGGCAGCCGAGCACCGCGACGACCGGACGGCCGTCCTCGATCAGGGCGAGGGCGATCGCGTACTGGTCGCCGCGCAGGAAGCCCTTCGTGCCGTCGATCGGATCGAGCGTCCAGAACCGGCCGCCGGCGGCCTCGGCCCCGCCGCGGTCGATGGCGTCGAACAGCTCGTCCGCGGTCCAGCGGAAGCCGAGCGCCGCGAGTTCGGCGAGCAGCCGTTCGACCAGCGGCGCGCGGTCCGGCTCGCGCAGCGCGGCCGAGTCCTCCTCGGCGACGATCGCGTCGTCCGGGAACGCCTCGGCAAGCCGCCGGCAGATCAGCGCCTGGCTGCCGAAGTCCGCCAGCGTGACCGGACTGCGGTCCCGCTTCTCCAGCGCGCCGTCGCGGACGGCGGCCCCGATGCGGCGGCACAGCGCCGCCGCCTCGCGCACCGCGTCGCACGCCGCGGCGATCTCGCGCGCCCGCGTCCCGCTCACGGTCAGAGGGTGACCCGCTGCACGCGGCTGCCGGGGACGATCGCGCGCTCCCCCCCGGGAAACACGACCTGCGCCTTGTGTCCGCCGTCGTAGTCGCGGGCCCAGACCTCGACAGTCACGCGCCGGCCCTCGACGCGCGCGGGGCGTGTGCCCGGCTCGTCGAGACCGCGCCAGACGCGCACGAACGGGTTGCGCTCGAATTCGCTGCCGACGGTCGTCGTCTCGCCGTGGCCGGGATAGATCTTCGTCTCGGGCGGCAGCGAGAGAATCGTTTCCATCACGGAGCGCTTCAGGTCGTCGAAGGTCGTGTGCCCCGTGCCGACCGTGCCGCCGACCGAGCCCTTGAACAGCGTGTCGGCCGTCCACACCCCCTCGCCGGGGACGTGCAGGCCGATCTGACCGGCGGTGTGCCCCGGAATGTGGATCACGCGCGCGGTCCACTTCGAGAACGTGAACTCGTGCCCCGCGTCGATCTCTTCGGTCGCGCCGGCGACGTGCGGGCGTTCGAGCGGATGGGCGTAGACCGGGCAGCCGAGATTGCGCGCGAGATACTCGTTGCCGGCCGTGTGGTCGAAGTGCCGGTGCGTGCAGACGATCCCGACGATGCGCACGTTGTGGCGCCGGACCAGGGCGAGGATCTCGCCCGGATCGGCGCCGGTGTCGACGACCAGTCCGCGCGCCTCCTCCCGGCCGGCAATCAGCCAGCTGTTGACGAGATGGCCCGGATGCTGCACGCGGTCGATGATCACGCCCCGCCTCCCGCTCCGGTCCGCACCCTCGAAGGCGCGGCGCGCACCGGGAGCAAGCATAGCAAAACCGCCCGCGGCGCGGCGGATCTCAGCGAAGACGGGCCCAGAGGCGCTCGAGTTCCCGGGCGATCGCCGGGTCGCGCGGATCGAGTTCCTTCGCCTGCTCGAGCACGTCGATCGCCTCGCGCACGCGCCCGCGCTGCGCGAGCAGGCTGCCGAGCGCCTTGCGCGGCTCGACGGCGAGCGGATCGACCTCCGCGGCGCGCCGGTACGCGGCCTCCGCCTCGTCGAGATCCCCGCGCTCGTCGAGAAGCTGGCCGAGCCGGTACCAGGCCTGGGAAAACTCCGGATCGACGCCCGTCAGCCTCCGGAACACCTCGATCGCCTGTGCGTGGTCCCCGGCGAGGATCAGCGCCTGGCCCCACTCGAGCAGCAGCGAGGGGTTCTCCGGATCGTCGGCGGCCAGCTCGCCGAAGCGACGGGCCGCCTCGGCCGACTCGCCGCGAGCGGCCAGCGCCACCGCCTCGTCGAACGCGGCGAGAAAGCCGGTCCGCGACTTGGGGTCGGGCAGCGCCGGATCGACGAGCGGGCCCTCGTCCCCGGTCCGGCCCGAGGCGACGTAGCCGAGCGAGCGGAGCTGCTCGAGATCCTCGCGGCTCGCCTCCCGGGATGCCGGAGCCGCCGGCGCCCGGGCGGTCGCGCTCTCGACGAGGCCGTCGAGCGCCCGCTGGAGGGCGCGGACCTGTCCGGGGCGCTCCGCGGCGAGGTCCCGCGTCTCCGCCGGATCCGCCGCGACGTCGTACAGCTCCGGCGCGGGGGCGTCGATCAGCTTGACGCCCTCGCGTCCGACCAGCGCGCGCAGTCCGGACCAGCCGAACTCGAGGCGCGGCAGGTGGCTCTCGGCGAACACGCCCGGCCGGTCCGGGCCGTCGTCCGCGCCGCGCAGCAGGCCGGCGAGCGACGCCCCGTCCGCCCCGGCCGGCGGCGCGAGCCCGGCGAGGTCGAGCAGCGTCGGCGCGATGTCGGCGACCCCGACCGGCACGTCGACGCGCCGGCCGCCCGGCACGGACCAGGCGGGCCCGAAGACGATCAGCGGCACCTGCATCGTCTCGCGGTAGAGGTAGACGCCGTGGGTCGGCTCGCCGTGGTCGCCGAGCCCCTCGCCGTGGTCCGCGACGAGCACGACGAGCAGCCGGCCGGCGCGTCCGAGCCCCTCGAGTTCGTCGAGCATCCGCCCGACGACGCGATCGACCTCGACGACCTCGCCCTGGTAGCGGTCGTCCGCGTAGCGCTCGGCGAGATCGCCGGGCGGCCGGTAGGGGACGTGCGGCTCCCACAGGTGGACCCACGCGAACACCGGCTGTCCCGGCGCCTGCGCGGCGATCCACGCCAGCGCACGCCGGGCGGTCTCGCGGCCGGCCCGCTCGGCGTAGTGCACGACCAGCCCCTGCCTCGCCCGGGGCGGTGCGATGTCGTCGTCGTAGACGGAAAAGCCGCGGTCCAGGCCGTAGCGCCTCGCGAGCACCGGCGCCGAGACGAACGCGCCGGTCGACCAGCCCGCCGCCGCGAGCGCCTCGGGCAGCGTCGGGACCCCGTCGGGCAGCCGGAACGTGCCGTTGTTGAACACGCCGTGGGCGGGCAGCGAGCGGCCGGTCAGGATCGACGCGTGCGCCGGCAGCGTCAGCGGCGCGCTCGTGTGGGCGCTCTCGAACAGCGTGCCGCCCTCGGCCAGCCGGTCGATCCGCGGCGTGCCGGCGTCCTCGCGTCCGTAGCAGCCGAGCCGGTCGGCGCGCAGCGTGTCGACGGTGACCAGCAGCACCGTGGGAGCGGCCGTGCCGGCGGGCGGCTCCGGCGCGTCCCGTCGTCCCTGACAGGCTGCGAGCAGAGCCAGGCCGGTGGCCACGGCGACGGCGCGGCGCGCGCAGCGCGAGCATCGGGTGTTCATGGCCCGCTACGTTACGGCGGTTCGACCGGGGCGCCAACACAGGTCGTTCCGCCGACAGCGCTGCTACGGCACCGCGTCAGTCACACGCACCGCTGCTGCGCTCGCCGCCGAGCGGGCCGGCGCCGCAGGCGTTGCGGCCGCGGACCACGTACCAGAACGCCTCGCCCACCGGCGGACGCTCGGGATCCTCGAGGCTCTCTCCGGGCACACCGCGCGCCAGGCAGTCGGCCAGGTCGGTCGCCGGAAGCTCCCGCGCCGGTCCCCGCAGCACGTCGTGCACCGTCGCGGAGCCCGCCCCGGGGGCCGCGGAGTCCCACGAGAGCGTCACCCCGTCCCCCGCGAACCGCACCCCCGTGACCTCGGACGGCAGCGCGAAGGCTCCCGCGTCGCCCGGCGCGCAGTCGCAGGCGTCGCCGTGGGCGTCGCCGTCCCCGTCGAGCTGGTCCGGGTTGACCGCCTCGCGGCAGTTGTCCAGCCCGCCGACGATCCCGTCGCCATCGGGGTCCTCGCCCCACGCCCACAGGTCCGCCCGCTCGGCGTCCCCGTACGGCGCGCCGCCGAACAGCCACGTCACCTCGTGGTCCGGATCCCAGGCGAGCCGCGTGCCCCCGCGGTCGGTCTCCGGCTGGACGTTCGTCGGGTGGGCGATCCAGCGCGCGCCGTCCCACTCCCAGGTCACCCCTGCGTGCGGATTCGGAGCGTCGAAGTTGCCGTACAGCACGACCCGGCCGCGCCGCTCGTCGAACGCCATTTCGGCCCCGCGGCGACCGCCGGGAGGGTTGTCCGCGGCCACCAGCTCCCAGCGCTCCCCGTCGAACCGCCACAGGTCCGAGCGCAGGCCGATGTTCCTTTGCAGCCCGCCGTAAAGCCAGTGCACGCCGCGCTCGCGGTCGAACACCATCGCGGTCTCCTCGCGCGGCGACGGACGCGGATCCGCGTCGATCCGGCGCCACGCGTATCCCGACAGCGCCCACGTCTCGTCGGTCGGGCCG
>RFIB01000377.1 GCA_003695625.1 Acidobacteriota bacterium | reverse complement strand
GTCGAGGCGATCCGCGAACGGTACGGTTCGACGCTCGCGGCAGCGCGCGAACGCCGACCGGACGCCGCGGCGGCGCACACGCTCGACGAGCACCTCGGCGAGACGGGTCTTGCCGATCCCGGACTCGCCGGTCAGCAGGCACAGCGGCGGGTCGCTGACCTGCGTGCGCGGCACCGCCCACTGCTCGAGCCGCTCGAGTTCGCGCTCGCGGTCGACGAACAGCGCCTCGGCTCCGGCGGGAGCACCGCGCTCGACGGCCTGCGGCCCGCATACGGCCCTGAGATCGGCGAGAACCGCCCCGGCATCCGCGTAGCGCCGCGCGGGGTCGAGGTCGATCAGGCGGAGCACGATCCGGTCGAGCCCCGGCGAGACGTCGCCGCGCACCTGCGACGGGGGCACGGCCGGCGGCCGCGCGCCGGCCAGCTCCTCGACCGAGACGTCCTGTCGCGGGAGCCGGCCGGTCAGTGCGCGGTAGAGAAGCACGCCCGCGGCATACAGGTCGCTTCGCGCCGACGCCCGCTCACCGAGCAGCAGCTCGGGTGCCAGGTAGCCGCTCGTCCCCCCGGCGGGCCGAGCCGGACCGGCGAGATCCTCGACCAGGCCGAAATCCATCAGCGTGACCGCCGCGGGCCGGTCGGCCAGCGGTCCCGGCTCCACCAGCACGTTGCTGCTGCGCACGTCGCGATGGACCAGCCCGCGCCGGTGCAGCTCCCCGAGCGCCTCGAGCAGCCACGCCGCGGCGGCGACGATCCACGGCGCGGAACGATCCTGCGCCGCATCGAGGAACGGCTGCCCGGCGACCAGATCGCTGACCACGTAGGGCCGACCGGTCGGCTCGTCGATCCCGTAGTCGTGGACGCGCAGCAGCGAAGGGTGGGACAGCAGGCTGAACAGCCGGTACTCGCGGCGGAACGCCTCGACCGCGCCGGCACCGCGCCGCGGCTCGGCCAGCAGCTTGAGCGCGCGCTCGCCGGGCAGGGCGCCCTCCGCATCCCGCACGCGGAAGACGGTCCCGTGTCCGCCCTTGCCGAGGACTCCGAGGATCTCCCAGCGCCCGCCGACGACGCGCATCGTGTCGTCGTCGAGGCCGAGTTCGCGCAGCCAGCGGTAGACCGTCGCCCGGCCGACGCCGAGGATCTCCCCTGCACGGCTGCGGTTGCCGGCCGCCTGCTCGAGCGCGTCGAGCAGCCGCTGGCGGCGCGATTCTCGCCTGTCGTCCACCGATCCGGGCCCCCGGGTGTCCTGGCTCCGCTGATGTACCGCGAGCACGGCACGCGAACCAGAAGACCCGCCCGGAACACTCTACACCGGTGTCCGCGGCGGACCGCAGCGGTTCACGATTCGCCGTCCGCGGGGGGCTCGCCGAGCACCCGTGCGCGATCGACCGCGTCGGCCGCGCGCAGCACCCGGCCCTCCATCCCGCCGGAGACGGTGAGGACCTCGCCGGTGACGTGCCGCGCCGCGACCGGCGAGAGCAGGAACGCGACGGGACGCGCGATGTCCCCGGGACAGGCGATGCGCGCCAGTGCGGTCGTCTGCAGTGTCCGCTCGAGCACGCCGGGCAGGCCGAGCGAGGGCTCGGCCATCGGAGTGCGCGTCCATCCCGGCTCGACGAGGTTGGCGCGGCCGAGCGGGTCGAGCTCGACGATCTCGTTCTTGAGCGTCAGCAGCAGCCCGCGCAGCCCCGCCTTGGACACCGCGTAATCGGCGTGGCCGCGCTCGCCGAACCGTCCGGCGGTCGAACCGATCAGCACCACGGCAGCGCCGCGCCCGTCGTCGCGCGGCCCCACGGCCGCCAGACCCGCGAGAAACGCGCGCACGGAGAGCAGCGTGCCGAGCAGATTGACCTCCAGCGTGCGGCGCAGGCGATCGACCGGCATCCGGTCCAGGCGCAGGTCCTCGGACGGCCACACGCCGGCCGAGGTGACGAGCAGGTCCACGCGGCCGAAGCGCCTTCGCGCCTGCTCGAACGCCGACTCGACAGCACGCTGGTCCGTGACGTCGGCGGTCACGGCCAGCGCCCGCTCGCGCCACGGGCGCGTCGCGAGGCGCTCGTCGAGCCGTCGCACGCCACGATGCGCGACCGGCACGACGTTGGCGCCTTCGCGCGCCAGCCGCTCGACCACCGACCAGCCGATCCCGCTCGACCCGCCGGTCACCAGCGCCGTCATGCCCTCGAGAGCCAGGTTCACCGTCGCTCTCCGCCCCTTCGACCCCGGAACCGGCGAGCTCCCCGGCCGCCTCGGCCGCTTCGCCGGCACCGCCGCGCTCCTGGTCGATCCATTCTCGCAGGACGCCGCGTGTGCGGAAAGCTCGGGCGATCCCGTTGCCAGGGGTCGGCCTCTCTCCATTGCAGGCGTGGCAGCAACGGCACCCGTGACACGCGCGCGGCGGCCTGTCGGCAGGGGTGTCGGGCCCCGCGTCGTCGCCGGGCATCCGCTCGACCCGCGCCGACGCTCCTCCTCACGCGGCGCCCACGACTCAGCCGTCTGATCGACCGGCGGCCGGATCCCCCTCGTCCGTCGATTCTTCCCCGGAATGGTCCGCCGCCGGACATGCCCCGATGACCGCGCGTCCATCGCATACACTCACCGGCACGCGGACAGAGTTCGTGCGAAAGACCCGATAGGAACTGCCGTGGCCAGCAAGCCACACGCAAAGACCGTCGCTCTCCGCCTTTCGTAGTTCCTCGTAAAGATCGAAGCCCTGGTAGCGACTCGCGAGTACGTGCCTCGATTCCGACACTGATCGTCGCAGGTCCTTCGGCAAGTAGAACTCGTAGATGAAGCCCCGATCACCCGATGACTCGGGCTGCTCTCTGGAGAGATACACTGGCCCCCTGGAGAGCACCGCAAACAAGTCGCGCGGCGCAGTGCACCCAGCCGCACTGTAGTAAACACCATCGACACCCAGCCTTCTGGCGAGCCGTTCCAGGTCCTTGGGCACCTCCACTGTCACACGAATCGCCGGTCCAGGCTGGTAGTATCTCGCCAGCGTCTTGTTGCTCCTCTCGTTCTTGAGCGGATCGACAGCCCTCTCTATTCCGGGAGCCCGATCGACCGGATCCAGCGCCACGACAGACATGGCAACGTGTCGGACGCACGCAAAGAACCCGAGCAGGAAACACGCCGCGACGAGAGCGAACCACCACCGCGCCGTGCCGGTGAAACGCTGATTCTGTCTCTGCACGTGTCGGCGCCTCCTGCGCGCCTGCCCATTCTCGCACTTGCACCGCCCCGGTTTTCCGGAGCCTTCGCTATGCGCGTCCAGCCACCGTGGCAGGGGTCCCCTTGTGGGGTGATGGTACGCCGCGTCGTACTCCGCCGGCGGCACCCACCCGAGTCGGCCGAACAGCCGCTCCCGGTTCTACCAGGACACCCACGTCAGCGTCTCCCGCCCGACGTGCCGGACGGCCTTCCATGGACCGCGGCGCCGCATCAGCTCCGCCTTGTACAGCCGGATCACCGTCTCGCCCCCGCGATCGTCGATGAAACGCACCACCGCATCGGTGGGCGGCCGAGCTTCGCCCGGGCGAAGGAAGCCGCCGCCTTGCGCAGGATCTCGTTCGCCCGGCGCAGCTCACGGTGCTCCCGCTCCAGCCGCCCGATCCGTGCCCGCTCCTCGCTCGTCGTCCCGGCCCGCGCGCCCCGGTCGCCCTGCTTCTGACGCAAGCACTTGCGCAGCGTGTCCCGCGAACAGCGAATCCTCTCCGCGATCGACACGATCCCCGACCGTTCCGAGCCGCGTTCCTTGATCCCTTCGCGGACCAGCCGCACCGCCCGTTCCCCGACCTCCGACGAATAGCCCGCGCTCTTCTTCATGGCCCCACCCTCTCGAGGGTCGGGGTCTCCGGAAAAGCCGGGGTGATAGAGAGGGACAACTGCCCGGGAGAGTCATCGCGAACGTTTCTTTCCGAACAAGGTCCTTCGGACGAACTCCAAATCCAGCGGAACCCATCGACCACCCTGGGACTCGTCCCACATCTCGACCTGCTGCGCCAAGCTGTCCCCGTAACGCACCAGGCGATCCGAGCCCATGACACCCCAAGCGTCCACGAGCGCTCCAGTCGCGATCAGGCGCTTCAACTCGAGAAGATAACGGTCGTGATCGATGAACCGGACCGAGGTGTCCTTTTTCTGCAAGTCCAGTACGAAAGCGAGCCGGAGACGGCGTTTCGACACCGCCGAGAACGCGGCGTCGCGCACGAGCACGGTGAGTTGCTGGAGCTCGGAGTCCCACTGAATGGACTGGACGGTGTTCCGCAGAGAGATGTCCTCGCGCAGGCCCGGGTCGGAAAGCGCTGACTTGGGGAACCGCAAAGTCAAGCCCGCCTGAGGTAACCCAGCAACCTCGTCAATCAATGCCATCCTGTATCCATCGGGACTTCTCGTCGGCCCCGACGAGCGCCACCGGTCGCTCGAGATGATCGTGAGGAACGCAGCCTGATAGGCATTGTTCGTTCCATAGATTGCGATCTCATCGCGATGATCGCCTCCCAGGTCTCCGAGCGATGCGACGAAGGCACTGCCCATGTTCCAGTGCTCGAAGAATGGCACGACCTCTCCCGCCCTTGTCGCATCGAGTCCAAGTCCGAGCACCTGCGTGGGGAAAAGGTGCTGGTGCGCAACAGCGATCAGGACTTCCCTGGTCGACCGGTCACCGTCGAGTTCCGCGGGAACCAGTGACCGGGCCTTGAAAACCAGCTCCACCGGGGGACCGTTCACTTCGTGGAGAAGTCCTCCGGCTCGGACACTGTCGCGCAGCAGGGGGAGAGGAAGATACTTGTTGTCAGGGGAGGAGGGCTCCTCGATCGTGATCAGACTGCAGTTATCAAGCTGGTTCTTCCTGCATTCCAGCAGGACGATGCATGGTGCGCCCTCGCTGCCACTATGGAGCAGCAACGCCAGCACCTGCTCAGGATCGGACGGATCGATCCCTCCGGGGAACGTGCCCTCGATCGCCACTGTCCAAGTTCTGCTGATCCTGCCTTTGGCGTCCACGACCCGGATACCTCGCTCATCATTGATGAGCCGCTCGGGCCTGGTCTCCGGCGCGCGCACTAAGCGAAACCCTGTCCAGCCCGAGATAGCAACAGCAATAAGAAGAAGCAACGACCAGGATGCCCATCGCGGCCAGGCTGGATACGCCCGGGAACGAGGCTCGGCCAGGCCCGATGCGGCGGGCTCGTCCGCGGCATCTTCACTGCTCCGGACCGCGGGCGGTCCACAACTGACCACGTACCCCCTCTCCGAGATGTGCAGGACGTCCTCTGTGGGGGCACAACGCATGTGGTACCGGGGCAGTTTCAGGCGGATCTCCCGCACGATTTGTTGGACGGCACGGACATATTTTTCCGAGGACTGGCCGTAAACCGCCCGCGCCAACTCGGCCCCCGTCAGGTGGCGCCCGGCGGCCGCAGCCTCCACCATGACCCGAAGTGCCTCCGCCTGCCGATCCGCGTGCAGAAACTCTGCTGCGGCGAGGGTCTTCTCAAGGCACCGCATGAGCCGTCCAGCCGCTCCTTCTCCCGCTTGCCTGGACTCCGCCACCACGCCTGCCTCCAACGAGAAACCAACTACCGCGACCCCGACTCCTGCGACGAAACTTCAGCGCCGGAAAGGAACCCGCGGATTCGTCATCGTTCGGATCGACCCGCGACGCCGCGACTCTCTCCGCACCAGCGATCGCGACGTCCTGCCCACCGCAGCGAACTCTCCCCCGCCGGATCGCACCGCTGTGCGACCGGAATTCTAACCACAAGAGTGCGAAGGCGTTGCGGGCATGCTGCGAAACCTAGAAGCGACCTAGAAGGTATGCTACGCCGCCTCCCCCGCTATCCACTGGGGCAGACTTCGACTCGGCAGACAGGCAGCGCTCGGGCCCCTCCCAGACGGAGGGGACCAATCGCTGCCGCTGAGGGGTCGGCACGCCCCCTCGGAGCAGGTCTGGGGGAGGAAATCGTGGGCAATCTAAGTCGATGGCTGGGCGAAGCAATTCATTCCTCGGAGAGTCGATCTCGCGCCCGCCGCCGCTGCTGCCGGATCGCGATTCGGCTACGCACGGTGGCCGTCGCTTTCCTCGGTCTGTGGCTTGCAGGCAGTCTGCCTTCCGCCGCGGCCACGGATGTTTGCGGGGCCCTGACTGGAGACATCACGTGGGACCAGGCGGGATCTCCCTATGTACTGACTTGCGACGCATGGGTAGAGGCCGGCTCAACGCTGACGATCACGTCAGGAGTGCGTGTCGAGTCATCGGCAAACACCCTCTATGCCACTGGGGGTTCCACGATCAACGCCACCGACGCCACGTTCGCCTCGACCCGCACCTGGGACACCTCGGATGTCGTGCTGCTGCGCTATGACCCCGGCTCGACCGGCCAGTTGACCGACTGCCAGTTCGAGAAGAGTGGCTCCGGAAGCATCCCGCGACTCGACCTGGCCAGCGACCAGGTGACGGTCAGCGGCGGCAGCGTCGAGCAGATCGTCCTCGACTCCGCCTTCCCGGCGGTCACGGGCGTGAATTTTCCATCTGGCAT
>RFIB01000071.1 GCA_003695625.1 Acidobacteriota bacterium | reverse complement strand
CGCGCCGAGGCCGCCCGCAGCGCACCCGCGAAGCCGTCGTTCGCGGCTCCGGGGGCGGCGGCGCTGCCGGCCCCGGGAGCCGGCGCGGCGGCCGCGGCGCCCGCGCGGCCCGACGCCGCGGCGCTGCGCGGGGCGCTCGCCGACCTGCATCGGCGACTCGGCCTGTAGACGCCCGGCACCCCGATCCGGTCAGCCGCCCGCGAGGTGGCTGACGAGGATCCGCAGCCCGATCGCGATCAGCAGCGCACCGCCGACCGCCTCGGTCGTGCGGCCGAAGCGCACCCCGAAGCGGCGGCCGAGCTGCAGACCGGCGAGCGACAGCACGCCGGTGACCAGCCCGATCACCGCGGCCGGCTGCCAGATCGCCACGCCGATCAGCGCGAGCGTCAGGCCGACGGCGAGCGCGTCGATGCTCGTGGCGACGGACAGCGCGACGAGCGTCCAGCCGCGCGACGGATCGCCGCCGGACGGCGACGCGCCGCCCTCGTGCCCGTCCCGCGGGCGCAGGCTCTGCGCGATCATCCGGCCGCCGACGATCCCGAGCAGGCCCATCGCGATCCAGTGGTCGAACGCGCGGATCAGCGGCGCGATGCTGCGCCCGGCCAGCCACCCGGCGACCGGCATCAGCGCCTGGAACAGCCCGAAGTGGAACGCGATCCGGAACGCCCCGCGCCGGCCGGCGACACGCCCGCCCGCGCCGGCACCCGCCGCGACGGCGAACGCGTCCATCGCCAGCCCGAGGGCGATCACCAGCGTGTCGAGCAGGGGCATCGGATCGCTCCGGGCGGCGCCGGCGGCAGGCGCGCTCCGTGCGGGACCGCGGCCGGTCAGTGCGCGTGCGCGCCGTGATCGTGCGGCGATTGTGCACCGGCAGCGTGTTCCGGGTCCACGGAGTTCGCGTCTCCGTCGATCGCGAACGGTGCCGGCAGCACGACCCGCCCGCGGCCATCGACGAGCAGGCCGACCAGGCCCGGAGCGCCCGCGGGCCGGTGCCCGTGGACGACCAGCGCGTCGTCGACGAATCCCTTGAGGTGCCGCCCCGCCGCCGAGACGCGCAACCGGACGCTGCCCTGCGCGGTCACGGCCGCCTCGTCGAGGACCCGGGGCTGTGCAGAAGCGCCGCAAGCAGGGACGTCCGGATCATTCCGGACTGACGTGTCGCATCCATGATCATCTGGCCTCCTCTCCGCTCGTCAGAGCGGCACCCTGCGCAGCCGCAGGGCATTGGCGATCACCGACACCGACGAGAAGCTCATCGCCGCTGCCGCGATCATCGGGGACAGCAGGATCCCGAAGAACGGATACAGGACGCCGCCGGCGATCGGGACGCCGAGCGCGTTGTAGGCGAACGCCCAGAACAGGTTCTGGCGGATGTTGCGCATCGTGGCCTGGGAGAGCCGGCGTGCCCGGACGATGCCGCGCAGGTCGCCCTTGACGAGCGTCACGTCGGCGCTCTCCATCGCCACGTCCGTCCCGGTCCCCATCGCGATCCCCACGTCGGCTGCCGCCAGCGCGGGGGCGTCGTTGATCCCGTCCCCTGCCATGGCCACGACGCGACCTTCCGCCTGGAAGTGCCGCACGGCCGCCACCTTGTCCTCCGGAAGGGCTCCGGCGATGACCTCGTCGATGCCGAGCGACCGCGCGACGGCGTCTGCCGTGGCCTGGACGTCGCCGGTGACCATCACGATCCGCATGCCGAGACGGTGGAGCTGGGAGATCGAGTCGGGGGTCGTCACCTTGATCGGATCGGCGATCGCCAGCCATCCCGCCAGATGGCCGTCGACGGCGACGAACACGATCGTGCGCCCCTCGGCGCGCTGCCTGCCGACCGCATCCCGGACGGCGTCGACGGAGACGCCCGCGGCGGACAGCAGTCGCTCGTTGCCGACCAGGACCCGGTGCCCGTCGACCCGCCCGACCGCACCGCGACCGGTCTGCGACTCGAAGCTCTGGGGCACCGCGAGCTCGAGTCCCTGGTCCTCGGCCCGCGAGACGATCGCCGCCGCCAGCGGATGCTCGCTGGCCCGCTCGAGACCCGCCGCGAGCGCGAGCATCGTCGCGCCGTCGAACGGCGGCACCGCCCCGAGATCGACGATCGCCGGGCGGCCCTCGGTCAGCGTGCCGGTCTTGTCGACGACGAGCGTGTCGACCTCCCGCATCTTCTGGATCGCCTCGGCGTTGCGGAACAGGATTCCGGCACGCGCGCCCCGTCCGGTCGCGACCATGATCGAGATCGGCGTCGCCAGGCCGAGGGCGCACGGACACGCGATGATCAGCACCGCCACGGCGTTGACCAGCGCGTAGGCCAGTCGTGGCGACGGCCCGAACGCGGCCCACGCGACGAACGCGAGAACGGCCGCCGCGATGACCGCCGGCACGAACCACGCCGCGACACGATCGGCCAGATTCTGGATCGGTGCACGGCTCCGCTGGGCCTCCGCGACGAGGGCGACGATCTGGGCCAGCATCGAGTCCGCGCCGACGCGACGCGCCTCGAGGACGACCGAACCGGTGCCGTTCATCGTCCCGCCGACGACCGGATCGCCCGGCCCCTTGGCCACGGGCATCGGCTCTCCCGTGACCATCGACTCGTCGACGACGGTCTGTCCCTCGATCACGACGCCGTCGACCGGAATCTTCTCGCCGGGACGCACGCGGACGCGATCCCCGCGCTGGACGAGGTCGAGCGACACGTCGCGCTCGCTGCCGTCCGCCATCACGAGATGCGCCGTCTTCGGGGCGAGGTCGAGCAGCTCGCGGATCGCCGCCGACGTGCGGCTGCGCGCCCTGAGTTCGAGAACCTGGCCGAGCAGTACGAGCGTGACGATCACCGCCGCCGCCTCGAAGTAGACACCGACGCGGCCGGACGCGTCCCGGAACCCGGCGGGAAAGACGTCCGGGGCGAGCGTCGCGACCACGCTGTAGACCCAGGCCACCGCCACGCCGAGGCCGATCAGGGTGAACATGTTGAGCCGGAGCGTCGCGATCGAGCGCCACGCGCGAACGAAGAACGGCCAGCCGCCCCACAGCACGACGGGGGTCGACAGCGCGAACTCGAGCCAGCGCCCGAGGCCATCAGGCAGCACACGCTCGATGCCCAGCCCGGGCACCATCGCGGACATCGCCAGCAGCAGCACCGGCGCCGTGAGCACCGCGCAGACGATCAGCCGCAGTCTCATCATCCGGTACTCGCTGTCGTCCTGCTCGGCACCCGGTTGGACCGGCTCGAGCGCCATCCCGCAGATCGGACACGACCCGGGGCCGGCCTGACGCACGTCCGGGTGCATCGGGCAGGTCCACTCCGTCACCCCGGGGGGCGCGCCGTGCCGGTCCTCCCCGGCGCCCCCGCCCCGCTCTCCGCTCTCGAACCGTTCGGCGCAGTGAGTCGAGCAGAAGAACCACGTCCGGCCCGCGCGCTCGAGCTGCACCGCCGCCTGCTCGGGGGAAAACCTCATCCCGCAGACCGGATCCTCGACAACGGCGCGGCCGTTGCCTGCCGGTCCGACGCTCCCGGAATCCATCACGCACCTCCTTCACCGGTCCTGTTCCGCGGGAACAGCGCGGTCTTGCGCAGGCCGATCGACTTCCAGATGAAGAACAGGCTCGGATAGAAGATCAGCTCGCCGAGGAACGAGGTCACGATGCCGCCGACCATCGGCGCGGCGATGCGGCGCATCACGTCCGCGCCGGCGCCGGTGGCCCACAGGATCGGCAGCAGCGCGATGAACGTCGTGGCGACGGTCATCATCTTCGGCCGGATGCGCTGCACCGCGCCGTGATCGACCGCCTCGACGAGGTCGGCGTACGTCACCATGCGGCCCTCGTCCTTCCAGCGCTTCCAGGCGATGTCCAGATACAGCAGCATGACGACGCCGGTCTCGGCGTCGAGTCCGGCCAGCGCGATCACCCCGACCCACACCGCGACCGACCAGTTGTAGTCGAGCAGCCAGAGCAGCCACACCGCACCGACCAGCGAGAACGGCACCGCGAGCAGGACGATCCCGACCTTGATCCACGAGCGCATGTTGACGTAGAGGATCATCACGATGATCAGCAGCGTCACCGGGAGAATCACCAGCAGCCGCTGACGGGCGCGCGCCATGTACTCGTACTGGCCGGACCAGAACACCGTGTAGCCGGGCGGGATGTCGACGTGCTCCGCGACGGCCCGGCGCGCCCGGGCCACCCAGCCGCCGATGTCCGACGTCTTGAGGTCGACGTAGATCCACGCGTTCGGCACCGCGTTCTCCGTCTTGATCATCGGCGGGCCCTGGCGGACCCGGAACGACGCCACCTGCAACAGCGGGATCTGCGTGCCCGAGGGCGTGTCCACGAGCACCTGCTCGAGGTCGGCGACCGAATCGCGCAGCTCCCGCGGGTAGCGCACGTTGATCGGGTAGCGCTCGAGCCCCTCCACGGTCTGCGAGACGTTCATGCCGCCGATCGACATCCGGATCACGTCCTGGATGTCCTCGACGCGGATCCCGAACCGCGCCGCCGCCGCGCGGTCGACCTCGACGTCGAGGTAGTGCCCGCCCATGACGCGCTCGGCGTACGCCGACAGCGTGCCGGGCAGGTCGCGCACCACGGCCTCCACCTCGCGCCCGAGCCGCTCGAGCACGTCGAGGTCGGGCCCCGCGAGCTTGATGCCGATCGGCGTCTTGATCCCGGTCGAGAGCATGTCGACGCGCGTCTTGATCGGCATCGTCCATGCGTTGGTGACGCCGGGAATGTCCACCGCCGCGTTGAGTTCGGCGATCAGCTTCTCCTTCGTCATGCCCGGCCGCCATTCGGACGGGTCCTTGAGCCGGATCGTGGTCTCGATCATCGACAGCGGGGCGGGATCGGTTGCCGTCTCCGCGCGGCCGATCTTGCCGAGCACGGACTCGACCTCGGGAAACTCGCGGATGATCTTGTCCGTCTGCTGGAGCAGCTCGCGCGCCTTGCTGATCGAGATGCCCGGAAACGTGGTCGGCATGTAGAGCAGGTCGCCCTCCCACAGCGGCGGCATGAACTCCGAGCCGACGTGCATCAGCGGCCAGGCGATCGACGCGACGAGCAGCAGCGCCACGACGAGCACCGCCCAGCGGAATCGCAGCGCAAGGTTGAGCACGGGCGTGTAGATCCACCGCAGCACGCGCGAGACCGGGTGGCGCTCCTCGCTGCGGATCCTCCCGCGCACGAACCAGTACATCAGGATCGGCAGGATCGTGATCGCCACCAGCGCCGAGCCGGCCATCGCCCACGTCTTGGTGAACGCCAGCGGTCGGAACAGCCGGCCCTCCTGCGCCTGCAGCGTGAACACCGGCATGAACGAGACCGTGATCACGAGCAGCGTGAAGAACAGCGTCGGGCCCACCTCCTGGGCCGAGCGCAGGATGATCTCGAAGTGCGAGCGCCTGCCGCGCCACTCCTCGTAGTGCTTGTGGGCGTTCTCGACCATCACGACCGCGGCATCGACCAGCACGCCGATCGAGATCGCGATCCCGCCGAGCGACATGATGTTGGCCCCGAGCCCCTGGAACCGCATCACGATGAACGCGAGCAGGATCGAGACCGGGATCGAGAAGATCGCCACGAACGCGGACCGCAGGTGGAACAGGAACACGACGCAGACCAGCGCGACGATCACCGACTCCTCGATCAGCGTGTGCGTCAGCGTCTCGACCGACCGCTCGATCAGCGCCGTCCGGTCGTAGGCGACCTCGATCTCGACGTCGTCGGGCAGTCCCTGCTCGAGTTCGGCGAGCCGCTCGCGGACCTTCCCGATCGTCGTCAGCGTGTCGGCGCCCCAGCGGACGACGACGATTCCGCCGACGGCCTCGCCCTCGCCGTTCCATTCGGCCAGGCCGCGGCGGATCTCCGGCCCGAGCCGCACGTCGGCCACCTGCCGCAGCAGGATCGGCGTGCCGCCCGGCCCGACGCCGAGCACGACGTTGCGCAGGTCCTCGAGCGTGCGGATGTAGCCCAGCCCGCGGATCATGAACTCCATCTCGGCCTGCTCGATGACGCGACCGCCGACGTCGACGTTCGAGCGCTCGATCGCCTGCCGGACGCGGCCGAGCGTCATGCCGTAGGCGCGCAGGCGCACCGGGTCGACGACGACCTGGTACTGCTTGACGAAGCCGCCGAGCGAGGCGACCTCCGACACGCCCTCGACCGAGACCAGCCCGTAGCGCAGGTACCAGTCCTGCAGGCTGCGCAGTTCGGCCAGCGAGCGCGTCGGGCTCTTGAGCACGTACATGTAGGCCCAGCCGACGCCGGTCGCGTCGGGGCCGAGGGTCGGCGTCACGCCGCGCGGAAGCTGGCCCGACAGGGCGGACAGGTACTCGAGCACCCTCGAGCGGGCCCAGTAGAGGTCCGTCCCGTCCTCGAAGATCACGTAGACGAACGAGAGTCCGAAGAACGACTGCCCGCGCACGACCTTCGCGTGCGGCACGGAGAGCATCCTGGACGTGATCGGGTAGGTCACCTGGTCCTCGACGACCTGCGGCGCCTGCCCCGGATACTCGGTGAGGATGATCACCTGCACGTCCGACAGGTCGGGGATCGCGTCGAGCCGGGTGCCGCGCACAGCCCATACGCCGCCGAGCACCGCCGCGAGGGTGACCATCACGGTGAAGAACTGGTTGCGGAGGACCCATTCGATCAGCCTGGCGAGCATGGCGTCCTCCTAGTGCTGATGGCCGGACATCGCGCCGGCCATCTGTTGCATCGCGGCCCGGAGGCTCGACTCGGAGTCGATCAGGAACTGCGCCGAGACGACCACCTGCCGGCCCTGCTCGAGCCCGGAACGGATCTCGATCAGTTCGTCGGTCTCGACGCCGGTCTCGACCTCGACCGGCCGGAACCGCCCCTCGCCGAGCGCCACCACGACCACCGAGCGTTCGCCGGTGCGCAGCACCGCGTCGCGGGGTACCACGAGCGCTCGACGGGCGACCCGCGGCCGGAACATCACGTCGGCATACATGCCGACGCGGAGCCGCTCGCCGGGATTCGGCACGCGCAGCACGAGCCGGACCGTACGGGTCGTCTCGCCGACCTCCGGCTCGGCGAACAGCACCCGGCCGCGGAACGTCTCGCCCGGGAAGTACGACAGCCGGATCTCGGCGACGTCACCGGGGTGGATCCAGGCGAGCTGGTTCTCGAACACCTCGACGCGCATCCACAGCGTCGACAGGTCGGCGATGTGCATGATCTCGACGCCGGGACGCACGGCGAGGCCCTCGAGCCCGGGCTGGCGCTTCATCACGACGCCCCCGGCGGGCGCGACGACGGTCAGCGTGCGGAACACCTTGCCGCTCCGCTCGAGCCGTTCGATCTGCGCGTCGGTCACGTCCCAGTAGCGCAGCCGCTGGCGCGCCGCCTCGACGAGCGCGGCGGCGCGTCCGGCCGCCTCGGGTGTCGTGCCCTGCATCCGCCGTGCGTACTCGAGCGCCGAGAGCAGCTCCTGCTCGGTCTGCACCAGCTCGGGCGAATAGATCTCGAACAGCGGCTCGCCGCGCCGGACCCGCTGGCCGACGTAGTTGACGTGGACCTTCTCGATGAAGCCCTCGTACTTGGTCGTGACGACGACCATCTTCTCGCGGTCGTAGTCGAGATAGCCGACCGTGCGGATCTCCCGGCGCAGGTCGTGACGCTCGACCGGAACGGTCCGCACGCCGATGTTCTGGACGAACACGGGATCGATGCGGACGACGGGGGCACCGTCGGTCGTCGCGGCCGGCTCGCCGCCGTGGCCCTCGTGGCCGGCGCCCGCGTCCGGCTCGACGGGCACGAGGTTCATGCCGCAGATCGGGCACGTTCCCGGGTGATCCTGGAGCACCTGCGGATGCATGCCGCACGTCCAGAGCTGCTTCGTCGCCTCGCCGGCGGAGGCCGCGGGTGTGGACGCGCCGCTACCGAGCCATCCGAACGGGTCGAGAATCAGCACGCCCGTCGCCGCGGCCGCACCGAGCACGACGCCGACAACGAGCAGCAGCACGAGGGTCCCGGTCCTCGATCGGGACG
This sequence comes from Acidobacteriota bacterium, assembly GCA_003695625.1. Taxonomy (GTDB): domain Bacteria; phylum Acidobacteriota; class Polarisedimenticolia; order J045; family J045; genus J065. The sequence goes on along the minus strand of RFIB01000071.1, from coordinate 2,322 downwards.
GTTCGGGTCGCGTGGTCATGATCCCACCTCCTCCTCGCCGGTGAGCGGCCGGGCGACCGTGCGCTCGAGTTCGATCACCAGCAGTCGCCAGTCGGTCGCGGCACGGATCGCTCCGAGCCGCACCTCCAGCAGCACCCGCTCGGCATCGAGCAGGTCGAGCATCTCCAGCCGGCCGGTCTCGTACGCCGCCCGCGCGGAGTTCAGCGATTCCTCCGCCTGGGGCGTGAGCACGTCGCGGAACAGACGCCACTGGTCGCGGACCAGCGGTACGCGGGCGAGCAGGTCGTCGAGCCTGCGGTCGATCTCGAGCACGACGTCGCGCCGACGCTCGCCGCGCGCGGCACGGACGGCGCCGGCCTCGCGGACGCCCGCCGCGAGCCGCTCGCGCCACAGCGGGATCGTCAGGCCGAACGTCAGCGCCAGCGCATCCTGGCCGTTGTCCTCGGGCGGGACGAGGCGGCCGGCCGCGTCCTGCCGCCGGTCGACGAACGTCCAGCCCAGCCCGAACCGGAAGTCCGGCCGGTACTCGAGGCGCGCGAGCCGGAGCCGCTCGCCGGCCTCGGCGACGCCCGCATCGGCGGCGGCGACCTCGGGCAGGCGGGACAGCGCCTGCGCGCGCAGCTTGGCCGGGTCCGCCGCGAGCGCCCGCACGACCGGCTCGGCCGTCGCGGGCACGGCGCTCGTGCCGGGACGGTCGCGCAGCGCATTGAGCTCGGCGACCAGCGCGGCGCGTTCCTGCTCGAGCGCCAGCCGGCGCGTGCGGTCGCGCGTGATCTCGGCCTGGACCTTGACCGCGGCCTGCGCGAGCCCGATGCCCGCGGCATAGCGGGCGCGGGCGAGTGCCTCGAATCCCTGCAGCGTCGCCAGGTCCTCGTCGACGATCCCGATCGCCCGATCGAGATACCCGATCCGGACCAGCAGCGACCGGGCCCGCGTCACGAGGTCGAGCGCCAGGCGGTCGGCCTCGCGGGCGGCCCGTTCGGCGGCCCGCGCGGCGGCGCGGCCGCGGGCGGCGAGCTTGCCGCGCCACGGGACGGCCTGGGACAGGCCGAGCGTCAGCCGCTGCGGTCCGACGCGGGTCTCGGGAGGGACCAGGAACAGGCTGGTCGCGAGCTGCGGATCGGGAAGGCTGCGCGCCTTCGCCGGCCGCTCGGCCGCCGCGCGGGCCCGCGCCCGTGCCGCGACCAGCCGCGGATGGCGCGTCGCCACGTCGACCAGCACGGCGCGGACCTGCGGATCAGGCTCCGCGTCGATCAGCGCCCGGACCACCTCGGGGATCGCCGCCTCGGTCCCGGCGGGCGGGGTCCCGATGCCGGCCGCCGCTGTCGACGCTTCCGCTGCGTGGTCGCGCCCGGCGGTTGCCGGCGCGACGGCAAGCGCCAGCATCAGGCCGATTGTCCAATGTCTCATCGCCTCGTCCTCGCATGACGTGTCCCGGTTCGGCACGCGCACCGGTCGGGCGCGCGGGCCACGGAAGAGACCGTGTCAGTGCGAGGCGATCAGCAGAGGAAACGCGAACAGGCGAGCCAGACGGGAGGCGGCGCTCCGGGCGCACCGGCGCGACGACGCGCGGGCGCGGGCCGCTCGGCGACGACCGCCGGCACCGGCGCGCCGATCACGGCCGGCGTCGCGGCGATCTCCCGCGCGGGGGCGGGCTCGACCGCGTCATCCGTCGGGGCGGAGGAGAGACCGCACGCGCAGCCGCCGTCCGCCGCGGGTCGCTCGTCGGCGGCCGGATGACACGCACCGCCTGCCGGCGCACAGCACGAGCACGGCGCCGCGTCGCCCGCGGCCATCGCCGGACAGGGCAGCGCGGCGAGCACCGGCGCGGCGGCCAGCGCGGCGAGCGCGAACAGAACCGTGAGTCGGCGTGTCATCCCGCAGGCACGCTACGCCCGTTCATCCCGGGGTGCAAGCGCCGGCGCGCGCAGCCGCCTGCGGGCCTACAATGCCGCGCCATGTCGAAGCCGGCCCCGGACCTGCTCGCGCTCGCCGCCCACTGGGGCGTCGAGCCGGGATATCACGACATCGACGGCCGCTGGCACGACGCGTCGGCCGACGCGCTCGTCGCGGTGCTCTCCGCGCTCGGCGCACCGCTCGCGCGCCCCGCCGACGCCGCCGGGGCGCTGCGCGCGTTCGACGCGGCGCAGACCGGGCAGCCGGTCGATCCGGTCGGCGTCGCGTGGTGCGGACGCGGCGGCGGGATCGCCGTCCGTGCGGACGCCGCGCTGCGCGACCGCGGTGCGGCGCGCGCCGAGATCGCGTGCGAGGACGGATCCGCGCGCGCGTGCGAGCTGCCCCTCGCGCAGGCGGGCGACGGCG
>RFIB01000070.1 GCA_003695625.1 Acidobacteriota bacterium | reverse complement strand
AGCTCGCCGGCGGGGCCGAGTGGTCGTTCCTCGACGCGTTCTACATGGCGGTGATCACCGCGACGACCGTGGGCTACGAGGAGGTGCACCCGCTCAACGCGGTCGGCCGGATGGCGGCCGTGCTGGTGATGCTGGGAGGAGTCGGCACGTTCCTTTATGCTCTGAGCAGCATCACCGAGGTCGTCGTCGAGAGCCACGTGCTGCGCCACCGCCGGCTGGCGCGCAAGGTGAGGCGATTGAAGAACCACTTCATCATCTGCGGACTCGGACGGGTCGGCGAGGCGATCCGCGACGAGCTCAAGGCCCAGGGAGCGCCCTACGCGGTGATCTCGCTCGAGGAGCCGCCGCTCGACGCGGACGACCCGATCATCGTCGGGGACGCGACGAACGACGAGACGCTGCTCAAGGCGGGAATCGAGCGGGCCCGCGGACTGGTGGCCGTGCTCGGGACCGACGCGGACAACATCTACACGGTCCTTGCGGCGCGTTCGCTGCGGCCGGATCTGCTGATCGTCGCCCGCTGCAGCGAGGACCGCAGCGTCAAGAAGATGCTCGCCGCAGGCGCCAACCGGGTGATCAACCCGTACGAGCGCGGCGGCATGATCATGGCGCAGGTCCTGATGCGACCGCGCGTCGTGGACTTTCTCGAGGAGGTCGGGCGCGGCACGAACTATTCCGTCTCGTTCGAGGAGATCGAGGTCGGCGCCGGTTCGTCGCTGATCGGGCAGACGCTGCGGGACAGCCCGATCCGCCGCGAACTCGATGTGATCGTCACGGCGATCCGCAAGGCCGATGGCCGGACGATCTTCAATCCGGCGCCCGAACAGCGGATCGAGAGCGGCGACATCCTGATCGTGATGGGCAATCCGGGCGGTCTCGACCGGCTCGGAGCCCTGGCCCGCACGGGCACGGCGGAACGGGTCCGCGCGCGCGCCGCGCGCGGACCGGCGGAGGCCGGACGATGAACGAGCGCGTCATCCGGGGCTTCTACGATCGGTTCGCAGGGATCTACGACTTCGTGTTCAACGGGGTGTTCCAGCCGGGCCGTCTCGAGGCGGTCCGCGCGATGGACCTTCAGCCGGGCCAGCGCGTGCTCGAGGTCGGCGTCGGCACCGGGCTCAATCTCGAGCTCTACCCGGAGGGCGTGCGTGTCGTCGGGGTCGACATCTCGCTGCCGATGCTGCGCGAGGCGCTCGAACGGCAGCGCCGACGCCCGCCGGCGGCGGAAGTCCAGCTCGCGCGGATGGACGCGCTCGGGCTGGGCTTTCCCGACAACACGTTCGACGTCGTCTACGCGCCCTACGTGGTCACGGTCGTTCCGCGCCCGCGTCAGGTCGTTGCCGAGATGGCGAGAGTCTGCCGGCCCGGCGGCCGGGTCGTGGTGGTGAATCACTTCGGCAGTTCGAAACGACCGGTCCAGTGGTTCGAGAAGCGGCTGACGCCGCTGACCAGCCACGTCGGCTTCCGGCTCGACCTGCCCCTCGAGGCGATCCTCGGCGTGCCGGGGCTGATCAAGGAGCAGGAGCGGCGCGTCAATGCGTTCGGGCTCTGGCGCCTGGTGGTGTTCGGCAAGCGCGCGTAGCCGGCGTTCCGCCTGCGCTCAGTGATCGGGCGCGTCGACCGGCAGCTCGCGCGGAGCCGACGGCGGAGCCGTGAACCTCTGCTCGAACCGCGTGTCGATCGACTCGGCGGTGGCCGCGTTGCGCAGGGCGATCTCCGCCTCGCGCAGCCGCAGCTTGAGCCGGCGGATCTCCTCGTCGCGCTCGGCGATCTCGAGCGCCGCCCGGCGGAGCTGCGACTTGAGCTGGCCGATCTCCCGGGCGTGCCGGTTGCGGACCTGCTCGAGCTCCTCCACCGCGCGTCGGGCCTCGCGGGCACGGCGCTCGGCCTCCTGCCGCACTTCGTAGAGCTGCTGGCCGCTCACCCGCAGCGCGCCGTACTGGACGAGCAGCTGCTCGTGCTTCATCAGCAGCTCGCGGTATAGCAGACCGGGGACGACGTCCCCGATCGGCGCGACCGGCTCCCGGCGCACGAGCGCGCCGGACGTCTCGTGTGCCGGACCGCCGTCGTCCGGCCGCGGGTCGAGCCCGGCGGCCTCGAGGGCCCGCTCATCCACGACGTACTCCGGGCCGTAGCGTCCCGGGACGAGCCGCGCCCGGAGCCGGCCGGACTTGATGTAGCGCCTGAGGGTCGTCGCGGACAGGCCCGTGCGATCGGCCGCCTGCCTGAGGGTCATCATGTCGCTGCCCACTCCCGCTGGCTCGGCCTGGCTCACGCTCGCTCCTTCCGATCGATCGCCGTGCGTGGAAGGCGGTGCCTTCGCTTCCTCCCCGGATTCCCGCTCGCCCCGCACGTCCGCCGGGCGCATCGCGGACTCCGCGCCTTCGAATTCCCGGTCGTCCACCGGCCACCCCCAGCAGCCCTGCGACGCGCTGGATGCGCTGCATCGACGTCGTGCCGCGCGGGACATGATGCCCGCGTCGCGCGATTGTTACCACACCTGTTGCATTCCGTTCAAGACGCGTCGCCGGCGAGCGCCGACTCGTAGAGCGCGACGTCCTCGCTGCCGCCGAGCACCAGCGGCGTCCGGTCATGGAGCTGTGCGGGGACCTTCTCCGTGATGCGCTGCCGTCCGTCGCTGGCCCTCCCGCCGGCCTGCTCGAACAGGAACGCGAGCGGCGCCGCCTCGTAGAGCAGACGCAGCTTGCCCTCCGGCTTGGAGCGGTCCGGCGGATAGATGAAGATCCCGCCGCGCAGCAGCGTGCGGTGCGCGTCCGCGACCAGGCTGCCGACGTAGCGCAGCGAGCGGCTGCCGTCCTCGAAGCGCGAGACCGCGCGCGCGACGTCCTCGGGCCAGCGGTCACGGTAGCCCGTGTTGCACGAGTAGTACGGTCCCCGCGCCGGGACGCGGATGTTCTCGTGCGAGAGCAGCAGTTCGCCGAGGCTCGGATCGAGCGTGAAGCCGTGCACGCCGAGGCCTGTCGAGTAGACGAACACCGTGCTCGAGCCGTAGATCGCGTAGCCGGCAGCGACGAGGCTGCTCGCCGGCTGGAGCAGGTCCTCCACGCCTCCCAGTCCTTCGGCGGGGCTGCGGCGCCGGAAGACGCCGAAGATCGTCCCGACGCTGACCGCGACGTCGATGTTCGACGAGCCGTCCAGCGGATCGAAGACCACGGCGTAGTGCCCGGTCTCCGGGGCCGGCGGCAGCCGGATCGGCACCGCCAGCTCCTCGGAGCCCAGCGCGCAGACCGACCCCGAGCGCGTCAGCGTGCGCACCAGCGTGTCGTTGGCGAACTCGTCGAGACGGGCGACCTGCTCGCCCTGGACGTTCGTGCGGCCGGCCAGACCGAGCAGCTTGCCGAGTCCGGCCTGGTTGACCTCGCGCGAGATGATCTTGCAGGCGAGCCCGATCGCCTGCATCAGCACGGTGAAGGCGCCCGTCGCCTCCGGGAACCGGCGCTCGCTCGCTTCGATGTGCTCGACGAGGGTCATCGGGCGCTGCTGCATCGCTCTCTCCGCGGCATCGGGATCGTCCGGCGGCCGCCCGCCCGCCGTCGCGGGTTGAGCCGCCGGCGGGGCGGCCCTATTCTGCCGCGATACGACTGTCCGCGAAACGGCGCACCGCGCCGGGACGCGCAGGGGCCGTCACGATGAGCGAGACCGCCGCCGCCGAACAGCACTGGGCCGACCGGGCCGCCGAGCAGATCCTGGCGCGCGAGCCCGGCGCGCCCGTGGTCCAGACCGGCATCTCGCCGTCGGGGCCGTTCCACGTCGGCCATCTGCGCGAGATCCTGACCGGCGATGCGCTGACGCGAGCGCTGCGCGAGCGCGGGGCCGCGGCGCGTCACCTGTTCGTCGTCGACAACCTCGATCCGCTGCGCAAGGTCTACCCGTTTCTCGACGAGCAGGTCTACGGGCCGCTCGTCGGGCGTTCGCTGTGCGAACTGCCTGCGCCGGCCGGGGAGGGGACCTACGACGAACACTTCCTGGCGCCGTTCCTCGACGCGCTGCGACGGCTCGGCGTCGATGCCGACGTCGTGCGCGCCAGCGAACTGTACGCGTCGGGCCGGATGGACGAGGTCGT
>RFIB01000069.1 GCA_003695625.1 Acidobacteriota bacterium | reverse complement strand
TCGCTGCGCGACGGGTTCACCGAGTTCAAGCCGCTCGTCGACCTGGACCGGCTGGCGCGGCGCGGCCTGCCGCTGCGCTGGGACCGCATCGCGGACGACGCGGCGCGCGCGGGACTGGCCGCCGCCCTCCGGCTGCTGGTCGAGTCCACGGCGCGGCTGCTCGGCACGCCGCTCGCCGAGGCGCTCGCCGCGCTGCCGGAGCTGCCGCCGCGCACCGCGGCCCGGCTCGCCCGGCTCGGCGCCCACGAGCTCCCGCTGGCGGCCGGTCCCGGTCGCGGGCGCCTCGCACCGCACCTCGTGCGCACCTGGCTCTCGCCCGACCCGCGCCGCTGCCTGGCGACGTTCGTGCGACGCAACGCGTTCGAGCGCGCGTGCCAGCGCGAGGCGGGCACCGGCGTCCTGCGTCGCGGCACGGGCCTCGCCGGCCGGCTGCTGCAGCTCGCCGAGATGTCCGCCTGGCGCGTGGTCCGCCGGCTGGCGCCGCATCGCCTCTGACGTCATCGCTCGCTCTCCGCGGTCCACGTCTCGACCTCGGGCGGCGTGTAGGGCACGTACTCCGGGACGATCCGGCGCAGCGTGCGCCGGATTCCGGTGTCGTCCATCGCCACCGCCTGCCGGATCAGCTCGTCGACGAGCCGGTCGAGATCGTCGGGCACCTCGGCGGCCCGGGCGACCTTGAAGATCTTCGGGTGATCGGTCTCCTGCCGGTCCTCCCGCGTGCCGACCAGCTCCTCGTCGAGCTTCTCGCCGGGACGCAGGCCGGTGTAGATCACCGGGATGTCCCGCTCCGGCTCGAGGCCGTGCAGCCGGATGATCCGCCGCGCCAGATCGTCGATCTTGACCGGCTCGCCCATGTCGAGCACGAAGATCTCCCCGGCGCGCGCCATCGCGCCGGCCTGGATCACCAGCGCCACCGCCTCCGGGATCGTCATGAAGTAGCGCCGCACCTCGCGGTGCGTCACGGTCACCGGCCCGCCGCGGGCAATCTGCTTCTGGAACACCGGGATCACCGAGCCGCGACTGCCGAGCACGTTGCCGAAGCGCACCGCGGTCACGCAGGTCTTCGGGTAGCGTCCCGACTGGATGTACAGCTCGGCGACGCGCTTGCAGCAGCCCATGATGCTCGTCGGGTTGACCGCCTTGTCGGTCGAGATGCAGACGACCTTCTCGACCTCGAAGTCGTTGCACACCTCGAGCACGTTGCGCGTGCCGAGCACGTTGTTGAGCACCGCCTCGTCCGGATTCAGCTCCATCAGCGGCACGTGCTTGTCGGCGCCGGCGTGGAACACGATCTCCGGCCGGCAGCGCTCGAACACGCCCTCGAGCTTGCGCTTGTTGATCACGTCGCCGATCACCTGCACGAGGCGCGTCTCGCCGGCGCGCGGCGCCAGCTCGTTGGCGATCGCGAAGATGCTGTTCTCGCCGCGTCCGAACAGGATCAGCTCGGCGGGGCGGAAGCGCAGCAGCTGGCGACACAGTTCGGAGCCGATCGACCCGCCGGCGCCGGTGACCAGCACCCGGCGTCCCTCGACGTAGGCCGCGACGCGCGGCGTGTCCAGCTCGATCCGCGGCCGCCCGAGCAGGTCCTCGATGCGCAGGTCGCGCACGTCGGACAGCCGCGGCGAGCCGTGCACGAGGCTGGCCAGGTCGGGCAGGATCTTGATCCGCGCCTTGGTGTCGCGGGCGATGTCGACGATCGGCCGGATGTCCTCGGCGGTCGCCGACGGAATCGCGATCAGGATCTCGTCGACCTGGTGCTGCTCGACGAGCCGCGGAATGTCGTGGCGCGTGCCGCGGACCTTGACGCCGTGGATCCGCAGCCCCTTCTTGAGCGGGTCGTCATCGACGAAGCCGACCGGGAACATGCCCAGCCGCTCGTTGCGCACCATCTCCCGGACCAGGTTCTCGCCGGCGTCGCCGGCACCGACGACCAGGATCCGGCGCTCGCTGCTTCCCGGCGAACCCGACGAGAGCAGCCGCCGCAGCGGATCGGGCAGGTAGGCCAGCGGCCCCTGGCCCATCCGCTCGCGGACGATCCGCGGGGCGAGGCGCACCAGGCCGGCGGCGACGAGCGTGAACACGAAGTCGACGATCATCACGCCGCTCGGCACGCGCAGCCCGACGACGTACAGCAGCGTGAACAGCGCGAGCGTGGCGAAGAACGTGGCGCGGATCAGCCGGAACATGTCGTTGACCGACGAGTAGCGCCACAAGGTGCCGTACGTGCCGAGCGCCGCGAAGAACACCAGCTTGGTGACGATCGCCAGCGGCAGGGCGCGCAGCGCCAGGTCGAGCTGCTCCTGGCCCAGCCCGGCGCCGAAGCGGAACGCGAACGCGGCGAGCAGCGAGCCACCGCAGATCACCGCGTCGGTGGTCATCTTGGCCAGGATCACCCAGCCCGGCTGCAGGCGGCGCCGCATCATCGGCGAGGCCCTCGCACCACGGCGCGGCGCCGCGGCCGCAGCCGCTCGGGCTCGGCAATCCGCCCGCGACGACGCCAGACGCGGTGGGCGCGCAGGATCGTCCGCGCCGTCAGCAGCGCATCGTGGCGCACCTTCGGCCCTGCCTGCAGCACCGAGGCGCGGATCACCATCGGCACCAGCGTCTCGAGCTCCGGGTCGTCGGGCTCGATGCGGCCGGCCCCCTCGGCGCGGTAGCGTTCGATCACCTCGGCGGGGATGGCGTCATTGGCGACGAGCACGGCGTCGAGCACCGGGAACCCGGCGTGCTCGATCACCGCGCGCGCATGGCCCGCCGCGGTCAGTCCGCCGGTCTCGCCCTGCTCGGTCATCGCGTTGAGCACGAGCACGCGGAACGCGCGCGTCCGTCCCAGCGCGCCGACGACCTCGGGAACGAGCACGTTGGGCACCAGGCTCGAGAACAGGCTGCCCGGACCGAGCACGACGATGTCGGCCGACTCGATCGCCTCGACGACGCCGGGGGTCGGCGGGATGTCGGGCGGATCGACGCGCAGGCGCTCGATGCGGCCCCCGCGTCCGGCGATCGCCGACTCGCCGGCCAGCTCGGCGCCGTCGGCCAGGCGGGCGACCAGCCGGCACGGCTCGAGCGTCAGCGGCAGGACGCGGCCGCGCACGTTGAGCACGGCGGAGGCGACCTCGATCGCGTCGAGGAACGAGCCGCCCTCCTCCTGGGCCAGCGCGGCGAGCACGAGGTTGCCGCAGGAATGGCCCTCGAGCGTCTCCCCGGCGCGGTAGCGCGCCTGGAACAGCCGCGCGACGAGCGGGCGCTCGTGGGACAGCGCAACGAGGCAGTTGCGGATGTCGCCGGGGGGGAGCATGTCCAGCTCGCGCCGCAGCCGGCCGGACGATCCGCCGTCGTCGGTCACCGTGACGACCGCGGTCAGTCGCGAGCGGTCGACCGGGCCGCCACCGCGGAACAGCTCCGCCTTGAGCCCCCGCAGCACGACGGGAAGCCCCGTGCCGCCGCCGAGGGCGACGACACGCACGCCGTTCCAGCCGCTGTCAGCGCTCGTCACGGTCGTAGTAGCTCCCGCCGTACTCGTCGTAGCGGTAGTAGTACCGATCGACGAGCGAGTAGCGCACGTCGTTGAGCACGGCGCCGATCACGCGGCCGGTCGTGATCTGGGCCAGCGCCTTGCGCACGATCTGGCGCGAGGTCAGCCCGGCACGGATCACGAACACGAGCCCGTCGGCATGCGAGTTGAGGATGTTGGCGTCGACGAACCGCATCAGCGGCGGCGCGTCGAGGATCACGGCGTCGAACCGGTCGCGAAGCTGGCGCAGCAGGCGGCGGAACCGCTCGGAGCGGATCACCTCGGCAGGCTTGTCCGGCGGACGCCCCGCAGGCAGCAGCTTGAGCCGGCTCTGGTTGAGACTGACGATGGCCGCGTCGAGTTCGGCGCGGTCCTCGAACACGTCCATCCAGCCGATGCGCGGCTTGCTGAGCAGGAAGTGGTGCACGCGCGGCCGGTGCAGGTCGCAGTCGACCAGCACGACCTTGCGGTCGCGATCCTCGGCGAGCACCAGCGAGAGGTTCATCGAGGTCAGCGTCTTGCCCTCGGCCTCGCGGCTCGAGGTGATCACGATCATCCGGTACGGGTGATCGTCCCGCGCGCCGAGGTGTTCGATGTGGGTCGTCATCCGGCGGTAGCGCTCGGTGACCGGCGAGCGCGGATCGACGATCGGCAGCAGCAGCGGATTCGGCGCCAGGTCGCGCGGCACGCGCCGCGAGCCCCCGGCCGGCCGCACCGCGCCCGTCGACGGACCGCGGCGGTCGGCCTCCGCCGCCGGTTCGCGACCGCGGCGGCGGATCACGATGCCCTCCGGTCGCGCGCGGTGCGGCGGCGCGTCTTCTGGTCGGCAACGCGGTTGAGATCCGGAATCACCGCGAGGATCGGCAGGTCGATCGCCGCGGCGAGCTGCTCTTCGCTCTTGAACGACTGGTCGAACACCTCGAGCAGCAGCACGACGCTGACGCCCAGACCGAGCCCGACGGCAAGGCCCATCAGCAGGAACAGCTTGAAGTCGGGCCAGTACGGCTCGCCCGGCGGGCGCGCGTACTTGAGCACGTCGAACTTCTCGCCGCGGCCGAGTTCCTCGACCATCTCGCCGGTCTGCGCCCGCAGCTCGCGGGAGCGGGCGTCGTCGTATTCCTGCTGGAGCTGGGCCTCGAGCTGCAGCATGTTGTCGAGCTGGATCTGGTTGTCCGGGGTGCGCTCCTGGCGCCGGCGGATGACCTCGTTCTCGGCCTGGAGCGCGGCGATCTTGCCCTCGTTGATGCGGATCTCCTCGAGCAGGCGCTGCTTCTGGCGCTCGAGCTGGATCCGGTCGAGCGCGGCGGGCGACAGGCCGGGCTCGGCGGCGCCCTCCTCCTCCCCGGACGGGACGCCGATCTCGCGCTCCAGCGCGCGGATCTGGTCGAGCAGCGCCTGGACCTCCGGATGGTCGTCCTTGAGTCCCTGGGCACGGCGCTCGTTGTACTGGGTCCGCAGCGACTCGAGCCGCGCGAGGCGTGGATCGATCGCGGCGCCCCCGCCGCCCGCGGCCGGCAGGCCGGCGCGCAGCCGGAGGTCGATGTCCTCGATCTGCCCGCGCAGGTCGCGATTGAGCTGCGCGAGGCGCTCGATCTCGCGCATGTTGTTGTCGAACTGGAGCCGGTTCTCGTCCTGGTACGACGCCAGCTCGTACTTGTGCTCGCTGCGGAACTTCTCGATCCGCTCGCGCACCTCCCGCAGCCGGTCCTCGACCTCCTGCCGGTGCTTGCGGAGCTGGTCGAGGGTGCCGGAGGCGAGTTCATGGCGGATCTCGGAGTAGCGGTCGATGTAGATCTGCGCCAGCTTGTTGGCGATCGCCGCGGCCAGCTTGGGATCGTTCCAGCTCACCTTGAGGTCGAAGAACTGGTTGCGCGGGTTCGGCTCGAGCCGGATCGCGCGGTCGAGCCACCGCGCCAGCTCGGTCAGATCGCGCGGACCGCCGGGCGAGCCGACCAGGTGCAGCTCCTCGTCGACTTCCTGGACGTACTCCTCGGAGGTGATCTCGGCGGTGATCGACGTGACGAGCTGCTGCGCGTCGGATTCGACGATCGGCTGCAGCAGGCGCTCCGAGATCTCCTGCGGGCTCGTGCGGACGCGCGTCTCCGCCATGTAGAGCTTCTCGACCCGGAAGTAGAGCGCGGTCGAGAACAGCATCCCGAGCAGCGTCGGCACGACGATCCACCACTTCCGGCGGAAGGCGATGTCGAGGTATTCCTTGATGAGCGGGTTCTGCTGCATCGCGTTCGCGTGTGCTCGCGGCGCCAGTCAGCGCGCCGGAGCCAGCGGGCTCCAGCGGAGTCCGAGCGACCAGATCGTGCGGTCGATCTCGGGGACCGCTCCCTCCGTGGCCGCACTCTGGTCGATGCGGTCGCCGGCGAGCACCAGCGCCCAGCGGCGGCCGAGCCGCGCCGCCCACTCGAGCCGGTAGCCCGCGGTGCGCAGCCCGCGGTCGACGCCGGTCAGCGGGTCGTCCTCGACCGGATCGCGGTCGGTCCAGTTGATCGCGGCGGCGATCGTGTGGCGCGGACCGAGGTCGCGCGACAGGCGCAGGTAGGCGCGGTCGTTGACCGACACGCCGCCGACCCCGCGCGACGAGTCGACCGAGCGCGCCACGCCGGCGGCGAGCGTCGTGCGCGCGCCGATCCGGCGCGCGAGCACGATCCGCCCGGTCTCGGTGTTCGGCACGTCGATGGCGGCAAACACGCCCGGATCGCGCACGTCGGTCGCCGTCACCCCCGCGGCGAGCGTCACCTGCAGGCGCTCGACCGCGCCGAAACGGAATCCGACGAGCACCGTGCGCGTGTCGTACTCGCCGCGCCGGCCCTCGTCGATGCGGCTCGCGCGCACCGAGAGTCCGCCGACCGTCCGCGGGCCGAGATCGGTCTCCCACGCCAGCTCGGCGCCGGTCGTCCGCGCGTCGTCGAGCGCGGCGAAACCGGGCGCGTCGCTCGCGTAGCTCGTCCCGAAGGTGTCCGCGGCGACCACGAACCGGTTGCGCGGCCCGCCGGTCAGCAGGCCCTGCAGGCGGCCCGACCAGGTCGTCGTCCGCACCACGCCGACGTCGATCACGTCGATCAGCTCGGATCCCTCGTCGAGCGAGACGCGCGCCCGCTCGGTCCGCGTCCAGGTGCCGGCAAGCGACCAGCTCGCGCGCCGCGACGCCTGCCACGACCAGCCGAGCGTCGCGGCATGCGCGGTGTTGTCGTACTGGGAGAACCCGTCGTAGGTCTCGCGCACCGGGCGCCAGGCCAGCGACCACGACGACCGCGGCGTCTCGCGCTCGACGCTCAGCCGGACGCCGGTGCGCAGGATCGTCGCCGACTCGCCGTCGGTGATGCGCGGGTCGTCGAGCTGGACGTTGTCGGTGCGCTCGACGCGCACGTCGACGACCGGCTCGAACCGCCATGCGGCCGCCGATGCCGGTCCGGACGCCGACGCAAGCAGGATCGCGGCGGCCGCGAAGCCGCACCGCGGGGCACGGCCGATCACCGGACCACCACCAGGTCGTTCGGCTGGAGCCAGATGTTCTGGTCCGGCGCGGAGCCCTTGAGAATCTTCTCGTAGTTGATCTCGAACCGCTCCTGTCCGCCCTCCGGCTTCTCGCGCAGCACGATCGCGCGGCCGGACGCGAACTCGTCCGGACCACCGGCGATCGCCAGCGCCTGGAGCAGGCGGATCGGCGCGACCGACGAGATCATCATCTGGCTGCCGACCTTGCCGAGAATGTAGACGCGGTACGAGTTGATCTCCCGCACCTTCACCGACACGGTCGGGTTCTCGTAGTACTTGCCGAGCCGCTGGGCGATCCCCTCGGCGATCTCCTCCGGCGTGCGGCCGGCGGCGCGGATGGCTCCGGCGAGCGGGAGCGAGATCATCCCGTCCGGCCGGACGAGACACTCCTCGCGCGTGCCGTCCTCGAAGACGAACACCTCGAGCACGTCGGCGATGCCGACCCGGAACGGCGGACGCCGCTCGAGCACCTCGGCCTCCTGGGCCGGGGCCGGCGACGCGACCGTAGCGAGGAGAACAGCGAGTCCGGCGGCGATCCGGCACCACCGTCCTGCGGACGAGATTCCCGTCCTGATCATGGCCTTCCTTCGGCGCGCCCCGATCCCGGAACGCGCACCTGACCGCCCGCCCTGCGCGGCGTCCCGCCAGACGCCTCCAAGGGGGATGGCTACGGCGTCGGACGGTCCTTGTCAAGCGCCATAGGCGGCCGAATTTGTCTCGGATTGTTCCGTAGTGTCCGAAAACGAGCACAGGCGGGTCCCTGCCATGCTCGATTTCCCGACGTCGACTCCTGGCCCTCCCCTGGCCGAGCCCGCGCGGAAAGATACCGGGTCCGCCCGAACGCGCCACGAAAAGCGCGGGTCCGCTTGGACTTGCGCGGCCCGGCGAGCCCCGGCCACCCCGGATCGGCGCGCAGGTCGCGCCCGAGCCGGCCCGCAGGGCGCCCGCCACCGCCCCGACGGGGCCGGCGCGGCGTGTCGGATGCTGAACACTCCGCGCCGCCGCGGGTGTCCGGCGCGTCCGGCCGGCGGACGGCTCGGGTATACTGGCGCGCGGGGAGGAGCCGGTGATCGCGGGCCGTGCGGGCGATCACGCGCAGCCGGCGGGCGGACGCGCTCGCCCTGGAGACCTTCGGTGGGCGGGTATCCGAGGACGAAGCTGACCCTCAAGGCCGAGGAACTCGGCTCCGAGCTGCTCGTCTACGACGAGGAGCGCCGGCTCTACCACCTGCTGAATCCGACCGCGCGGCTGGTCTGGCAGTTGTGCGACGGCGCCCACGACGCCGGCGGGATCGCCCGGGAGGTGGCCCGGCACTACCCCTCGGTCGATCCGGGGCGGATCCGCGACGACGTCGAGCGGACGCTGCGGACATTCAGCGAGAACGGCCTGATCGTCCTGGCCGCGGAGCCGGCCGGCGCCGACTGAACGAGCGGTGATTTTCGCGCCGGTAAACCTTGCCGGGGGGGCGGGGCCGCCGTATATGCATAGCCGTCGCGGTGCGATGTCAGCCCCGGACATCGGAGGGAAGACGATGACCGACGGAAATCGGCCGGAGGTGCTCGAGGCCAGGGCCGAGACGGAGGACCGGGAGGGCTACCAGGCCCCCGAGGTCCAGACCTTCACCCCGGAACAGCTCCAGCAGGTGCTCGGGCCGGCGCAGGGTTACGGCGGGGGCACCGGCCCCGGCCGGCGCTCCGGCATCGGGCGCGGTCACAGGTTGTTCCCCGGACTGCGCTGAGGGCCGCCCGAGCCCGCCGGCGCGATCCGGCCACAGGACGCCGAGGTTCGCACGAGCCTCGGCGTTCGTGCGTCTTCGCGCCGGCACGGTCCGCTCCGCGCCGTTTTCTTGACCGGTCCGGGGGTGCGGGCTACCATCTGCGCTCGCTTCCGAGGGCACCCGTAGCTCAATTGGATAGAGCACCTGACTACGGATCAGGAGGTTCGGGGTTCGAATCCCTGCGGGTGCGCCATCCGCCGATCCGATCGTGACAGCCCCCGATTCCGCGTTCGACCTCGAGATGATGCGGCGTGCGCTCGACGCCGCCCGCGCCGCGGTCGCCGCGGGCGAGGTGCCGATCGGCGCCGTGGTGGCCCGGGACCGGCGCCTCGTCTGCGTGGCGCACAACGCGCCGCTCGGCCGGACCGACCCGACCGCGCATGCCGAGATGCTCGCGCTGCGCGAGGCGGCGCGTGCTCTCGGCGCTCCGCGCCTGCCCGGCACGACGCTCTACGTCACGCTCGAGCCGTGCCTGATGTGCCTCGGCGCGATGGTCCACGCGCGGATCGACCGGCTCGTCTTCGGCGCGCCGGACCCCAAGGTCGGAGCGACGCGGCTGTTTGCCGACCGGACCGCGGCCGACCTCGGGCTCAATCACGCGTTCGCGATCGAGGGCGGGCTGCTCGCCGAGGAGTCCGCTGCGCTGCTGCGGTCGTTCTTCCGTGCGCGGCGCTGACGCGCTGTGGCCCGGCCCCGCGGCGCGCTGGCATAATCGCGGGTCGCCACGGAGAGGTGACCGAGTGGCTTAAGGTGCACGCTTGGAAAGCGTGTGTAGGCGAAAGCCTACCGTGGGTTCGAATCCCACCCTCTCCGCCACGGAGCGCGCACACCGTGCGGAGCTCCGGCGCGAGATGAAATGCGGGGCTCGCTCCTGTGCGACCCGGTCCCGTGAACCCCGTCAGGCCCGGAAGGGAGCAGCGGTAAGCGGATCACCGGGTGTGCCGCAGGTCCGGCGAGTCCCACCAGATCGGGGCGGCGACGGCGCCGCCCCGCCCGCGGCCCCGCAGGGCCGTGCCGGCCGAGGAGCCCGTGAGCCGCCTGCCGCTCGCCCGCGCCCATCGCCCGCAGCGCTTCGCCGACGTGCTCGGCCAGCGCGCGGCGGTGCGCGCCCTCGGCGCCGCCGTTGCCCGCGGCGAACTGGCCTCGGCGTACATCTTCTCGGGCACCCGCGGGATCGGGAAGACGACGATCGCGCGCATCCTGGCCAAGGCGCTCAACTGCGAGCGCGGCCCCGCCGAGGACTGCTGCGACGCGTGCCCGCCGTGCCGCGAGATCGCCGAGGGACGCAGTCTCGACGTGATCGAGCTCGACGCCGCGACCCACACCGGCATCGACGACATCCGCGAGCTGCGCGAGGCGGCGACGTACCCGCCCGCCGGCGGCCGGCACCGGGTGTTCATCCTCGACGAGGCGCACCAGCTCTCGACCGCGGCGTGGAACGGCCTGCTCAAGATCCTCGAGGAACCGCCGGCGTGGTGCGTGTTCGTGTTCTGCACGACCGAGCCGCACAAGATCCCGCCGACGATCGAGTCGCGGGCGCTCCACTTCGCGTTCCGCAGCCCGGCCCCCGCCGAGCTGCGCGCGCACCTCGGGAAGGTCGCCGCGAGCGAGGGGATCGAGATCTCGTCCGGCGCGCTCGACCTGCTGGTGCGGGCGGCGGACGGCTCGGTCCGCGACGGCCTGTCGGCGCTCGACCAGGTGCGCGCGCTGGCCGACGGCGCGATCGACGAGCCGCTGGTCCGCGAGGCGCTGGGGATGATCCCCGCCGAGGCGGTCGACCGCTACCTCGACGCGCTGGCGCAGGCGGACGGCAAGGCCGCGCTCGCGGTCGTCGAGGAGCTGGCCGCGCAGGGGCAGGACCTGCACGCCTTCGTCGCCGATGCCCTGCGGCGCGTGCGCGACCTGGCCGTCGCCCGCCTGACCGATCCCGCCGGCGAGACCGCCGACGGGGCCCGCGCGCGGGCGTTCCGCATCGAGCAGCTCGCGTTCGCCGGCCGCGTGCTCGACGAGACCGACGCCCGCCTGCGCCAGCCCGGCCCGTCGCGTGCGCTGGTCGACCTGGCGACGGTGCGCCTCGCCGCGATGGGCGGCCTGCGCGACCTGGCCGAGGTCGCGGCGGCGCTCGCGGGCGACCCGCCTGCGCCGGGCGGCGCCGCCCCGGGCCGGAGCGATCCGCCGGCCGCGACCCGCGCCGCGCCGCGCCCCCGGCCCGCACCGCCCGCGGAGCGCGATGCCGCGCCGGCTCCCGGGCCGCACGGCGACGCCGACCTGGCGGCGGCGCTGATCGCGGCGGTCGCGCGCATCCGGCCGCCGCTGGCGGGATACCTGCGGCGGCTGGCCGGGATCGCCCTCGACGACGCCGGCGTGCTGCACCTGCGGGTCGAACCGCCGAACGGGCGCACCCGCCCGGCGTGGATCGCGCGGCTCGGCAGCGCCGCGGCACGCGAGGTGCTCGCCGAGGCGGTACGCGAGGCCACGGGACGCGAGCTGGGCGGCGTGCGGATCGACGGGCTGGCCGACGGCGAGCCGCCTGCGGCCGCCCCCCGCATGTCGAACCAGCAGGTGATGGACCGCGCGCGCCGCGATCCGGTGGTGCGCATGATCTTCGACCGCTTCGGAGCCGCGATGGTCGGCGGCGAGCCCCTCGCCGAACGGGACGACGCGTCCCCCGCGGACGCCCCGCCGCCCGCCGCGCCTCCGCAGTCCCGCCCGGAACCGGGCAGAGGAGACGCCCCGTGAACCCCGCGAAGATGAGCAAGATGCTCCAGAAGGCGCAGAAGATGCAGGCGAAGATGCAGGAGGAGATCGCCGCCCTGCGCATCGAGGCGAGCGCCGGCGGCGGGGCGGTCCGCGCCACGGTCGACGGCCAGAAGAACCTGCTCGCGCTGGAGATCGAGAGCGACGTGCTCGCGGACGCCGGCGCCGAGATGGTCGCCGACCTGGTGCTCGCCGCGGTCCGTGACGCGCAGGGCCGCGTCGACGACGAGGTCCAGAAGAAGATGGCCGACCTGGCGGGAGCGATGGGCCTGCCGCCGGGCATCGGCTTCTGAGCCGACGGTGCGTCCGCTGCCCGAACCGATCGAGGCGCTCGTCGCCCGGCTCGTCCGCCTGCCTGGCATCGGCCGGCGCTCGGCCCAGCGCCTCGCGTTTCATCTCGCCCGCGAGAAGCCCGACGAGCTTGCGGGGCTCGCCCGCGCGATCGAGGCGCTGCCGCGCGAGCTGCAGACATGCACCCGCTGCGGCAACCTGGCCGCCGGCGAGCTGTGCGCGATCTGCTCCGACCCGCGTCGCGACGAGTCGGTGATCTGCGTCGTCGAGCAGCCCGAGAACGTCGCCGCGATCGAACGCTCGGGAGCGTTCCGTGGCGTGTACCACGTGCTCGGCGGCGCGATCTCGCCGCTGCGCTCGGTCGGTCCCGACGACCTGCGCATCGACGGGCTGCTCGAGCGGGTCGCCGCGGGCGGTGTCGAGGAGGTGATCCTCGCCACCAACCCGACGGTCGAGGGCGAGGCCACGGCGCTCTACATCGCCCGCCAGCTCCGCGACCGACCCGTCCGGGTCACCCGGCCGGCCACCGGCATTCCGGTCGGCGGCGACCTCGAGTACGTCGACGAGGCGACCCTGTCCCGCGCCCTCGCCGCCCGGCGCGGGGTGCTCGACGAGGACTGAGCCGGACCGTTTCGCGCCGCTCCGGCCACCGCCGCCCGACGCCGGCCTCCGGCGGCCGGTTTCGGGGTGGTTTGCCCCGGAGCCCCCCGGGGCCTTAGATTCGCGACGGCCGCGCCTGACGCGCTCCGGGCGGCGGAGGTCCCGAGCCGGATGAGTGTGAGCGATCTCGTACTGCACGAGGAAGAGCATCGGCGGATCTCGAATCTCGCCGAACGCCTGCTCCAGGACGCGAACGCCCGGTTCGTGTCGCTGATCGACCGCAACGGGCAGCCGATCACGTCCGCCGGCTCGCTGGCCCAGGTGGACCAGACGGCGCTCGCCTCGCTGGCGGCCGGCAACGTGGCCGCCACCGAGGGCCTGGCGCGGATGATCGGCGAGCAGAGCTTCTCGTCGCTCTACCACGAGGGCGAGTCGGACCACATCTACCTGTCCTCGGTCGGCGCGATCGGGATCCTGATGGTCGCCTTCGACGAGCGCTCGTCGCTCGGACTGGTGCGGCTGCGGGTCCGGCAGATCTCGCCGGAGATGGAGCAGGTGTTCGAGGACATGCTGTCCAAGTCGCGGGCCAGCACGGCCGATCCCGGGGGGCCCGGGTCGCCGTTCGCGGAGATCACGGACGAGGACATCGACAGCCTGTTCAGCGACGGGTTCTGAGCGACACGATGCCGTTCATCAACTACGCGCACCGCGAACTGACCTGCAAGCTCGTCTACTACGGGCCCGGCCTCGGCGGGAAGACGACCAACCTGCAGTGGATCTACGAGAAGTCGGCTCCCGACGCCAAGGGCAAGATGGTCTCGCTGGCGACGGAGACCGACCGCACGCTGTTCTTCGACCTGCTGCCGCTCTCGCTCGGCCAGATCCGCGGGTTCAAGATCCGGTTCCAGCTCTACACCGTGCCGGGGCAGATCTTCTACGACGCCTCGCGCCGGCTGATCGTCAAGGGCGCCGACGCGGTCGCCTTCGTCGCCGACTCGCAGAAGGCGCGCTTCGACGCCAACATCGAATCGCTCAAGAACCTCGAGGAGAACCTGCGCCAGAACGGCATCGACCTGGCGACGATCCCCTACGTGCTGCAGCTCAACAAGCGCGACCTGCCGACCGCCCTGCCCCGCGAGCAGCTCGAGAAGGCGCTGCGCTTCAAGGGCGAGCCGGTGTTCGAGGCGGTGGCGATCCAGGGGATCGGGGTGTTCGAGACGCTCAAGAGCCTGGTCAAGCAGACCCTTGCCCGGCTCCGCGCCGGCGTGCCGGTCGGCTGAGCCCGTCCTCCGGGCCGGCGGGCCGCGATTTGACGACCCTCCGGCCGCGCCCTAGAATCCGCGCTTCGGCCGGTCGAGACCCGGTCCAGGAGGATCCTGCAGTGGCGACGAACGGCACGCCGTATGCGGTCATCGAGGCCGGCGGACGCCAGGTCCGCGTGAGCCCCGGCGACGTGCTGGCCGTGGACCGGCTCGCCGCGGAGCCCGGCGCCGAGGTGACCTTCGACCGCGTCCTGCTCGTTGCCGGCGACGACCTGAAGATCGGCGCCCCGACGGTCGAGGGAGCCAGCGTCCGGGCGAAGGTCCTGCGCGAGGAGCGCGGGCCGAAGGTGATCGTGTTCCGCAAGCGGCGCCGGACGACGTTCCGCAGGACGCGCGGGCACAGGCAGGAGCACACGATCGTCCGCATCGAGTCGATCGAGGCCTGACCGGACCGGCAGAAGAGGACGCCATGGCACACAAGAAGGCCGGTGGATCGTCGCGCAACGGCCGCGACAGCCAGTCCAAGCGGCTGGGCATCAAGCGTTTCGCCGGGCAGGTGGTCACGGCGGGCAGCATCCTCGTCCGCCAGCGCGGCACCCCGATCAAGCCCGGCCCCAACGTCGGACGGGGCAAGGACGACACCCTGTTCGCGCTGGTCGACGGAGTGGTCAAGTTCCGCGACCGTGGGCGGCTCGGCCGCTACGTGCTGATCGAGCCGCGCGCCTGACCCCCTCCGCCCGCCGCCCGGACCGGCCTCGGGGCGCTGCGCCCCGCATCGCGGTCCGGGCGTTCGTGTGTCCGGCCAGGGGGTGATCGACCCGTGTTCCTCGACGAAGTCACCGTGACGGTCGCCGGAGGCAGGGGCGGCGCCGGCTGCGTCGCCTTCCGCCGGGAGAAGTACGTCCCGCGCGGCGGGCCGTCCGGCGGGGACGGCGGACGCGGCGGCGACGTGATCTTCCGCGCCACCGCCGCCGAGAACACGCTGCTGCGCTATCGCTACCGGCGCCGGCTGGTCGCCGCGAACGGGCGGCCCGGCGAGGGCAGCGAGCGCACCGGCCGGTCCGGCGACGACCTCGTCTGCCCGGTCCCGCTCGGCACGCAGGTGTTCGACGAGGACGGCGTGCACCTGCTCGCCGACCTGACCGAGGAGGGGCAGACGTTCCGCGTCGCGCGCGGCGGGCGCGGCGGCAAGGGCAACGCGCACTTCCGCACCGCGACGCGCCAGGCGCCGCGCTTCGCCCAGCCCGGCGAACCCGGCGAGACGCGGACCGTGCGCCTGGTGCTCAAGCTGCTCGCCGACGTCGGGCTGGTCGGTTTCCCGAACGCGGGCAAGTCGACGCTGATCTCGGCGATCTCGGCCGCGCGGCCCGAGATCGGCGACTACCCGTTCACGACGCTCGTCCCGCACCTCGGCGTCGTCGACGCCGGCGACGACCGCTCGTTCGTCGTGGCCGACATTCCCGGGCTGATCGAGGGGGCGCACCGCGGGCGCGGACTCGGCGACCGGTTCCTGCGCCACGTCGAGCGCTGCCGGGTGCTCGCGCTGCTCGTCGACGTCTCGTCGCAGGAGGGCCGGGATCCGGTCGCCGACCTCGAGACGGTCGAGCGCGAGCTGGCGCTCTACGACGCGCGCCTCGCGGCGCGCGAGCGCGTGATCGTCGCGACCAAGACCGACGCCCTCGACGATCCGGAGCGGCTGGCCCGGCTCGAGGCCGCGGCGCGGGAGCGCGGCGTGCCGTTCGCGGCGGTCTCCGCAGTGGCCCGCGAGGGGCTCGGCGAGCTGGTCGGGCTGCTCGCGGAGCGGGTGTTCCGCACCCCTGCGGACCGCGATCCGGGGGAGAATCGGGGCCAGCCGGAGACGCAGCCGTGAGACTCGGCCTGTTCGGCGGCACGTTCGACCCGCCCCACGACGGGCACCTCGCCGTCGCGCGGGCGGCGCGCGACCAGCTCGGGCTCGACCGCGTCGAGCTGATCCCGACGCGCGTCCCGCCGCACCGCCACGCGCCCTCGGCCTCGGCCCCGGACCGGTTCGCGATGGTCGCCCTGGCCGTGCTCGACGAGCCGCGGCTGGTCCCCTCGCCGCGCGAGATCGTCCGCGACGGCGTGTCGTACACGGTCGAGACGCTCGAGCGCCTCGCAACGCAGCGGCCCGAGGTCGAGCCGTTCCTGGTCCTCGGGCTCGACTCCTACCTCGATCTGCCGAACTGGAAGCAGCCGGCCCGGATCACCGAACTGGCGCACCTGGTGATCGCCCCGCGGCCGGGCGCGCGGCTCGCGCTGCGCGGGGAGGACCGGCCCCGCCTCGCCGCGCCGGGCGCGCACACCTCCGCGGGCGGTCCGCGGCGGGTGTTCGTGCTCGAGATGGAGGAGGTGCCGCTCTCGGCGACGGCGCTGCGCGAGGCGCTCGCCCGCGGCGAGACGCCGATCCGGGGGCTGTGCGGACCGGTGCTGCGCTACGTGCGCAAGCGCGGACTCTACGGTGTGGAGGAAACGGACTGATGTCCGATCGGAGTCTCGAGGCCCTCGCCGCGGTCGTCGGCGTGCTTGCCGAGCGCAAGGCCGAGGAGCTGGTGGTGATCGACCTGCGCGGGCGGATCCCGTTCGCCGATTTCTTCGTGATCTGTCACGGAACCTCGGAGCGCCAGGTCCGCTCGCTCGCCGAGGCGGTCGAGGGCGAGGTCCGCGAGCGGACCGGGCTTCGTCCGCGTCGCGAGGGGGAACTCGGCGCGGAGTGGGTGCTGCTCGACTACGGCGACGTGCTGGTCCACGTGTTCAGCGAGGCCGGCCGCGAGTACTACCGCCTCGACCGCCTGTGGGGCGACGCACCGCACGTCGACCCGGCGTCGGTCCTGTCCGGCGACGTCTGATCGCCGATGCCCGGCCCGCTGATCGTGCTGACCGTCGGCCGCGCGCCGCGCGGGCCGTGGCGCGAGATCCAGGACGACTATGCGGGCCGGATCGCCCGGCACGTCCGGCTCGAGCGACGCGCGGTGCGGCCGTCGCGGGCCCGCTCGGCGGCGGTGCGCCGCCGCGAGGAGACGCGCGCGCTGCTCGCCGCGGTGCCGGAGCGCGCGACGCGGGTCGCGTTCGACGCGACGGGCACGGCCGTCGACTCGCCGCGGTTCGCCCGGCGGCTCGCCGACTGGCTGACCGGTCGGGGCGCGGCGCTGATCGTCGGCGGCCCGGACGGGCTCGACCGCGAGGAACTCGAGGCCGCGGGCCCGGTCGAGGTCGTCTCGCTCGGTCGCGTCACGCTGCCCCACGAGC
The DNA here is from genome assembly GCA_003695625.1 of Acidobacteriota bacterium. Classification (GTDB taxonomy): domain Bacteria; phylum Acidobacteriota; class Polarisedimenticolia; order J045; family J045; genus J065. Next base: position 21,107 of record RFIB01000069.1, on the reverse strand, counting down.
TGGCGCTGGTCGTCGTCCTCGAGCAGGTCTACCGCGCGCTTGCCGCCGCGGAGAACCATCCGTACGGGCGGCACTGACCCGCCTCCCGCGACCGGGACGGGGCACCGGCGCGGGGCGGACGCGGCGCCCGCGCAGGGGCGATCCTCGGCAGGATGGAGCGGGCGCGGTGGAAGGCGTTCTGGATCGACCCGTGGCGCGACCTGCTCGCCGCGCTGGCTCCCGGCCCGTGCGCGCTGTGCGAGGGTCCGCTCGGACGCCGCGCCGTCGCCGGCGTCTGCCCGCGGTGCTGGGCGGAGCTGGCCCGCCTCGCGCCGCCGCCGGGCGAGCGGCGTCCGTCGGTCTGCACGCCGTTCCGCTACGAGGGGCCGGTCGTCACGCTCCACCGCCGGCTGAAGTTCGCCGGTGACCTGGCGCTCGTCCGCCCGCTCGCGCGGCGGATGGCGGCGGCGCTGCGCGCGGCCCGGCACACCGGCGCGGACCTGGTCGTCGCGGTGCCCCCCGACCCGCTGCGGCTGCCCCCGCGCCGGTTCGCGGCGCGCCGGCTGGCCCGCGCGGTGGCGCGCGAACTCGGGCTTCCGTTCGACCGCACGGCGCTGCGCAAGCGACGCCCGACGGGACCGCAGACGCGCCTCACGCGCCGCGCGCGCATGGCGCGGATGACCGGCCTGTTCCGCGCCCGCCCCGGACGGGTCACCGGGCGGCGGGTGCTGCTCGTCGACGACGTGGTGACGACCGGGGCCACCCTCGACGAGGCCCGCCGCGCCCTGCTCGCCGCGGGGGCGACCGCGGTGCTCGCCGTCGCGCTGGCGCGGACGCCCGCCCCGGGGCGGGATCGCGGGGCGGCGTCAGCGGGGCGGCGGGGCGCGACGGGCACGGAGCCGATCGACCGCGGCGAGCAGGTCCCGGACGCCGAACGGCTTGGCCAGCACGTCGCGCAGGCCCTCGCGCCGCAGGGTCGCGACGCGCGGATCGTCCGGTGATGCGGTCACGAGGACCACCGGCAGGCCGGGCGCGAGACGCCGCAGTTCGTGCCACGTCTGCGCCCCGTCGAGGCCGGGCATGTCGAGGTCGAGCAGCGCGATCTCGTACTCGCAGCCGGCCGCGAGCAGGTCGAGCGCGCGGCGCCCGGTCGGCGCGTGGACGACCTCGATTCCCTTGAGATCGAGCATCTCGCCGATCATCTCGGCGACCCGCCGGTCGTCGTCGATCACCAGCGCGCGCGGGCGAGCGCGCGGCTCCGCGGACGCGGGCTCTCCGGCCGCGCGCACCGACGATCCGTCGGCGGGGCGATCGATCAGCGCGGCACCGCGGGCCAACGAACCGTCGAGCGCGTCGAGCCAGACCGCCGCGCGCGGACCGGTCACGCGACGCAGCGCCCGGACGAGCGCACGCTGGTGGGCGACGAGCACGCGCAGCCGCTCGAGCAGATCGTCGCTCCGCGCCGGGGACGACGGCGGCGGCGGGACGGGCGTCTCCCGCGCCAGCGCGGCGAGCCGGCGGGCCGTCTCGTCGGGATCGCAGCGATCGAGGACGGCGTCGACGCCGAGACGGCGGCGGGCGTCGTCCGGCCAGCGCGGCGCGCCGGTCGTCAGCAGGACGAGCCTGCCCGCGGTCGGCGCGTCCCCGTCACGCACCAGGCGGCCGACATCGTCCGGCGCCACCTCGTCCGCGACGGCGAGGAGCCGGCACCGGACCGGGCGCGTCGCCTCGCCGGCCCGGATCCGGTCCACGCCGAGCCGTGGGGCGACGCGCCGGACCGCCTGCTCGAGCAGCAGCCCGTGATCCGGATTGGAGACGACGATCACGACGTCGGCAGGGCCCCGGTCGGCCCTTCCCTCCGGCTCGCCCTCGCCCCTCGTGCCCATGGATCGTCCCCCGGAACCCGTTCGCGGACCCGCGGAATCCTACGCCGACCGGCGCGCCCGGGCGGGCGCGATTGGTATGCTCCGGCGTCGTGCTCGACCCCGCGACGGCTCCGCTCGATCCGGCCCGGATCGCCGGCATGCTGGCGATCGGGCTCGTCGCGGGCATCGCCAACGTGACCGCCGGCGGCGGCTCGATGCTGACCGTCCCGCTGATGATCCTGCTCGGCCTGCCCGGTCCGGTCGCCAACGGCACCAACCGCGTCGCGCTGATCGCGCAGAACCTCGTCGCCGTGCCGACGTTCCGCGCCGGCGGAATCCGCGGGCTGCGGCGCCTCGCCCCGCTGATCGCGCTGGCGCTGCCCGGCGCCGCCGCCGGGGCGTGGCTCGGCGCGGTGATCCCCGACGCGGCGTTCCGGCGCGTGCTCGGCGCCGCGGTGCTCGTCCTCGCCGTGCTGGTGATCGTGCGGCCCCGGCCGCCGGCCGGCGACGCGGGGCCCGATGGCGACGGCTTTCGCCCGCTGACGTGGCTCGCCTTCGCGCTGCTCGGCGTGTACGCGGGATTCCTGCAGGCGGGCATCGGCTTCATGATCGTGTTCGTCCTGGCCGGTCTCGAGGGGCTCCCGCTGGTCCGCTGCCACGCGTTCAAGGTGTTCGTCGTGCTGTGCCTGCAGGCCGTCGCGCTGCCGGTGTTCGCGTGGCACGGACTGGTCGCCTGGGGACACGGCCTGGTGCTGGCCGTCGGCCTCGGGCTCGGCGGGTTTGTCGGGGCGCGTCTGACGCTGGCGGCCGGAGAGCGCGTCCTGCGCGTGATCCTCGGTGTCGCGGCGGTGGCGCTCGCGGTGCGGCTGCTCGCCGGCTGATTTGAAAGCGCCGCGCGGTCGTCGTACGTTCAGCCGTCGCACGCGCGGCGAGGCGGCCCGGCGATGTGCCCGATCCTGTTCGATTTCGGTACCGTGACGATCTTCGGGGCGACGATCCCGCTGCGGGTCGGCGGCTACGGGCTGATGTACGCACTGGCCGTGCTCGTCGGCTGGCGCCTGATGTGCTGGCTCGGCCGCCAGCGCTACCCCGAAGCGCCGTGGACCGACATGTACTTCTTCTCGATCATCGGCGGCGTGCTTGGCGGGCGCGTGCTCAACGCGCTGCTGCGTCTCGACGACATCGCGCGCGGCCATGTCACGCTGCTCGACGCGCTGATCTCGGGCGGGGTGTTTCTCGGCGGGGTCGTCGTCGGCCTGGTGATCTACATCCTGCTGATGAAGCGGCACGGTGTGGAGATCGGCTACGGCTTCAACGCGCTGTTCGTCGGTCTGCCGCCGTCGCACGCGATCGGAAGGGTCGGCTGCCTGCTCGGCGGCTGCTGCTACGGCGCGCCGACCGACCTGCCGTGGGGGATCACCTACCACAACGAGCTGGCCCACCGGCTGATGGGCACGCCCCTCGGCGTCCCGCTCCATCCGACGCCGCTCTACGAGGTCGGCGTGGAACTGCTGCTGTTCGCGATCGCGCTCCGGCTCTGGTTCCGCCGGCCGCGACCGTTCGCGATCGCCGCGGTGTGGTTCGTCGGCTACGGGCTCGCCCGGTTCGCGATCGAGTTCGTGCGTGCCGACTACCGCGGCGGGTTCCTGTTCCTGAGCACGAGCCAGTGGATCAGTCTCGGGCTGGTCGCCATCGGCCTGTGGTGGCTCCTCGGCCGGCTCGGCGGACGCCTGACCGAACCCCCGTCCCCGGCCGACCGGCCGGCGCGCCGGCCCGCGTGAGGGCCCGGCGACCGACCGCAGATTTCGCGGCCCCGCGCACGCCAAACCGGTATCTTCTCGCGCGTTAGAAACGGCATGCCGTGGAACGCCCGGAGACTTTCGCAGGGCGAGGAACACCTGCGAACAGATCCGGACCAGGCGTGTCCCTGGGGAGAGAGCGACGTGACTGGCGGGACCGCAGGAGTTCGTGGGGTCGTCATCGCGGGGCTCGCGCTCGGCGCCCTGGTCGGGGCCTGGGCGCTGGCCGCCGGAGGCGGCGCGCCGGTCGTGCTTCCCGGCACCCAGCCGGCCGACGGGTCGGGCTCGCCGGATTTTCCCGCGTTCGTCGACGAGGACGGCACCCCGGGCACCCTCGATCCGCCAGGCCGCTGCGGCGCGTGCCACAAGGGCTACCGCCAGTTCGGCGAGCAGATGTACGAGCCGTACGACACGTGGTCCGGCTCGATGATGGCCAACGCCGGCCGCGACCCGGTGTTCTGGGCGGCGCTCGACATCGCCAACCAGGACGACGAGAAGCACCTCGGCAACGTCGGCGTCGGGGCGTTCTGCCTGCGCTGCCACGCCCCTGAGGCGTACTACGAGGGACGCGCAGACTGCGAGACGCCGTGGGGCCGGCTCTACGACGGATCGTGCCTCGAGGGGACGCCCGACACGCGCGACAACGACTTCGAGGGCATCACCTGCCACTTCTGCCACCGGCAGTACGACGCTTCGGTGCCGCCGCCGGGCGACGCGTTCGACCCCGACGCGCCGTACCTCGAGAACGGCTCGGTCTACCTCTCGCGCGAGAGCAACCTGATGCGCGGGCCCTACGGCGACGCCCAGCCGCAGAACCACGACTTCGCCGATTCGCCGTTCCACGAGTCGTCGGCGTTCTGCGGCCAGTGCCACAACGTGACCAGTCCGGTACGCAACCGGCGCGATCCCGACACCGGCGCCGACCTCGGCTACCGCCATCCGCTCGAGCGCACCTACGACGAGTGGCTGCAGTCCGACTACGCCGACCCGCTCTCGCCCGAGGCGGCGAGCTGCCAGGCGTGCCACATGCCGATCGCCGACCGCGACGGCGACGGGCAGCCCGACGCGGCGTTCGCCTGCTCGACGCCGCCCGGGCCGCGCGGGCCGGGCTCGGATCTCGAGGGGCCGGTGCGCACGCACGTGTTCCGCGGTGCGAACACGTTCATGCTCGACGTGCTCGCCGGCGAGTACGGCGCGGCGCTGCGGCGGACCGACGCGTTCGCGCGCGTGCGCGAGGAGACACTCGCCCTGTTGCAGAACGAGACGCTCGACGTCGAGCTGACCGTCCCCGACGGCGTCGCGGCCGGCGACACGCTGAATGCGCGGGTCGTCGTGATCAACAACGCCGGCCACAAGTTTCCCACCGGCTACGTCGAGGGCCGGCGCGCGTTCCTCACCGTGCGCGCGGGCGAGGACCTCGACCAGGACGGCACGCTCGACGATGCCGAGGTGACGTTCGTCTCGGGACGTTACGACGACGCGACCGGCACGCTGTTCGACGATCCCCAGCTGCACGTCTGGGAGACCAAGCACGGCGTGTACGACTTCAACGGCACCGGGACGTGCGACACGGTCGACGGCTCGGGTCACGAGATGTTCCATTTCGTGCTCAACGACTGCATCGCGCTCGACAACAGGATCCCGCCGCGCGGATTCCGGCCGACGGACGAGACCGCGCCGGTGGGATACGCCTACCCCGAGAACCCGCAGCGGCCGGGCACCCTCGTCCACTGGGACACGATCGACTACGCGATTCCGGTCCCGCAGGACACGTACCGTCCGTTCCTCGTCGAGGCCGCGGCGCGATTCCAGGCCACCTCGCGCGAGTACGTCGAGTTTCTCGTGCGCGACAACGAGAGCACCTGCGATCCGTTCGACGCCGGCTGCGATCCGACGCAGCCCGACGCGCGGCCCAATCGCGGCGAGAAGTTCCAGGCCCTCTGGAGCAAGTACGATCGCTCGCGGCCGGTGACGCTGTCGAAGGCGGTCGCCGGCACGCCGGTCGACGGCCCGCTGCCGGTCCCCGGCGAGGCGCACGCGCTGCGCGTGACCGAATGGGATCCGGTGCTCGAGGGGGCCCGGCTCGAGTTCGAGCCGGCATGCAACGCGCTCGACCACGCCGTCTACTGGGGGCCGCTCGACGCGGTCGCCTCCTACGGGTGGACGGGGGCGCGCTGCCAGGCCGGCATCACCGGCGAGACGACGATCCGGCCCGGACCCGGCGCGGTGTTCTTCGTCGTCGTCGGCAACAACGGGCAGGTCGAGGGTTCGTACGGCCGCGCCGCGGACGGCGCGGAACGCCCGCCGGCGCCGGAGTTGTGCGGCCTGCCCCAGAGCCTCGAGCCGGCCTGCCCGTAGCCGGTCAGCGACGTGCGGCGCGCGCCGTGTCCGCCGCGAAGGCGGTCAGCTCGCCGACGGGGACGACGCGCGGGGCGTTCTCCCCGCGTCGCCACAGCGCATGGCGGGCGAACGCGTCGTCCGGAGCCGGACGGTCGGCCCGCCAGTGCACACCGCGCGATTCCTCGCGCCAGCGGGCGGCGCGGACCAGCAGCCGACCGACCCACAGGATGTTCTGGACCTCCCAGCCGAGGCGCTCGTCGAAGATCTTGTCCAGCGTGTAGCGGGCCCAGAAGTCGAGCATCTCGCACACCTCGGCGAGGCGCGCGCCGTCGCGCTCGATCCCCGCATGGCGCCACAGCACGCTCTTGACCGACGACGCGACGTCGTGGACGTCGAGCGCGCTGCGCGTGGAGGGGCGGATGTCCGAGACGATGCGCAGCGGCGCGGGCGCCGAGCGGTCGAGACCGTCGAGCGCCGCCTGTCCCGCCCGCCGGCCCATCACGAGGCCCTCGAGCAGGCTGTTCGACGCCAGCCGGTTCGCGCCGTGCAGACCGACGAGCGCCGCCTCGCCGCAGGCAAGCAGCCCGGGCAGCGACGTGCGCCCGTGCAGGTCGACGAGCACACCGCCGATCGCGTAGTGCGCCGCCGGCCGGATCGGAATCAGGTCGCGCCCCGGATCGATCCCGAACTGCTCGAGCAGCGCGAAGATGCCGGGAAAGCGCTCGCGGAACCGGTCCCGACCGAGATGGCGCGCGTCGAGGAACACTGCGGCGTTGGGGTTCGTCGCCAGCAGACGGTGGATCGCACGGGCGACGACGTCGCGGGGGGCGAGTTCGGCCAGCTCGTGCACGTCGAGCATGAAGCGGCGCCCGTCCTGGTCGACCAGGTAGGCCCCCTCGCCGCGCACCGCCTCGGAGATCAGCGCACGGCCCGACCCGGCGACATAGAGCGTCGTCGGGTGGAACTGGACGAACTCGACGTCGCCGACCGCCGCCCCGGCCCGCCACGCCATCGCCAGCCCGTCGCCGGTCGCCACCGGCGGGTTGGTCGTCTCGCGGAAGATCTGCCCCAGACCGCCCGCGGCGAGGATCGTGCGCCGGGCCCAGATCACCTGCAGCCCGTACTTCGGATGGTGGGTGATCGCGCCGGCACAGCGGCCTCCGTCGACCTCCTCGGTGACGAGGTCGAGCGCGAAGCAGTGCTCGAACAGGCGGATCCGCTCGTGGCCCCGGCAGGCGGCGATCAGCGTGTCGGCCAGCGCGCGCCCGGTCGCGTCGCCGTGGGCGTGCAGCACGCGGTGCGTGCGGTGGGCGGCCTCGCGGCCGAGCGCCAGGGCGCCGTCTCCGGAGCGGTCGAACGGCATCCCGAGCTGGGCCAGCTCGCCGATCCGCTCGGGTCCCTCGGCGACGATCGACCGCACCGCGTCGGGCTCGCACAGGCCGGCGCCGGCGGCGAGGGTGTCCTCGACGTGGGCGTCGACCGAGTCGTCGTCGCCGACCGCGGCGGCGATCCCGCCCTGGGCCCAGGCCGTGTTCGACGTGTCGAGTCCGGCCTTGGCGAGCACGATGACATCCGCGCCCTGTGCCGCGGCGAGCGCCGCGCGCAGGCCGGCCACGCCGGCGCCGACGACGAGCACGTCGGTGAAGATCTGCGGCAGCAGGATCGCCCGGAACGGGATCAGGTAGCGCCGCGCTTCGAACGGATCGGCCATGGGCCGGTATTCTACCCCCGCGTGACGGACACGCTCCGGAGCCGGGCATGAGCGAACACGACTCCCCGATCACGGACGAGGCGAGCGCCGCGGACCGCCTCGCCGCGGCGCTCGCGCGCGCGAGAGAGAACGACCGCCTGCTGCTGGTGATCTTCGGCGCCGACTGGTGTCCGGACTGCGCCGCCCTCGAGCGCCTGCTCGCCGATCCACTCGTCGCACCGCTGCTCGAGCACCGGCTCGACGTGCTGCGACTCGACGTCGGCCGGCGCACGCGTCACGTCGATCTCGCTGCCCGGTTCGGGATCGACTACGCCCGCGGCATCCCGGCACTCGTCGTGCTCGACGGCGCGGGCGCCGTGCGCCTGGCGACGCGCGACGGCGAGCTGCGCACGGCGCGCACCATGGCCCCCGCCGAACTCGGGCGGCTGCTGGGCCGGGCGCTGGTCGACGAGCGGATCGCGCGCACGGCGCGGTACGAGCCGCTGCGCGGCTTCGTGCGGCGCACGCCGGACGAGATGATCGAGCGCGCGCGCGCGTTCGCCGACGAGATCGCGCGCCGGCGCACGGTGCGCGCGTTCGCGCCGGACCCGGTGCCGCGTGCGGTGATCGAGCACTGCCTGCGCGCCGCCGGCAGCGCGCCGTCGGGGGCCAACCGTCAGCCGTGGCATTTCGTCGCCGTCGCCGATCCGGCGATCAAGCGCGAGATCCGCGAGGCAGCCGAGGCCGAGGAGCGGGCGTTCTATGCCGGCCGCGCGTCGCGGGCCTGGCTCGAGGCGCTGGCGCCGATCGGCACCGACGCCGACAAGCCGTTTCTCGAGACCGCTCCGTGGCTGATCGCGATCTTCGCCGAGATCCGCGGCGACGAGGACCGGCCCGGCGGCTCGCGCAACTACTACGTCGCGGAGTCGGTCGGGATCGCGACCGGCTTCCTGATCGCGGCCCTGCACCACGCAGGTCTCGCCACGCTGACGCACACGCCGAGCCCGATGCGCTTCCTCAACCGGATCCTCGACCGCCCCGAGCGCGAGCGCCCGTTCCTGCTGCTCGTCGCCGGCCTGCCTGCCCCGGACGCCCGCGTCCCCGCGATCACCCGCAAGCCGCTGGACGAGATCGCCACGTTCCGCGAGGGAGAGGGCAACTGACAGGACCACTCCGCTGGAAGCGAATGGAGAAGCTGCCGAGCAGGATCGGCGGGCGTCCCGACGAGGTGTCGCTTCAGCCGCACCACAGCGAAGATCCGGTGTTCCACCAAGCGGCGTGGCCCAAGCCGCCGCTTCGTGCCGCCCCCGAAGCAAGAGACCAGGCGATCAGGGCGATGGCGTCGACAGAAAACGAGGCTTCATCACTCCTGCAGGCCACCATTGACGCCGAGATTGGAGCTCGGTTATCCTCTCTGCGAGGCATGGCGATGATTCGAGCCCCCGACGCCCGACGCCCGACGCCCGACGCCGGTAATCGTACGCGCTCCACCTTCCGCTGACCGCAGTTCCTTGCTTCGCCGGCCGCCGCCCGCCTACCGCGGCCGCCTGTCCGGCGAGTGCGTCGACAGAGTCTCGAAGCCGCGAGCTGGCCCTGCCGCGCCGAGTCGTGCACCTCCTCAGCCGCCGCTGCCGCTCTCACCAGCAGCGATGACGTTTCTCGTTCCTTCCTTTCTAGCAGAAAAGGAGACGCTGATGAATCGTTCGCTACTGCCTACCTTAACACTTCTTGTGCTGGTCCTGCCGATCTGCCCGGTGCTCGCGACCGAGGATACCTGCCCGGTGCTTACCGTCCCGACAATCGTATTCGACAGCAGTTCGGGCGAGTTTCATGGGATGCGGCCAACATCCAACGGGAATCTACTCTTCTGTGGCAGGCTTGTCCGCGAGACGAGCACGGACATGCGTTTACACTTCGCGGGAAGTTCGACTGTGTTCTGGCTCACCACGGCTGCGCCCTCGGGAATGGCCATCCGCGTGACTCTCGACCTCCCTCCCTACGGGCGCATGATCTACGATCTCAACGCGAGCGACGGCACACGCACACTCGTCAGTTCGACTGTGGCAGATTGCGCCGCTTTGGGCGAAGACCCGCTCCTGGATTCCATCGAGGAGACGTACCGTTATGTGGCCGCACTTGTCTTCGCACAAGTCGGAACCCAGGATGAGCTGGATGCCTACGGCACGCTGTTCCAGCTTCTCGGCGAGTTCGTGAATTCACCCGATCTTCTCGCAGACTGCTTCTCCTATCTCGTGAAACTCTACGGTCTGATCGGTGGCTGCGCAGATACCTCGGGAGTCGGCTGTGATCGTGCCGCCTGCGGGAACTGCTGCTCCGACTGGCACATCGGCAAGATCGAAGACTGCTACGACGCGTTTCGAACCGTTCGACAGAACTCGTCCTGGTTCGCGTGGCTCCTTGGCGGGTGGCACGACGCCAGCAACGACCTTGAATACTGCTACGAGAGCGCTCACGCGGACTACCATCGCTGCCAAGGCCAATGCGACGTTTCGAACCGTCTGCCCGAATGCGACACCACGTCGCAGTAGAGCCAAACCAGCGCCACGTGTCCTGTCCGGAGTGGAGTCACGTCACAGCACACGCCCTGGGGCACCGGCAACGCGCGCCAGTGCCCCAGGAGCCTGCCAAGGCGAGACGTCGCGAAGGTCGCTATGATTCTCCTCCGCTGCCCGTCCTGCCGGGACAGGACCCCTCACCGCAAACTTGTCGACGGAGAAAGAGCCATGACGACACCGCCACTCGGTCAAAGCACTTCGAGGTCGTGGCTAGGATCAGCCGCTCTGCTCATCTGGATCGTCGGCTGCTCGTTCCTTCTCGCCGACGGCATCGTCCGGGAACTGACGGTGCGGGCAACCTCCCTCGCCGTGATGCTATCCGGCGATTCTGCCGGCCCTGCGGACAGGAACGTCGCGGCGATCATCTTCGGCATGAACAGGAAACCGCGCATCGCGCTCGGATTCGCACTGCGCAACAGCCTCGTTCTCACGGCGTGCATGATCATCGTGCTCGCAACCGACCGCACGCGTGTGCCGACCCCGTGGCCAGCAGTGATAGTGCGTGGTGCACGCGTTGTGGCATTCGTGATTCTGTTCGGAATGCCGATAGTGCATCTCGGCTACATGTTCGAACGTGCTGATCCAGAGTTCAGCGAGCCGGCGTCTCCAGAAGCACTTGGCGAAAATCCATCTACCGCTCCGGAATCGAGAGGACTCGAAGCAACACGCAAGAGGTTCTTCAGGCTGCCAGCCCCGGCATTCGAACTTCAGCTGCTCGACGGCACGCACTGGCGTTACGATCCGTCGACCGACCAGGGCGCACATCTGCTTGTCTTCTGGGCATCATGGTGCAAACCGTGCATCGACTCTTTTCCTGAGATTCGCCGGATTGCTGCACGTTTCGCCCGGCGCGGCCTCGATGTCGTGATGATCTCTCTCGACGAAGACGAACAGAAGGCTCGTGAGGCCATATCGCGTCTCGAGCCTCCTGGACGCGCTGCATGGCTCGGCCCGGAGCCTTGGTCACATCCGGTCGTGAAGGCATTCCGAGTGAGCAGCATTCCGCACGAGGAACTGATTTCACGAGGCGGAACAAGCACGAAGGTCGATGTCCGTAGGCCGGGGACGGCGACGTGGATCGAGCAGGTGCTGGCAACGTCACGAGCGGACTACGACAGGCAACGGGGACCACGCTAGGGACATCCTGCACGGGGGACACTGCAGGCGCGGACCGGCACAGGCAGACTCCTGCGGATCCTGCGGGTACTGGGGGCTTGCACAGGCAGCGCGGGCGGCCGAGGGGCGGTATCGGCATGGCAGAAGGACTTGCCTTACCGACGTGCGGTGCGACGAGTCCAATCCGTGCGACGTCGGAAGATGGAGGCGTCGCGGATGGAGACTCGGCGCCCCAAGGGGCGCCGCTACAGGCGTCGTCGGTGCATTGCACGCGATCCCGTCCGCACGCCGTAGCGGCCGGGCTTGCCCGGCCGATTCTTCAACCGCGACGATTCCATCATGCGGCGTCTTGCGCTTTGGATTGGTCGCGATGAACCATCGGCGCCCCAAGGGGCGCCGCTACAGCGGCGCCACCGCGAAGACGTGCTCTTCGACGGGGCGGCCTGCGACGAGGTGCTCGGTGACGATGCGCTCCATCACCTGCTCGTCGACGCCGCGGTACCAGGTGCCGTCGGGATAGACCACGACGATCGGGCCCTGCTCGCAGATCCGCAGGCAGTCGACCTTGGTGCGCAGCACGCGGCCGGTGCCCGCGGGCGTTTCCGGCAGTTTCTCGAGCGGCTCGCCGCGCCAGCGCGGCGGCGGCGAGTCGAGCCCCAGTTCCTTGAGCCGCTTCTTGAGATGCTTCCACGCGCGCTCGCCCGCCCCGGGCGGTGCGCACTTCGCGCAGCTCGGCACGCAGACGAACACGTGCCGCTCGGCACGACCGATCGACAGCGCGCGCGCGATCGCCTCGAGCCGCGCCCGGGGATCGACGCCGCTCATCGCGTCGGTCCCGTCCCGGCCGCCGTCGCGATGCGCGCGAGCCGCTCGGGCGCGCGGCCGGTCTCGAGATTGCTGACGTAGACGCGCCGCACGCCGAGGCCGGCGAGCCAGCGCACGGTGCGCGCGGTGATCTGCTCGGCGGTCAGGCCGCGCTCGGCGAAGTCGCGCTCGATCTCCGCGCGCGGCACGGGGATGAACCGCGCGAGCGTCTCGAGCGTGCGGCGCCGGGCGCTGCGGTAGTGGAACACGCCGAACAGCAGCGGGGCGCGCAGCCGCTGGCGGTCGACCTCGGCGAGGAAACGCTCGACGGGGCCGGGATCGTGGTGCGAGACGACCTGGGTCAGCACGAAGTCGAGACTGTCGGCGTGCTCGACGAGGAAGCCGACCTGCTCGCGCGGGTCGCGATACGGGTTGGCCCAGCCGCCGAGCAGCAGGCCGGGACACGCGCTGCGCAGCCGCTCGCGCAGCATCCACGCCCGCGGCAGGCAGCGCGGCACACCGTCGTGCGCGTCGCCGCCGAGCACCACCAGCGCCGGAAACCGCTCCGCCTGGACCCGCGCCGCGAAGCGCAGGCAGTAGTCGAGCGAGTGCTTGAGCGTGAGGAACGGCACGATCCGGCCGCGCGGCGCGTCGGGACCGAGATTCTTGACCAGGTGCGCGACGTTCTCCTCCTCGCCGGTCCCGATCGCGTTGTCGGTCAGGAACACGACGGTATCGCGCCGCGCAAAGCCGCGGACCGCGTGGTAGACGTCGATCCACGCATCCATCGCCCGGTCGCCCGCGAGATCGCGCCGCGGCGGGCGCAGCTCGACCGCCGTCAGCGGCAGGTCGACGGCCAGCCGCCGGCGCAGCGGCAGCCGCCACGCCGCGCCGGGCGCCGCGTCGGCGAGTTCGTCGAACAGCGGGTCATTGCCGATCATCGCCCGCTCATCAAACGCGCGGCACGCGCCGCTGTCAATCCGCGACGGCGCGGCGGGTCAGGGGCACGGTGCCGGATCGAACGTCAGCGGGCCGCCGTCGTTGACCCCCGCCGAACTCTCCACGCCGGCAGGATCGACCGCGGTGACGACGTAGAACGCGCCCTCCCCGCGGGGGGGCTCGTACCCGTCGCCGGGGTACTGGGGCACCGTCGAGGTCCCCACGCAGACGAACGGGTCGGTCGGCCGGAACGCGCGCCACACGCGGTAGTGGTCCACCGGGCGCAGATGGACCCGCTCGATGTCCTCCCAGACCCAGGCGTCCGGCTTGAGCAGGAAGAACTGGCCCGTCGCCGGGGGCGAGACCTCGATCGCATGCATCTCGGGCACGACCTTGCTGATCTCGCCCTCGCGCGAGACGACGTACAGCTCGCCGCGCAGGTCCTCGCCGAAGCTGGTCAGCGAGAACGGCGGCGGCGGCGCGGACGGATACAGCTCGCTGGTCCAGTCGCGCTGGTCGGTCGCCTGCCCGGCGGCGTCGATCCGCAGCGAGCGGATCCAGGCGTTGCAGTAGTCTCCGTAGAAGTACGCCCCGTCGAGACGCGGCAGCCGGCAGCCGCGGTAGACCGGACCGCCCGTGATCGAACAGTCGCCGGCATCGTGCGGATACTCGAGCACCGGCAGCGTCAGCGACGGATCGAAGCAGTCCGGCTCGTTCCCGCAGCTCACACCCGGCGGATCGCACGTGTCGTCGCCGATCTGGTAGCAGTGGTTGCCCTCCATCTGCCGCCAGCCGAAATTGCGCCCGGCGACGTCGGGGGCGCGGACGAAGTTGACCTCCTCCCAGCACAGCTGGCCGACGTCGGCGACGTAGAGGTCCCCCGTCACCGCGTCGATCGCGCTGCGCCACGGGTTGCGCAGCCCGATCTGCCACAGCTCGTCGCATGCGCCGGGCATGCCGACGAACGGGTTGTCCGAGGGCACCATGTATCCGGACCCGCCGTCCACGCACTCGGACGGGAGCGCGGAGGGATCCGTGCCCAGCACGTCGATGCGGATCAGCGAGCCGAGGACGTTGGTCTCGTCCTGGCCGTTGCCGCACTCGCCATGCTGGTCGCCGACGCCGCCGCCGTCACCGAGGGCGACGTAGAGGAATCCGTCGTCTCCGAACCAGATCTGCCCGCCGTTGTGGTTGGTGTCCGGCTGGAGGAACGTCGCCACGCGATCCTCCGAGGCCGGATCGGCGAGGTCGGGATCCCCGGGCTGGATCGTGTAGCGCGCGATCACCGTCGCGATCTGCGGGGCGAGCCCGGTGTAGTCGATGTAGAACTCGCCGGTCTGCTGGAAGTCCGGCGGGAACGCGAGGCCGAGCAGCCCCATCTCGTCGGAGACCGTGATCACCTGCGAGCGGATGTCGAGGAACACCGTGACGTCGGCCGGCGCGCTGCCCCGCTTCCAGAGCCAGATGATGCCGTCCTGGTCGACGATGTAGAACCGGTCCGGATCGCCCGGCGCCTGGGTCCAGAACAGCGGGCGCCCCTGGGGGGTGACCGCGACGGTGACCAGCTCGAGCGCCTCGGTGTCGACCGGGCCGATGCCGGTGCAGTCGGGACGCGCGGCGAGGACGGGGCCCGCCGCGAGGATCGCGGCGATGCAGACCGCCTCGAGGACCGCCCGGATCGGGCGGCCGGATCGTTCGGAAAAGCTCGGGATCATGCCTCTGCCGCGGCTCCTCGACACCGCGCCGCCGGGCGCGTCGCGGGGCGGGACCACCCCCTTCCGTCACTCGCCATCCGCGTCCTGTTTACGGCCAACCGGGCCCGGGGTCGAGTGACACTCTCCTGAAGCCAGACTAGGCGGATCCGGCGGGCGCGCCACCCCGCGGCGTCAGCGCGACCAGCGCCAGAACAGGCCGACCGTCCGGCCCGGGGCGGTCGGATCGTCGGCCCGGGACCCCGCGGGGATCGCGCGGTCGAGGGCGTTGCGGACGATCAGGCCGAGTTCCCCGCCGCCGCCGAGCGAACGGGTCACACGAAGATGAACGATCGCGAACCCC
This sequence comes from Acidobacteriota bacterium, assembly GCA_003695625.1. Taxonomy (GTDB): domain Bacteria; phylum Acidobacteriota; class Polarisedimenticolia; order J045; family J045; genus J065. Next base: position 5,944 of record RFIB01000069.1, on the reverse strand, counting down.
GGCGTAGCCACCTCGCGCCCGGCCGGCCTGTCGTTCCGCGCGGCGAGGATCGAGAACAGGCCGACCCGCCAGGGTCCGCGGCGCGTCTCGAGATCGGCCCTGACCGCGTCCGCCGGCAGGTCGCCGAGCGGCTCGCCCTGCCCGTCGGTCCCGCGGATCCGGTGCGCGGCGAGCCCGAGCACGGTCGCCGCCGACAGCCTGAGACGGGCCGCGACCTCCAGCCCGTCGAGCCGCGCCCGACCCCGGTTGACGAACCGGTACACGTCGACCGGCAGCCCCGAGAACGCGGGCGGCACGGCGGCCGGGTCGAGAAACTCCCGCTCGACGACGTCCTCGATCCGCAGTCCGAACGCCGCCGCCTGCACGGACAGCCGGCGGCCGGCCCAGCGCCAGACGGCGTCGGCATGGCGGGAGCGCTCCGGGGCCAGCGCGGGCTGCGCGAGCACCAGTCCGCGTCCGGTGATGCCGGTCATGTACCGCTCGGTCAGCAGCGGCTCGCGGAACCCGCTGGCGAGCTGGAGCGCGAGGCTCGAGCGGTCGGACAGCCGGCGGGTCCAGGCGAGGCTCGCCGACACGACGCCGCGATCGGCGGAGACCGGTCCCGAGGGTCCTCCGGCCCGCGTACCGATCCGTTCGGCGCGCAGGCCGACATGGAGCCGCGACGCCGGTCCGGCCGGGACGCCGGCGACGGCGAACGCGGCGATCCCGAGCTGGCGGCCGCCGGCCAGCGGGACCGGGTCGAGCGCGGCGGCGAGCGCCGGATCCCCGCCCGCGATCGCCGTGCGGACCTCGACGCCGTGGCGCAGCGTCGCCTCGAAGCCCGCGAGCAGGCTGCGCGAGCCGCGGTCGCGGGTGATCGCGAACCGGACGCCCGCGTCCCGGCCCCGGGTCGTCGTCGCGAGCCGCGGCACCGCGCGGTCTCCGGCACCGAGCACCGTCTCGCGGCGCTGGGTGCCGGTCCACGCGACGAGCGATCCGGCGGCCGCGCCGACCGGCCCGTCCCAGCGGAACACCAGACGTCCGACGAGATCCTCGGGCACCGTCGTGCGGCCCCGGTCGTCCGCACGCGCGAGCCGGTCGGCACCGGACAGCCGGTCGAACCGGACCCCGATCCGGACCAGCCCGGCGGTGCCGACGCGCCGGCTGTGGCCCGCGAAGACCGACTGCTGGCGCGCCTGTCCCTCGAGCCGCGAGCCGTCGGCGCCCTCCGGATCGTCCGCGTCGCGCATCCCGGCGGCCAGCGACCAGCCGTCCTCCGACCAGGCGAACGACCCGGCCCGTGACGGCGCGTCGCCTGCCCGCCCCTCGAGCCAGGCCGCCGCCCGCGGGGCGTCGCCCGGATCGGCCCACGGGCTGCGCAGGGCGACCACGCCGGCCATCGCGCTCGATCCGTAGAGGATCGTGTTCGGACCGCGGGCGACGTCGATCCCGGCCAGCGTGCCCGGGACCGCACCGGACGCCGCCACGCCCGCGCGTCGCTCGGCGACCAGCGGCGCGCCGTCGACGAGCACGAGTGTCCGGCCGCGGGCCAGTCCGCGCAGTGACGGGACGGCATCGCGGTCCGCCACGTCGACGGAGGTCCCCGGCTCCGACTCCAGGGCCGAGAGCACCGTCGGCGCACCGCGCCGGGCGACCTCGTCGGTCGACAGCGGCCGCGAGACCGTGCCCGGCGAGGTCTCGAGGTCGATCTCGCGGCGCGCCAGCGCGTCGACCTCCTGGTGCAGCGCGGGATCGACGTAGATGACGGTCGGCCCCGACGGCGCCAGCGCCGGAAGTTCGACCGCGACCACGGCGCCGTCGGGCAGCTCGACGAGCAGCGTCAGCGGCGGGCGCGGCGCATCGTCGAGAACGACCCGGCCGTCGTCGCCGCTCCGCGCGGCGGCGGCGTGGCCGACCACGCTGACGCGGGCGCCGCGGATCGGGCTTCCGTCCGGACGCCGCAGCACGCCGTCCCACGACGTCGCGGGCAGCGTCGCCGCGAGCAGCAGGGTGATCGTGGCCGTCGCGCGGGTCATGGGGCCGGATCATGGCGGCGGCCCCGGACCGCGGCAAGCCGCGTTCAGCGCGCCGGCGCCGGACCGCGCGCCTCGCGCTCGAGCGGGCCGAGGCAGTCGTCGAGCAGCGACTCGAGCGCCGTCGGCCGGATCGGCAGCGTGGCCGCCAGCGGCAGGCAGCCGAGCGCGGTGCCGGCCAGCGCGAACCCGGCCACGCTGCCCGCCGGAAACCGCTCCGGAAGCTGCGCCGGCAGCAGCACACGGTACGTCTCGGCGCCGTCCGGCGGACCCAGCTCGAGGCGGCGCGGATCGCTCGCCAGGACCAGGAAGTGGCCGACGATCCGCTCGCCGCTCCCTGCACGCACCACCGGCGGGTCGAGCGCTTCGATCGCCCGCTGAAGCCGCAGCTGGCGATCGAGCGCCGGAGCTGCATGCCGCGCGGCACGCTCGAACGCGCGTCGATCGGCGGGCGTCGCCGCGCCGCGGGCGACGAGCCACGCGACCAGCGCGTGCATGCCGGGGCGCAGCCGCTCGAGCACGGTTCCGGTGACGACGCACTGGTACGGAAACAGCTCGAGGCACGGCCCGGCGGCGCGCGCAAGCCGTGCGGCGGGGACGTCGGCCAGTGCCTCGGGGCCCGGCGGCGCGTCGTCGTCCTCGTCCGCGGAATCGCCGGCGAGCCCCGACTCGAGCAGGAAGCTGGCCAGCACCTCGGCGACGACCAGCGCCGTGACCAGCTCGTCGCGGTGCGCCGACCTCTCGGCGAGGAACTCCTCGAGCGCGCCGCCCGCGTCAAGGGTGCGCTCCGCGCGGCGCCCCCCGTCGATCGACCTGAGCATGTCCGATCCCTCCGGGCCGTGGCCCGTCGGAGATCGTCGTCCGGCGCGGCCGGCGGGGCCGCCGCCCGCGGTCGGCCCCGTCCCGGACCGGGAACGGAACGGGGCGGCCCGGAAGGACCGCCCCGCGGGTGTCGCCGTCGGCGTCGGCTCAGAAGTGCCAGGCCACCCCGACCGAGACCTCGCGTCCGGACAGGTCGATGTCGCCGAAGCCCTCGAAGTCGTCGCCCAGCTCGTCGTCGGCCTGGTGCCAGCGGGCGTCGACGTAGACCGACCAGGTCGGCCGCACCGAGAACTCCACGCCGGCCTGCAGGTAGAACCCCAGCGTGACGCTTTCCGACTCGAACCCGGCGGTGATGATCTGGTCGTTGGCGGGATCGACAGGATCGAACTCGACGAAGTCGCCGAACTCGCGATAGCGCCACCAGTAGAAGCCGCCGCCGGCGCCGACGTACGGCCGCACGACCGATCCCTCGCCGGCAAGCCGTGCGCGCAGGCCGATGGTCAGCGGCGTGATGCTCAGCTCGGAGTCGTGCAGGACGCCCTCGAGGAACGGATCGACCGCCGCGTCGCGGTAGCCCTGGGTCTGGCTGCCCTCGAACGTCGAGATCGAGGCGACGAGATCGATCTGCGGGCTCGAGCGCCAAGCGAAGTCGACGCCGACCATGCCGTCCTCGTAGTCGTCCGCGTCACCGGTGAAGACGGCGAAGTTCTCGTCGAAGAAGTTGCTGTCGGCGTCCGGCGAGAACACGCCGAGGCGGACACCGAAGGTGGTATCGAAGGCGGCCGGGCGCGGTCCCGGGCCGCGTCGCGGGTAGTGCCGCGGTCCGCCGGCCAGCGCCAGCGCGGGCAGCGCGAGGACGGTGACCAGGGCGGCGAAGGCGATCGTCGAACGTCTCATCGTGTCCTCCCGGGCCGCCGCAGCGCGGAGGAAGGCGACCCGCCGCTTCCTTGAGCAAGTCCGGTGCCAGCGCCCGCCACGACGGCACGGTCCGGCAACCGGCTTCGGATCAGCCACTTGCGCCGAGGCCCGGACCGTCCGCGCGCAGACTCGTCCTCTGCGGGAGACAGCCCCGGCCGGGACCGTGGACACCGCCGTCAGCCGGCATCCGGTCCGCCGGAGCGGATTCCCGGCCGCCCGGGGAACGTCCGGCGCTCGTCGACCGCGCGCCCGACGACCCCGTCGAGCAGCTCGAGGGCGCGCGCCGCGTCGTGGTGCCCCGCGACGTAGACGCCTTCGACCAGCGGCCGGACGGCCTCGAGCACCTCGCGCGCGATCGCCAGACCTTCGCGGGCCTGGTCGGCCGGGTCGTCGAAGCGCGCCAGGCGATCGAGAACGGCGTGCGGAACGTCGATGCCCGGCACCTCGCCCGCGAGGTGCTCGGCCTCGCGCAGGTCGGAGACCGGCCAGATTCCCGCGACGAACGGCACGCGGAACGCCGCGATCCGCTCGAGGAACCGCGCGAGCGCCTCGCGCGAGAAGACCGGCGTGCTGACGGCGATCTCCGCGCCGGCGTCGACCTTCCACCACAGGCGGTCGATCTCCTCGTCGAGATTCGGCGCCCCGACCGTCGCGTTGGCAGCCGTGAAGAACCGGGTCTGCCCGCCGATCGGGGTGTCGCCGACATCGAGCCCGCGGTTGAGCCGCGCGATCACGTTGGTCAGGCCGATCGCGTCGACGTCGAACGTCGCCGGCGACCACACGGGCTGTCCGGGACGGGGCGCGTTCCCGGTGATCGGCATCACGTTGCGCAGCCCGAGCGCGTGCGCGCCGAGCAGGTCGGACTGCATGCCGAGCAGCGACCGGTCGCGACACGAGTACTGCAGCACCGGCTCGAGGGTGCCGGCGCGCCCGGAACCGCCCGCGGTCTGTCGCACGATCAGCAGGGCGAGCGAGAGCGGACTCATCCGCAGGGTGACCCGCGGATCGTCCGGCACGAGCACCGCGTCGACGCCGGCGGCGGCCAGCCGCGAGACGTTCTCGAGCACGCGGCCGGCGTCGTAGCCCCGCGGCGGCGGCGCCTCGACGATCGTGACGAACCGGCCCTCGGCGACCTTGCGGGCGAGTCGCGAGCGCTGCTCGGCGGGAACCGGAGGATGCGGCGTGCCGCGCGGCGCGGCGACGACGATCCGCGGACGCGCCCGCTGCTCGCCCGCCGACCCCGCGAGCACCGCACGCATCGCGCGGATGTGCTCGGGCGTGACGCCGCAGCAGCCGCCGACGACCCGCGCCCCGGCCTGCACGAAGCGCCGCACGTACCGGGCCATGTAGACCGGCGACGTCAGGTAGTGCATCCGTCCGTCGACGGTGCGCGGGATGCCGGCGTTCGGCATCGCCGCCAGCGGGCGCTCGGTGACGGCCGCCATCGCCTCGACGACCGGGAGCATCGAGGCCGGCCCGACCGAGCAGTTCACGCCGATCACCTCGGCGTCGGTCTCGTCGAGCTTGCGTCCGAGCCACTCCGGGGGAACCCCCTCCGGCGTCCGCCCCTCCTCGTCGACGGTCATCATCGCCAGCACGGGAAGCGACGGATCGACCTCCCGGCAGGCGCGGATCGCGGCCTGGATCTCCACCAGGTCCGAGAAGGTCTCGAGCGAGACGAGATCGACGCCCGCCTCGGCGAGCGCCTCGACCTGCTGCCGGAACAGCGCGACCGCCTCGTCGACCGAGGTCGGTCCCCACGGCTCGAGGCGGATGCCGAGCGGACCGACGGCGCCGGCGACGTACGCGGTCCCGTTCGCGGCGCGGCGGGCGATCCGCACCGCCGCGGCGTTGATCTCGCGCAGGCGGTCGGCCAGGCCGTGGGCCTCGAGGCGCGGGGCACTGGCGCCGAACGTGTTGGTCTCGATGGCGTCCGCGCCGGCGAGGAGGAACGCGCGATGCACCTCCTCGACGAGCTCGGGCCGGCTCAGGTTGAGTTCCTCGTAGCAGACGTTGAGGAACACGCCGCGACCGTAGATCTCGGTGCCGATCCCGCCGTCGAACAGCAGCACACCCTGCCGCAGCCGCTCGACGAGCGGCGGCAGCGGGGCGTCGGCCGCCCCGGCCGACCCCGGAATCAGCAGCATCGGATCACCGGTCGGACGACGGTGCGGCCCGGCGCGAGCCGGGCC
>RFIB01000376.1 GCA_003695625.1 Acidobacteriota bacterium | reverse complement strand
CACCAGGTCGACGCGTGCTGTCCCGGCTGGCGGGACGATCCGACCCTCGACGCGCTCGCCGCGGTCTTCTGGCCCGGTCCGCTGAGCCTGGTGCTGCCCGCCGCGCGACGGCTCGCGCCCGGCGTGGCGGCGTCGGACGGAACGGTCGCGATCCGCGTCACGTCGCATCCGGTCGCCCGCGACCTGTGCCTGACAGCCGGCATCGCGCTGGTCGCGACGTCGGCCAACCCGCGCGGTGCGGCGCCGCCGGTGCGCGTCGACGAGGCGCTCGCCGGACTCCCCGCCGATCCGCGCCTCGCCGTGCTCGATGCCGGCCCGGTGGCCGGCGGGCGCCCGTCGACGATCGTGCGCGCCGACGCGCGGCCGCCCGGGTGGCGCGTCGTGCGCGAAGGGGCGATCGCGGCGGAGACCCTCGGGCGGGCGCTGCGCGAGGCCTCCCGGTGAGCCGCCGGCTCGCGCTGCTGGTCGCGCTCGCCGCGGCGGCAGGCGCCGTCGCCTCCGCCGCGCCGCCGGCGCCCGGCGACGCCTCGCTCGAGCGGATGCGCGGGCGGCTCGATCAGGAGATCGCCCGGCTCGAGGCCGAGCGTGACCGGCTCTCGCGGCGCGAGCGCGGCGTGCTCGGGCGGCTCGAGCGGCTCGAGGCCGAGGCGCGGCTGCTCGATGCGCGGCTCGAGCGGATCCGCCTCGACCAGCGCCGCACCCGGGCCGAACTCGAGCGGATTGCCGAACGGCAGCACACGATCGAGCAGCGGCTGGCCGCCGTCCAGCGGCGCCTGCGCGCGACGACCCGGCTGCTGTGGCGCGCCGGCCCGCTCGGCCGGCTGCGGCCGGTGCTCTCGGCGGCCGACGCCGACCGGATGGTGTCCGCGGCGCGGCTCGTGCACGAGCTGTCGCGGCGGCAGCGCGAGGACGTCGCCACGGTGCGCCAGGATCTCGCGGCACTGGCGATGGTCCGCGCGCAGGGCGAGGTGCAGCAGGCCCGGCTCGACGCGCTGCGCGACGAGGCGCTCGAGGCGCGCACCGCGCTGCGGCGCGCGATCCTCGCGCGGCGCGCGCTGCTCGAGTCGATCCGCCGCGACGAGGCGGTGCGCGAGCGGGCGCTCGACGAGCTGGCCGAGGCCAAGCGGCGGCTCGAGGAGATGATCGCCGGGCTTGCCGAGCCGGCCCCGATCGAGCTCGACGTGCGTGCCTTCAAGGGCCTGCTGCCGATGCCGGTCGAGGGGAAGGTGACCCGGCCGTTCGGCGACCGCGTCGACCCGCGATTCGGAACGCGGCTGCCGCATCCCGGATGGGACATCGCCGCGCCGTTCGGCGCGCGCGTCCGTCCGCTGTTCGACGGGCGGGTCGTGTTCGCCGACTGGTTCCGCGGCTACGGGCTGATGGTCGTCGTCGACCACGGGCACGGTGTGCACTCGGTCTACGCACACCTGTCGGCGATCCTCGCCCCGCGCGGGACGATGGTCGACCGCGAGACGATCCTCGGCCGCGTCCGTGACACCGGCTCGCTCGAGGGGCCGATGCTCTACCTCGAGATCCGCGCCGACGGCAAGGCCGTCGATCCGGCCGCCTGGATCCGCCGCGACGCTTCGTAGCGGCGCCCCTCGGGGCGCGGCTACCTCAACCGCAACCCGTTTGCGTTTTCACGACGCCGTGCGCAAACGGTCGCGTGCGGCACCTATTCGGCTTCGGCAAGCCAGCGCTCGGCGTCGATGGCGGCCATGCAGCCGGTGCCCGCGGCGGTGACCGCCTGCCGGTACGTCCAGTCCTGCACGTCGCCGCAGGCGAACACGCCCTCGACCGAGGTGTACGTGCTGTCGGGGCGGGTGACGATGTACCCGGCGGGATTCAGCTCGAGCTGGCCCTCGAACAGCTTCGTGTTCGGCGTGTGTCCGATGGCGACGAACACCGCGCCGCACGCCAGCTCGCGCGTCTCGCCGGTCCTGGTGTCGCGCAGGCGCACGCCCTCGACCTTGTTGTCGCCGAGGATCTCGTCGACGACGGCGTTCCACTCGAAGCGGATCTTCGGATGGTCGAACGCCCGCTGCTGCATCACCTTCGACGCGCGCAGCTCGTCGCGTCGATGGACGATGGTGACCGTGCGCCCGAACTTGGTCAGGAACAGCGCCTCCTCCATCGCGGTGTCGCCGCCGCCGACGACGACGATGTCCTGGTCGCGGAAGAAGAACCCGTCGCAGGTCGCGCACATCGACACGCCGCGACCGAGCAGCCGCTGCTCGGACTCCAGGCCGAGGTGCCGCGCCGACGCGCCGGTCGCCACGATCAGCGCGCGCGCGCGGACCGTCTCGCCGCCGTCGATGGTCACCGTGAACGGCCGCACCGACAGGTCGACCGCCGTCGCGGCCTTCTGTTCGATCCGCGTGCCGAACCGCGCCGCCTGGCGGCGGAACAGGTCCATCATCTCGGGGCCCTGCACGCCGTCGGGAAAGCCGGGATAGTTCTCGACGTCGGTCGTGATCGTCAGCTGCCCGCCCGGCTGCAGCCCCTCGTAGACGACCGGTTCGAGGTTGGCGCGCGCGGCGTAGATCGCCGCGGTCAGGCCGGCGGGCCCGGAGCCGAGGATGACGACGTTCTCGACGCGGTCGGTCTGGTCAGGCACGGGGAATCCTCCACGACAGGCAACCGGCGGATGCTAGCGCCGCGCCGCCGGGCCGGCAACGCGACGCGTCACGCGCGCGGGGGGGCGCGCCGCCTGCGCCGCCGGCCGGTCAGCCGGCGCGAGAGCGCCTCGAGCGAGGCCACATGGTGCGCGACCTCCAGCTCGTCGGGGATCCCCGCACCGTCGCGGTCGACGTACGCCGCCTCGATCCCGAGGTCCTGCGCCGTGTACAGCTCGCGTTCCGCTCGCGCCGAGACGAACAGCAGTTCGTCCTCGTCGAGGGCCATCTCGTGGAGCAGCGCCAGCAGCGGGTCCGGCTCCGGCGGATACGCGCCGACCGCCCGGGCGCTGACCGCGTGCGCGACAGGCACCGGCAGCCGCCCGGCGAACGCGGCGAGGTCCTCCGGGTCGAGCGCGCTGACCAGCGCCAGCTCGCCGGCGCGCGCCAGTCCGGGCAGGGCGCGTCGGGCGTCGTCGAGCGGCTCGAGCGCGCCGAGCCGCGCCGCGACGCGCTCGAGTGCCGCGGCGGGTGCGGGCAGTCCCTCGCGGCGGCAGGCGACCGCGAGACTCTCGGCGACGATCTCGCGGCACGGGCGCCACTGCTCGAGCGAGTCGAGCAGCTCGTCCTCGGCCTCGTCGCGGCCGGCGAGAATCCGTGCGCGCTGCGCCGCGGCGCGCACGCCGAGGTCCTCGGCCAGGGCCCGGTCGAGCGCGCCGCGCAGATCGGCCAGCGTGTCGAGCACGCCGCACGCGATCACGCGCCGCCGGCCGCCGCTCATCGCCCCGCCCCGAACAGCCACCGGCCCAGCCGGCCGCGCGCCGGCGCGAGCAGCGGGGGGACCAGCGTCGCCGCACTCCCCTCGAGCCACAGGCTGAGCTCCTGGCGCGCCATGTCGGACGGCTCGGGGCCGATCTCGACCACGGGGAGTCCGCGGCGACGGATCAGCAGCGGCAGACCCGCAGCCGGCTGCACCTCGAGCGAGGTGCCGATCGTCACCAGCCCCTCCGCGTCGGCGACCAGCTCCATCGCCAGGCGCCACGCCTCGTCGGGCAGCGTCTCGCCGAACAGCACGACGTCCGGCCGGAGCACGCCGCCGCACTCCGGGCAGCGCGGCACCCCGTCGCTCCCGAGCACGAGGTCCGGCGAGGCGTGCCGGCCGCAGCCGTGGCACACGATCCGCCGCGCCGAGCCGTGGACCTCGGCGACGTTGTTCGAGCCGGCACGCTGGTGCAGCCCGTCCACGTTGGTCGTGATCACGCCGAGCAGACGCCCGGCGCGCTCGGCCCGGGCCAGCGCCGCGTGCCCGCGGTGCGGCCGCGCCCGCGCGATCGGGCCGGCCAGCTCGCGGAACAGGCGCCACGAGCGCTCCGGGTCGGTGTCCAGCGTGCGCACGTGGCCGTCGACGAGCGGGTCGAACCGGCTCCACAGCCCGCCCTCGCCCCGGAACGGCGGGATGCCGCTCTCGACGGACATGCCGGCTCCGGTCAGGGCGACGAGATAGCGGCCCGCCAGGGCCCGCCGTGCCCGCTCGAGCGTCGCTGGCTTCATGGTCGGCCGCCGTCCTCCCGCTGCGCGTCCAGGTTGACCCGCCACGCCGGCGGTTCCTACCATACACCCCGCACGCACCGTGCCTCCGGAGAGCGATGTCCGCGGAGTTCTCCCCGACGATCCTCGTGGTCGACGACAACCGTCTCGTGCGCGAGCTGGTGCGCGACGCGTTCGCCGACGCGGGGTACCAGGTGATCACCGCCGAGGACGGTCGCGAGGCGCTCGAGCGGCTCGCCGAGGAGCGCGTCGATCTGATCGTCACCGACGCGTCGATGCCGGGGATGGACGGCTGGCAGCTGTGCGAGCGACTCAAGGGCGACCCGCAGACGCGTGACATCCCGCTCGTGTTCCTCTCGTCGGAGCGCGAGGTCCACCACCGCCTGCGCGGGCTGCGGCTCGGCGCCTACGACTACCTGTGCAAGCCGTTCTCGACCGAGGAGCTGCTGGTCCGCGCGCGGCTGATCCTCGAGCGCGTCCGCCTCGGCAGCGCGGGCGGCGAGTCGCGCCGGAGCTTCCTGGCCGGTCATACCAGTCACCTGCCGGTGCCCGACCTGCTGCAGCTGCTGGCGATCAACGGCAAGACCGGCGTGCTGCGGCTGCGCGGCTCGGAGCAGGGGAGGATCCACCTCGTCGACGGCCGGATCGTCGGTGCGTTCACCGCGCGGACGCGTGGCCGCAAGGCGCTGTTCCGGATGCTCGGCTGGACCGACGCCGACTTCCACTTCGAGCCGGGCGACGGGGGCGACGTCGGCGAGCCGATCGAGGGCAACACCCAGCGGCTGCTGATGGACGCGATGGTCGCCATCGACGACTTCGCGCGACTCGCCGCCCGGCTGCCGCCGGCCGAGGTGCCGCTGACCGCCGGCGACGCCGCCGAGCGGCTCGTCGAGCAGGGGCAGGTCCCCGAGCTGGCGCGCACGATCCTCGATGAGGTCCGCGAGCCGCGCACGCTGCGCGACCTGCTCGACCGCTTCGATGCGCCCGACGTCGAGATCGCCCGGGCGGTCGCGCAGCTCGTCGAGTCGGGCGCTCTGGCGCCGGTGTCCGCGTGAGCCGCGCCGGGGCGCGGGGACGCGCGGCCCTGGCGCTGGCGATCCTCGCCGTATCGACCGCGGCACCGCTGGTGCGGCTCGCTCCGGACGCCGATCCGCTGCGCCTCGCGTTCTGGCGCCTCGCGCTCGCCGGCGCGCTCGTCGCGGTCGTGCTGCGCCCGCGGGGGCTGCTCTCGCCCCGCGCGTGGCGCTGGGGCGGCGTGGCCGGCGTGCTGCTCGCGGTGCACTTCGGCGCGTGGTTCTGGTCGCTGCGGCTGACGTCGGTCGCCTCGTCGGTCACGCTGGTGACGACGGCTCCGCTGTTCGCCGCGGTGATCGCGCCGCGCTGGCTCGGCGACCGCACCTCGCCGCGGCTGTGGGTCGGTGCGCTGGCGGCGCTGGCCGGCGTGGCGCTGATCGCCCATGCCGACGGGCGCGCGGGCGGGGGGAGCGACCCGCTGCTCGGCGACGCGCTCGCCCTGCTCGCCGCGGGGGCGGGCAGCGTGTACCTGCTGATCGGCCGCCGCGTCCGCGCCGAGATCGAGGTCGAGGCGCAGGTCGCGATGACCTGTCTGGCGGGAGCCGCGGCGCTGGCCGTCGCCGTCGTCGCGTCAGGGCAGGGACTCGCGCCGGCGTCGATGCGCGTCGGTCTCGTCGCGCTGGCGCTCGCGCTCGGTCCGCATCTGACCGGGCATGGCCTGCTCAACGTCGCCGTGCGCCACCGGCCTGCACAGGAGGTCCAGCTCGCGCTGCTCGGCGAACCGGTGCTCTCGTCGATCCTCGCCGCGCTGCTGTTCGCCGAGTGGCCGCACGCGTCGTTCTATCCCGGCGGCGCGCTCGTGCTCGGCGGCCTGGCGATCGGGCTGTCCGGCGCGCCTGCGCCGGCCGCGACCGAACCGCACGCGTGATAACGTCGCGCCCGTGGGCGCGACGGACCGCAGGGGAACGCAGCACGGAGCGCGCGGGCGCTACGCGCTCGACGATCCGGTCGTGCGGCTGCGCGGGATCGGTCCGCGCTGGGCCGAGGAGCTGGCCTCGCTCGGGGTCGGGACGGTCGGCGATCTGCTGCTGCATCTGCCGCTGCGCTGGATCGACCGGCGCGAGATCGCACCGCTGTCCGCGGCGCGGCCGGACCGGCCGCTGACCGCCGTCGGCACCGTGCGCGAGGTGCGCACGCTGCGCACCAGGCGCCGCGGGCTCGACCTGATGCAGCTTCTCGTCGACGACGGGACCGCCGCGATCCGCGTCGTGTTCTTCGGCCGCAACTACCTTGCCGAGTACATCCGCCGCGGCACGCGCCTGCTCGTCCAGGGAACGCCGCGGCTCGGCTCGCACGGACTCGAGCTGACCGGTCCGGAGTTCGAGATCCTGCGCGAGGGAGAGGACCCGGCGGCGCTGACCGGCTGGATCCCGGTCTACGAGAAGCTCGGTCCGCTCAGCTCGCGCCGGCTGCGCACGGTGATCGGCGAGGCGCTCGACGGTCTGGGCCCGGTCGACGATCCGATCCCCGCCGCGCTGCGCGCGCGTCACGGCCTGCCCGCGCTCGACGAGGCGTTGCGCGAGGTGCACCGTCCGCCGCCCGACACGCCCGCCGAACTGCTTGCCGAACGCCGGCTGCCCGGACTGCGTCGGCTGGCCTACGACGAGCTGTTCTGGCTCGAGCTGGCCCTCGCGCTGGCCCGGCGCCAGCGCCTGGCGCTGGGCGGCGCGCCCCGCCTGCCGCTGACGGGGGAGATCCGCGCCCGGATCGCCGAGCTGCTGCCGTTCACGCTGACCGGGGCCCAGACGCGCGTGTTCCGCGAGATTGCCGACGACCTCGCGTCGGGGCGTCCGATGAGCCGGCTGCTGCTCGGCGACGTCGGCTCGGGCAAGACCGTCGTCGCCGCGATGGCGATGCTCGTCGCCGTCGAGCACGGCTGGCAGGCCGCGCTGATGGCGCCGACCGAGATCCTCGCCCGCCAGCACGGGCGCACGCTGGCCCGGCTGATGGGCCGCGTCGGGCGGCGTGTCGAGCTGCTGACGGCGGCGCTGCGCCAGGCCGAGGCGCGCGCCGTGCGGGCCAAGCTCGCCTCGGGGGCGGCATCGCTGGTCGTCGGCACCCACGCGCTGATCAGCGAGAGCGTCGCCTTCCGGAAGCTGGGGCTCGTCGTGATCGACGAGCAGCACCGGTTCGGTGTCGCCCAGCGCGCGTCGCTCGCCGACAAGGGGACGAGGCCCCACCTGCTCGTGATGTCGGCAACGCCGATCCCGCGCACGCTGGCGATGGTGCTCTACGGCGATCTCGACGTGTCGGTGATCGACGAGAAGCCGCCCGGCCGGCTCCCGATCCGCACCGTCGTGCGTCGCGAGGACGAGCGCGAGCGCGTGTTCGCCGGGCTCGAGCGGGCGCTGGCCGAGGGGCGGCGTGTCTACGTCGTCCGGCCGGCGGTCGAGGAGGGGGCGCGCGGGCTCAAGGCGGCCGAGCAGGGGCTCGCCGAGTACCGCGCGCGGTTCCCCGAGGCCCGTGTCGCGCTGGTCCACGGCCGGATGAAGCCCGACGAGCGCCGCGCGAACCTCGATGCGTTCGCCCGCGGCGAGGTGGACATCCTCGTCGCGACGACGGTGATCGAGGTCGGCATCGACGTGCCCGAGGCGTCGGTGATCGTCGTCGAGGACGCCGACCGGTTCGGGCTCGCGCAGCTCCACCAGCTCCGCGGGCGCGTCGGCCGCGGCGACCGGCGGTCGTACTGCGTGCTGATCGCCTCGCAGGACGCCGACGAGCACGCGATGAACCGCCTGCGCGTGCTCGAGCAGACCGACGACGGGTTCCGCGTCGCCGAGAAGGACCTCGAGCTGCGCGGCCCCGGCGAGCTGACCGGCACCGCCCAGCACGGGCTCCCGTCGCTGCGGGTCGCCGACCTCGTACGGCACAAGGACCTGCTGCTCGCCGCCCGCGACGACGCGTTCGCGCTGGTCGAGCGCGAGGGCGGCACGCTGCCCGAGGCGCTGTGGCGCGAGGTCTGGCGCCGGCACGGCGAGCGCCTGAAGCTCGCACGGATCGGGTGAGCGGGGCTGCGGTGGCTCAGGCGGCCGGTCGGCGGGCGGCGGTCGTCGCGGCGCTGGTCGCCGTGCAGGTGCTGTTCGGCGTGCACTATCTCGCGGCGAAGATCCTGCTCGAGCAGGTTCCGCCGCGGAGCTGGGCGGTGATCCGCGTCGTCGGGGGCGCCGCCGTGCTGTGGGGGCTGGTGCTCGCGACGCGCCGCCGGCTGCCGTCGAGGCCGGGCGACGTGCTGCAGCTCGCGCTGTACTCGGTGCTCGGTGTGGTGCTCAACCAGTGGCTGTTCGTCGAGGGGCTGTCGCGGACGACGCCGATCCATTCCGCGCTGATCAACACGTCGATCCCGGTGCTCACGCTGGCGTTCGCGGTGGCCCTGCGCCGGGAGCGGCTGTCGCGGCGCAAGCTCGCCGCACTGGCCCTGGCGCTGTCCGGCGTGCTGCTGGTGATCCGCCCCGACCCTCGCGTGCTCGGCGATCTGCGCACCGTCGGCGACCTGCTGACGCTGGCCAACGCGACGAGCTTCTCGCTGTTCCTCGTGCTCTCCAAGCGCGTGCTGGCGCGCTGCGATCCGCTCGCCGCCGCGGCGGTGCTGTTCGGCTTCGGCGCGGTCGGGCTCGGGCTGGTCGGCGGCGGGTCGGTGGCCCGCTTCGACCCGTCGCGCGTCGACCCCGTCGTGTGGGCGATCGCGGCGTTCATCATCGTCGGGCCCACCGCGCTGACGTACGTGCTGAACTACTGGGCCCTGGCCCGCGTCGACTCGTCGGTCGTCGCGCTGTTCGTCTACCTGCAGCCGCTGATCGCGGGCGTGCTGTCGTGGACCGTGCGCGGCGAGCGCCCCGGCGTGCCGACGCTCGTCGGGGGCGGACTGGTCTGCGCCGGGGTGTGGCTCGCGGTGCGCTCCGGGCGGACGGGCCGCGGCCCTTGAAACGCCCCCCGCGGGCCGTGCTACGCTCCCCGCGCAGGAGCCCGCGCGTGAGGTCCCTTCTCCTGCCGCTCGCAGCTCTCGTCGCGT
>RFIB01000068.1 GCA_003695625.1 Acidobacteriota bacterium | reverse complement strand
GTACCGGTGATCTGGTTCGCGTGACGGGGGCCGGCCGAGGGCCGGCCCCCGCTCCGTCTGCAGGCCCGGCTTGACGAGGCCGGGGAGCCTGCCCGATCGTTGAGCCGGCGGGAGCGTCCGGCACCCGGGAGGGCGGCGCGTGAAGAGCTGGGATCCGTTCCGCGACCTGGTCTCGATCCAGGACCGCATGAACAAGCTGTTCGAGGCGCTGCTGACCGGTCCGGTGCCGCTCGACGAGCAGACGGCGCTCGGGCAGTGGCAGCCGCCGGTCGAGGTGATCGAGCTCCCCGACCGGATCGAGATCCGCTGCGATCTGGCCGGAATGCGCCGGGACCAGATCGACCTGAACTGGGACGGCACCGCGCTGACCCTCTCGGGCGAGAGACAGCGGCCCGACCTCGCCGGCGACTGGACGTGGCACCGGGTCGAGCGCTCCTGGGGCCGGTTTCGGCGCCGCTTCGAGCTGCCCGAAGGGTTCGCGGGGGACCGGGCGACCGACCGGCTCGAGAGTGGCGTGCTGACGGTCGTCGTGCCGCGGGATGCCGGAGCAGTCCGTCTCGAGGCCGAGGCGAGCGTCTCGGTCGATCACTGAAGCGGTCCGGCGGGGGTGGCCTCGCGCCGCCCCCCTTTATACTGTCCGCCCTCCTGCCGATAAGCAGGGCAGGCCGCCCGGCGCCGGAGCCGCCGGTGTCCGACGGCGGGCCGGCGACCGGCCCGGCGATCGACAGGGAGGACTCATGCCGCGAGAGACGCTCGGCGAGGAGCGCGACGGCTCGGCCAGGACCCGGGCCGGCTCGCCCGAGGCGCTGAAGAAGTACCTCAAGGAGATCGCGCGCCTGCCGCGCATCTCGGTCCAGGAGGAGAAGGAACTCGGGCGCCGGATCAAGAACGGCGACCGGGAAGCCCTGCACAAGCTGGTCGAGGCGAACCTGCGCTTCGTGGTCTCGTTCGCGAAACGGTACCGCGGGCTGGGGCTGTCCTTCCTGGACCTGATCAACGAGGGCAATGTCGGCCTGATCGAGGCGGCCAAGCGGTTCGACCCGGACAAGAACGTCAAGTTCATCACCTACGCGGTGTGGTGGATCCGCCAGTCGATCATCCATGCCCTGTCCGATCAGGCGGGCCCGTTCCGGCTGCCCCAGAAGCAGGCCAACCTGCTGTACCGGATCGGAAAGACGCAGGCCGCGCTGATGTCGGAACTCGAGCGGCGCCCGACGGTCGAGGAGATCGCCGAGCGGATGGACGTCGAGCCCGACGACGTCAACACACTGCTCCAGGTCTCGGACGAGAACATCTCCCTGTCCGAGATCATCGACGAGGAGCACGACTTCCACCTGTCGGACAAGCTCGAGCAGGACGTGATCCCTTCCGCCGATGCGATGGTCGTGCGCAGCGCCCTGCGCAACCACGTGCGGCGCGCGCTCGGCGAGCTGGACGAGAAGGAACGCAAGGTGATCATGCTGCGCTTCGGGCTGACCGGAGAGGAGCCGAAGACGCTCAAGGAGATCGGCGAGGTGATGAAGCTCTCGCGCGAGCGCATCCGCCAGATCGAGGCGCAGGCGCTCGGCAAGCTGAATCGCTCGTCGAAGACACAGCAGCTCCGCAGCTACCTCAACTGATCGACTCCCGGCCGACGGCACGCGTCGGGCATAATGCGGGCCGGCCCGGCCGCCCGGCCGGGTGGACGAGTTCCGCGATGACCGACGCGCCGATCTGTCCCGCCTGCCACGGTACGGGGTTCGTGCTCGTCGACACCGGCAGCGGCGTCGACGCGGCACGGCCGTGCGACTGCCGTCGCGAGCGGCTCGGCCGGATGAGGCTGGCCGCAGCCCGCATCCCGCCGCGCTACGAGCACTGCACGTTCGCCTCGTTCGCGCCGCTCAACGATTCGCTGGCCCAGGCGCTGGCGCTGGCCCGCCGCGTCGTCGAGGGATTCCCGGGAAGCGAGCGGGGACTGCTGTTCACCGGTCCGTGCGGAGTCGGCAAGACGCATCTCGCCGTGGCCACGCTGCGCGAGCTGGTCGCCGAGCGGGGCGCCCGGGGGATCTTCGTCGAGGTCAACCAGCTCCTGCGCAGCCTGCAGGACACGTTCGACAGGCGGGCGGAGACCGCCGGTCGGGAGGTGCTCGATCCCGTCCTCGCGGCGGACGTGCTGCTCCTCGACGACGTCGGCGTGACCCGGCCGACACCATGGGCGCTCGAGACGCTCGGTCTCGTGCTCAACGAACGGTACAACCGGTCGGCGCTGACCCTGCTGACGACCAACCTGCCGCCCGAGGCGGACGGCGAGCACGAGTCCCTCGCCGACCGGCTCGGTGCCCGCCTGGTCTCGCGGCTGGCGGAGATGTGCTGGATCGTCGAGCTGCGCGGAAGCGACTTCCGGCGCACGGTCAAGGCGGCCGAGTTCCATTCCTGAGTCCGGCCCCCGGCCGGGGCACCTGTCGCGGCCGTCGCGCTGGGCTATCCTCGCTGTTCCGGCCCACCCGTCGCCTGTCGCCGCCCGGCGGGCGGCCATCCGGGAGGCACCACGATGACCGAGTCCAGCGATCTCGTGCTCCGGCATGTCGAGGACGGCATCGCGCGCGTGACGATCAACCGTCCGGACAAGCTCAACGCCCTCAATCGCGAGGTGATCCGCCGTCTCGCCGACACGTTCGAGGACCTGGCCCGGGACGAATCCGTCCGCGGCGCGATCCTGACCGGCGCCGGGGACAAGGCGTTCGTCGCCGGGGCGGACATCCGCGAGATGGCCGACCTGAGCCCCGAGCAGGCGCGAGCGTTCGCCCGTGAAGGCCAGGCGCTCGGCCGCCTGTTCGACGAGTTCGGCCGGCCGATCGTGGCCGCGGTCAACGGGTTCGCACTGGGCGGGGGGTGCGAGCTGGCGATGGCCTGCCACCTCCGCGTCGCGTCGCCGAAGGCCCGGTTCGGCCAGCCGGAGGTCCAGCTCGGGCTGATCCCCGGCTTCGGAGGCACGCAGCGCCTTCCGCGGCTCGTCGGCGAGGCGCGGGCGCTGGAGATGGTCCTGACCGGCCAGATGATCGACGCCGAGACCGCGCTGGCCTGGGGCCTGGTCAACCGGATCGCCCGCGAACGCACCGCCGTCGAGGAGGCGGAGGACCTGCTGCGCGCGATCCTCGACAAGGGCCCCGTCGCGGTCCGGCTCGCGGTCGAGGCGGTGCGCACCGGCCTGTCGATGCCGCTCGACGACGCGCTCGAGTACGAGGCGGCCCTGTTCGGCGTGATCTTCTCGACGGAGGACATGCGCGAGGGCACGACGGCGTTCCTCGAAAAGCGTCCCCCGCGGTTCACCGGCCGCTGACGCGCCGAGGATGCGTCGCCGGCTGCTCGTGCTGCTCGCCCTCGGCGCCGCCGTCCTCGGCTTCGCCTGGGAGGCGCTGCGCAGCCGGCCTCCGGAAGCGAAGGCGATCGAGCGCGGCGTGCCGCTGCGGCCGGACGAGACGTCCCGCATGGAGGGCGGCGTCCTGCTGCGCTTCACCCGCGGCTCGGAGACCGTGCTCGAACTCAACGCGACGAGCATGGCCCAGCTCGAGGGCGGCGCCCACTTCGTGCGCGACGTGCTCGAGCTGCGGGCGTACATGGCGGACGGGCGCCACGTGTCGCTCAGCGCGCGGAGCGGCACGGTGCGCTCGACCGGGCCGCGGCGGGAGGACGTCGCCGTCGTCCTCGAGGGGGACGTCCGGGTGCGCGATCCCGACGGGATCCGGCTCGAGACCGACGAACTGGCGTGGAACACCAGCCAGCGTCGGCTGGCCGGCCCCGGACCGGCGCGACTGTACGGCCCCGGGCTCGAGGGGCGGGTCGAGGCGTTCGAGTACCGGCCCGACGAGCGGATCGTCGAGACCCGCGGCGGGATGGAGCTCCATCTCGGCGCAGGCACGCCGTGGCGGATCGACGCGGCGCGCGCCCTGTACCGGCTCGGGCCCGGCGAACTCGTCCTGCCCGGAGCGTTCCGTGCGCGGCAGCCGGACCGTTCGATCGTCGCGGCGGGCGGGATCGTCCGGCCGGCCCGCGACGGCGAGCCGCTGCGTTTCTCCGGTACCGGTCCGGTGCTGCTCAGCGGCCCGGGTCCCGGGCTCGCCTGGCAGGTGGCCGGCGGCCAGCTCGACGTGACGCGGCGCGCGCCGCCGGCCGGGGACGACGCGGAGGTGTCCGCGACGTCGATCGCCGCGCGGCGCAACGCGGACGGCGCGGTCGGCGCGCTGGGTGCCGCCCGCTGGCTGGTCGAGGTCTCCCGCGGCACGGACGGCGACACGGTTTCCGCGCGGGCACCGGACGGCTTTGCCGCGCGGTGGCGCGAGCCGGACCGCCCGGCGTGGCACGCGCGCGGCAGGCGGCTCGAGCTGTCGCGCGGGCCTGCCGGGGCGATCGAGCGTCTCGAGGCCCGCGGCCAGGTCGAGATCCGCGACGAGTCGGGTCTCCAGCTGCTCGGCGACCGGCTGGCCTGGTCGCGGACGGTGCCGGATCAGGTCCTGCTCGAAGGCGAGGGGGCGCGGGCGGTGCGCGGCCAGGATCTGGTCGAGGCGCCGCTGCTGCGGTTCGAACGCGCACGCCGGCGGCTGATCGCGGAAGGCGGCGCGATCACGGAGATCGCCGCCACGCCGGAGGCGCGGGACGGCCTGTTCGCGGCGGGCGAACCGGTGCGCGTCCGCAGCACCTCGGTCACGATTCCGCTGGAGGACGGCCCGATCGTGTTCGAGGGGCCGGTCCAGGCGTGGCAGTTCGACACCGTGCTGCGCGCGCGTCGGATGAGCTGGTCGGACGCCGCGCGGCGCCTGGTCGCGGAGGGCGAGGTGGTCGGCCGATTCGTCGTCGGCCGGCGCAGCGAACGGGTCCGCACGGTCCGTGCCCAGGCCGACCGGCTGAGCTGGAACGCCGACACCCGCGTCGCCGGGCTCGAGGGGGACGCGCGGTTCGAGGACGCCGACACCCGCCTGCGTGCGGCGACGATCGATGTCGAGATGGACGAGACCGGCGAGGTCGCGCATCTCGAGGCCGAGCGGGACGTGATCGTCGAGCGCCAGGACGACATCGGGCGTGCGGACCGGCTGGTCTGGACCGGCGGTCGCACCGGCGTGATCGAGCTGCGCGGGGAACGCGCGCTGGCGCGGCTGCTTCCCGCGGGCGAGCGGCGCGAGGTACGGGCGAGCGTCATCCGGTACCATCTGGCGTTCCGCCGCTACGAGACCGAGGGAGGCGGGGGACGGAGCGTGATCACGGGACGCGAGCCGGACGAGCCGCGCAAGGACGACCGAGATGGCCCACGCTGAGCCCGAGGCCCCGCACCGGGCATGCCCCGACGACGAGCCCCAGGGAGCGCGCCTCGAGGCGACGCATCTGGTCAAGACGTTCCGGCATCATCGCGCGGTCGACGACGTGACGCTGACCGTCGGTCCCGGAGAGATCGTCGGCCTGCTCGGACCGAACGGTGCCGGCAAGACGACCACGTTCGCGATGATTGTCGGGCTGCTTCGCCCGGACAACGGCGAGATCCGCCTCGGCGAGCAGGACCTGACCGACCGGCCGCTTCATCGGCGCGCGCTCGCCGGCATCGCGTATCTGCCCCAGGAGCCGAGCGTGTTCCGCCGGCTGACCGTCCGCGGAAACCTCGAACTCGTGCTCGAGGCGCTGGGGCACGACGAGGACGCGATCCACGAACGCACCACCGCACTGCTCGCCGAATTCGGTCTCGATGCCGTGGCCGACAGGCCGGCGTATCTTCTCTCCGGAGGCGAGCGTCGTCGCTGCGAGATCGCCCGCGCCATGGCGATCTGCCCGCGCGTCGTGCTGCTCGACGAGCCGTTCGCCGGGATCGATCCGATCGCGGTCGCCGACATCCAGCGGCTCGTCCGAACGCTCGCGGGGCGCGGAATCGGCGTTCTGATCACGGACCACAACGTGCGCGAGACATTGCAAATAACCGACCGCGCCTATATCATCAACCATGGGAAGATCTTCAGGAGCGGGTCTCCCGAGCAGTTGGCCTCGGATGCGGAAGTCAAGGCGGTCTATCTCGGGGAGGACTTCCGGCTCGGCTGAAGAGTGACCGGGACCAGGCGGTACGAAGCGGAGACCACTGGAGTCGGATGCCCTATCTCGAACAGAAGCTGCAGCCGAAGCTCAGCCAGCGTCTGATCATCACACCGCAACTGCAGCAGGCCATCCGGCTGCTCCAGTTGTCGAAGCTCGACCTGCAGCAGGAGATCTCGCAGGAACTCGTCGAGAACCCCGCTCTCGAGGAGGCCGGAACGCGGCTGGACGAGAACTCCACGTCGCCGGCGGACTCGGCTCCGGCGGATCGCGAGGTCACCGCCGGCGAGAACGCGGACCGCTCCGAGGACGACTTCGACTACGCCTCGTTCTTCCGCGATCTCGAGGACAGCTACCAGCCGACGCGCGGAATGCGCGAGAATCGCTCGGCCGACGAGCTGCCGTCCCTCGAGCAGGTCGTCTCCTCGGGTCACGGTCTCGCCGAGCACCTGCAATGGCAGCTCGAGATGACCATCCCCGACGGGAAGCTGCGCCGGATCGGCGAGGCGATCATCGGCAACCTCGACGAGCGCGGGTACCTCGAAGCCACCGACGAGGAACTCGCCGCGATGGCGCCGGAGGGCGACACCTGGAGCCCCGGGGAGATCGCCCGGGTGCGCGAGACGATCCGCCGCTTCGATCCGGTCGGCGTCGCCAGTCGGGATCTGGCCGAATGCCTGCTCACGCAGCTCGAAGTTGCCGGCCTGTCCGAGTCGAAGGCCGCGGTGGCGATCCGCGACCACCTCGACCTGCTCGAGCGGCATCGCGACGACGAACTGCGCGACGCGCTCGATGTCGACGAGACCGAGCTTGTC
>RFIB01000375.1 GCA_003695625.1 Acidobacteriota bacterium | reverse complement strand
CGCCAGGGCGGCGCGCAGCTCGTGGATGCCCGCGGCCGCCGTGTAGTGGGTGAAGTCGTCGTCGATCGCGCGGCGGGCGGCCTGCTTGGCCGCCTCGGGCGTCGGCAGGTCCGGCTCGCCGGGACCGAAGTCGATCACCTGCCGGCCCTCGCGGCGCAGGCGGTCGGCCTCGGCCTTGACGGCCATCGTCTGGGACGCGCCGACCAGCGAAAGGCGTGAGGCGAGCCTGCGGGGCATCAGGCACCTCCCGTACCGCGCCCGAGGCGCGCGATGACACGAGGAACCACCGCGGGCGGGACGAGCGCGCCGATGTCCCCGCCGAGCCGGGCGATCTCGCGCACCAGCCGCGACGAGATCGACTGGACCGACTCGTCGGGGGTCAGGAACACGGTCTCCAGCCCCGGATCGAGACGCCGGTTCATGTGCGCCATCTGCAGCTCGTACTCGAAGTCCCCCGCCGCGCGAAGACCCCGGATGATCACCCGCGCCCCGCGGCGGCGCGCGAACTCGACGAGCAGCCCGTCGAACGCCGTCACCTCCACGTTGTCGAGACCGGCCTCGGCGACGACATCGGCGAGCATCTCGCGCCGCTCCTCCGCGTCGAACAGCGGGGTCTTCTCGGTGTTGCGCAGCACCGCGACGGTCAGCTGGTCGACCAGCGCGGCGGCGCGCCGAAGCAGATCGAGGTGACCGAGGGTCACCGGGTCGAACGAGCCGGGGTAGATCGCCCGGAATCCCGCATGCGTCATCGATTCGCTCCCCGCGGGCCGAGTTCGCGCAGCAGCTCCTCGGCGTGCCGCCGGGCGGTTTCGGTCACCACGCTCCCGCTGAGCATGCGGGCCAGTTCCTCGACACGATCGTACTCGTCCTCGAGCGGCCGGACGACCGCGACCGTCCGGCCCGAGCGGACCTTCTTCGTGACATAGACATGGCGGTCGGCCCGCGCCGCGACCTGCGCGAGATGCGTGATGCAGACGACCTGGTGCTCCCGCGCCGCCCTGGCGAGAAACTCCCCGAGCCGGTCGGCGGCCTCGCCGCCGAGCCCCTGGTCGACCTCGTCGAACACCAGGCAGCGCCGCGGCAGCCCGCTGCCGAGCGCGATGTCGAGCGCGAGCATCACGCGGCTGATCTCGCCGCCGGAGGCGACCTTGCGCAGCGGACGCGCCGGCTCGCCGGGGTTCGCCGCGAGCAGGAACTCGACCTCGTCGGCCCCCTCTTCCGGTGGCCCGGCGGCGAGCAGTTCGTCGAGCGCGCGCGTCCGCAGCTGCGGCTCGAGGCGCGCGTCCTTCATCGCGAGCCCCGCGAGCAGGCGGCTGACCTCGTCGGCCAGGCGCGCCGCCGCCTCCGCCCGGCGCGCCGACAGCGCCGCGGCCGCCTGCCGGTACGCCTCCACCGCGCGCTCGCGGCGCGCGCGCAGCTCCTCGGCCGCGTCCTCCTCCTCGGCCAGACCGTCGAGTTCCCGCCGCATCTCGTCCGCGCTGGCGATGATGTCGTCGAGGGTCGCCCCGTCGAACCGCCGGCGCAGGCGTTCGAGCGCGAGAAGCCGCTCCTCGACCTCGTCGAGCCGGCCCGGGTCGGCCGTCACCTCCTCGAGCGCTCCGCGCAGGTCGGTGGCGATCTCCTGCAGCGCCGTCCGCACGTCGTCGAGGCGGTCGGCCAGGTCCTCGTACAGCGGATCGCGCTCGGCATGGGTGCGCAGCCGGCGGGCGGCGACGTGGACCCGGTCCTGGGCGGCGTCCTCGCCTTCGTAGAGCACGTCGAGAGCGCCCTCGAGCGCCTGTGCGATCTCCTCCGCATGCCGCAGGCGCTCGCGCTCGCGGCGCAGCTCGTCCTCCTCGCCGCGGACCGGCGCGACGGCCTCGAACTCGGCAAGACGGAACGAAAGCAGCTCGCGGCGCTGCTCGCGCTGGCGGGCGCGCTCCGCGATCTCGGCCAGCCGCCCGTCGAGGTCGCGGATCTCCCGGGCGGCGCGCCGGACCGCCTCGAGCAGGGCTCCGCAATCGCCGAATCGGTCGAGCAGCTGTCGGTGCATCTCGGGGACGAACAGCGTCTGCGGTTCGTGCTGACCGTGCAGCTCGACCAGGCCGCGCATCAGCTGGCGCAGCATCCCGACGGTCACCGGCGCCCCGGACAGGAACGCGCGCGAGCGGCCGTCGGCAGAGATCTCGCGCCGCACGAGCAGCTCGCCGTCCGGTGCGTCGAAGCCTGCCGCGGCGAGAGCCTCGACGATGTCCGGCCGTCGCGAGACGTCGAAGATCGCCTGCACGACGGCGCGGGACTCCCCGCGGCGCACGAACGCCGCCTCCGCCCGCTCGCCGAGGACGACGGCGAGCGCGTTGACGAGCAGCGACTTGCCTGCGCCGGTCTCGCCCGTGATCAGGTTCAGGCCGGGATGCAGCTCGATCTGCACCGTCCGGGCGAGAACGAAGTTCTCGACGTGGAGTTCCCGCAGCATCTCCGCGACCCCCTGGTGTCCCTTCCGGCCGACACGCGGAGCGGCGGACGGGAGCGTGCGGTCAGCGAAGTTCCAGGTGGAAGGGCGCCGAAGCTATCACCCGCCCTCCGCGGCGGTCAACCTCGCGGCCCGATGCCGAGGACGCTCCACGCCAGCACGAGCCAGCCGGCAAGCATCGCGACGCCGCCGATCGGCGTCACCGCCCCGAGCACCCGCGGCGCGCCGAGGGTCATCGCGTAGAGCGTCCCGGAGAAGATCACGGTGCCCGCTGCGAGCAGGGCCGCGGCGACCAGCGCGGCGCCCCCCGCCCCGGCGCGCGCGAGAAGGACGGCGAGCATCATCGCCAGCGCATGCGCGAGCTGGTAGCGGACGCCGGTCTCCCACCAGGCGAGCTGCTCGGCGCCGACCCGCTGCCCGAGCGCATGGGCGCCGAACGCGCCGGCGGCCACGGCGAGGCCGCCGAGCAGGGCGGCGATGGCGAGCAGGAGTCTCTGGGCGACGAGCGCGCTCACCGGTCGACCCGCTCGCGGATCTCGTTCACCTTCTCCTGCTCGAGCTCGTCGAGCCGCGCGAGTTCCCGCTCGTGTTCCTCGCGCAGCAGGGCGAGCTTCTCGGGATCCCCCTTCTCCAGCGCCTTGCGGACCGCCTGCTCGTGCAGGACCTTCGCCTCGGCGCGCCGGTTGCGGAACGTCCGCCGCACCTCGGCGATCGCCTGCTTCTGGCGCTCGGTCAGCGGCGTCTCGTCCGCCTGCCCCCGCGCCCGGAGCTTCTCGAGGGCCAGCTCCCACGCCGACTTGAGTTCCTCGGACATCGCAGCCCGCCTCCCGGCGGCAACGCGCCGCCCACCGGATATGAAAGGATAGCCTGCGGGCCGTCCGGCGCACGGCCCGGCGGGAGTTCCGATGTGCGGCCGGTTCATCCTCACCCAGCCCGGCGAGGTGATCGCCGAGGTGTTCGGTCTCGACGACGTGCCCCGCGTGGCGCCGCGCTACAACATCGCGCCGACCCAGCCGATCGCGATCGTCCGGCGCGCGGCGGACAGGACGCGGCGCGAGCTGGCCCACGCGCGCTGGGGACTGGTCCCGTCGTGGGCCAGGGACCCGTCGATCGGGTCACGGATGATCAACGCCCGGGCCGAGACGGTGGCGGACAAGCCGTCGTTCCGCGCGGCGTTCCGGCGCCGGCGCTGCCTGGTTCCCGCCGACGGCTGGTACGAATGGACGAAGGGCGACGCCGGCGCGCGCCAGCCGTGGCTGATCCGCGATCCGGACGGCCGCCTGCTCGCCTTCGCCGGGCTGTGGGAGACGTGGCACGGGCCGGAGGGCGAGGAACTCGAGACGGCGACGATCCTGACCGTTCCCGCGGTCCCGGCGCTGCGCCGCCTGCATCACCGGATGCCGCTCGTGCTTGCGCCGGACCGGTGGCCTGCGTGGCTCGAGACCGACGAGCGCGAGCGTGAGCAACTGACCGCCCTGCTCGAGCCCGACCCCGGGCTGCCGTTCGAGGCGTTCCCGGTCAGCCGGCGGGTGAACAATCCGCGGAACGAGGGTCCGGAGAACATCCGGCCGCTGGCCGACGACGCGCCGCCATGAACACCCCCGCGACGACCATCGCGCTGCCGAGCGCGACGCGCGCGGTGAACGGCTCGTCGAGCAGCCCGCAGCCGACGAGCACGGCGACCACCGGGGTCGCGTACGCGATCAGCGACAGTCCGGTCACCGAGTGGCTGGCGAGCAGCCAGTAGTACAGCCCGAACGTCACCGCGGACCCGAACACCGCCAGGTAGAGCAGCGCGCCGACCGAGAGCAGGTCGAACCGGAGCACGGATCCCCGCTCGAACCACAGCGCGGCGATGCCGGTCACCGCGGCGCAGAGCAGCATCGGAACGGCGGTCAGCGAGACCGGATGGACGCCGTGGCCCCAGCGCTTGATCACCACGCTGGCGATCGCGCAGGCGACCGGCGAGGCGAGCATCACGAGAGAGGCACGGGCGACCCCCTCGCCGCCGAGCAGCGCGAGGTCCTCGGAGAAGATCACCGCCACGCCGGCGAAGCCGAGCGCGATGCCGGCCCAGCCCAGCGGCCCGGGGCGCTCGCCGGGGATCAGCCACGCCGCGAGCAGCGCGACCCACAGGGGGAACGTGGCGAACAGCACGGCGGCGAGGCCGGACGGGACCCACTGCTCGCCCCAGTAGATCACGCCGTACGAGATCACGAACGAGAGCATCCCGTTCATCGGCCACAGCCAGCGCTCGCGCGGATCGCTGCCGAGGCGCAGGCCGATCAGCCGCGCCGCCGCGACGAGCACCGCCCCGGCGATCGCGAAGCGGAGCGCGACGCCGGTCAGCGGGGGGATCCCCTGCAGACCGAGCCGGATCGCGGCCCAGGTCGTGCCCCAGATCACGACCAGCGCGGCGATCGCGAGCCGCGAGAGAGGCAGGTCCACCGCGTCGTCCTCCGCGACGTGGTCCGCCGGCCCGGACGCGGCTAGTCTGGTCCGCGCACGGGGAGAGCCGGGGGACATGGCGCGCCGACGATACTGGCTGTTCAAGTCCGAGCCGTCGACCTACTCGATCGACGACCTCGCCCGGGAGCCCGGCGGTCGCGCGATGTGGGACGGCATCCGGAACTACCAGGTCCGCAACCTGCTGCGCGACGAGGTCCGGGTCGGCGACGGCGTGCTGTTCCATCACTCCGGCATCGCCGAGCCGGCCGTGGTCGGCACGGCCCGCGTCGTGCGGGCGGCCTACCCGGATCCGACGCAGTTCGATCCCCGCCATCCGGGATACGACTCCCGTTCGTCGCCGGACGCGCCACGCTGGCTGGCGGTCGACATCGCGCTCGTCGAGACGTTCTCGCGCCCCGTCACGCTCGCCGCGATGCGCGCCGAGCCGCGGCTGGCCGGGCTGGCCGTGCTGCGGCGCGGAAATCGCCTGTCGGTCACTCCGGTCCCGGCGGATGCGTGGCGGCTGATCGTGCGTCTGGGCCGGGGCTGACCGCATCGCGCGTGTTGCCGCCCGATTCCGCCGGTGCATAATCCGGACGGACGTCGATCGCCCGGATCGCGTCGCACGCGTCCGTTCGCGGGAGGCCATCGCGGTGGAGCCTGTTGCCGGTCATTCGATCCTCGACCTCGTGCTCCAGTCCGGCCCCGTCGCCAAGTTCGTCCTTCTCGTGCTGGTCGTCGCCTCGGTGATCAGCTGGGGCCTGATCATCGAGCGCTACCGCACGTTCCGGCGCGCCCGCGCCGAGACGCGGCAGTTCCTGCACCGGTTCCACGGAGGCGCGCGTCTCGCCGAGCTGCGCGACCTGGCCGAGCGCTGGCACTTCTCGCCGGTCGCGGCGCTGTTCAAGGCGGCGTTCCACGAGGTCAGCCAGCTCTCGCTCGAGTCGGGGCGCGGGGTCGGACGGACGCTCGACGACGACGCGATCGCCGACGTCCAGCGCATGATGGAGCGCACCGCCGCCGCCAGCACGCGCACGATGGAGCGCTCGCTGACGTTTCTCGCCACGACGGCGAGCACGTCGCCGTTCATCGGACTGTTCGGCACGGTGTGGGGCATCATGACCGCGTTCCAGCGCATCGGCGCGAGCGGGTCGGCGAGTCTCGAGGCCTACGCGCCGGGCATCGCCGAGGCGCTGATCGCCACCGCCGCCGGACTCGCGGCGGCGATCCCGGCCGCCGTCGCGTTCAACTCGTTCCTCAGGCAGGTGCGCATCCTGAGCATCGAGATGGACGAGTTCCAGTACGACTTCATCCATCTGCTGCACAAGCGCCGCCGGAGGACCGGCTGATGGCCGGGCCGGCGCGGCGCAGCGGGCAGCAGACGGCGCTCGCCGAGATCAACGTCACGCCGCTGGTCGACGTGATGCTCGTGCTGCTGATCATCTTCATGGTCAGCGCCCCGCTGATGACGCGCGGGATCGAGATCGGGCTGCCGCAGGCGGTGTCCGCCGAGCCGATCGAGGAGCAGCGCGTCACGGTGACGGTCGATCGCGGCGGGCAGTTCTACGTCGAGGATCGTCCGGTGGTCGACGAGCTGCTCGTCGACACGGTGCGCGAGCTCGGCGCCGGGCGCCCCGTGTTCCTGCGCGGCGACAGCGAGGTGCCGTACGGGCGGATCCTCGAGGCGATGGATCGCCTGCGCGCCGCCGGGATCGCACGCGTCGCGCTGGTCACGCGTCCGGCGACCGCGCCGCGCCGGCGGTGACCGGCCCGGGGCGATGAGCGTCCGCATCCGGCTGCGCGTCCACCTGCCTCCCGGCGATCTGGTCGGGGCGTTCGGGCTGTCGGCGGCCGGACACGCGCTGCTGGTGACCGCGGTGCTCGTCGCCGGCACGCGTCTCGGGCTTCCGCGGCCGGCCGACCCGGTGATGACCGTCCGGCTCGTCGCCGCGCCGGCCGCCACCGCCCCGGCGCCCGCCCCGCCCCGGGAACACCGTGCGAAGACCGTCGCGTCGCGTCCGGCGGCAAAGCCGCCGCCGAAGCCTGCCCCCCCGCGGGTGCGCCGGCAGGCCGACGAGCCGCGCGTCGTCGAGTCGGAGACCTCGCCGCCGGCGTCCGCCCGGCCCGAATCGCTGCCCGAGGCGCCCGAGCCGGCTGCCGAGCCGCCTGCCGCTGCGGAACCGGCGGCCGGGGACGACACGTCGCCCGGGCAGGAAGACCCGGGACCCGAAGGACCGATCGCGGGCGGCGTGGCGGGGCTCGAGACCGACCAGCCGTTCACGGCGGACTGGTATCTCCAGCTCGTGGTCGCCCGGCTCCAGGACGCCTGGCGGGACCGGCCGCTGCTGCCGTGGGGCGCCGCCACCCAGCGCGTCGTCGTCGGCTTCACCATCGAGCGGGACGGACGGGTCGTCGACGCGCGGGTGATCCGGCCGAGCCGCTACCCTCCGCTCGACGCCTCCGCCCTGCGCGCCGTCCGCTCGCTCGGCCGGCTGCCCCCGCTGCCGCGCGGCTACGAGCGTGATCACCTCGGCGCCCGCTTCGTCTTCGAGTTGCAGCCGCCGACCGCCCGCTGAGGAGACCTTCCGCGTGAGACGGATCATCAGGACGACGAGGGATCGACGAGGCCGCAGGCCGACGCGCCTGCTCCTGCTGCTCGGCGCGGTCGCCATCCTGCCCGCCGGCGCCCAGCAGGGCGAGGAGCCGGCGATCGAAGGCGTGATCACCGGCACCGCACCGAGTCGCGTGGCGCTCGCCGTGCCCCCCGTCGTCGCGCGGAGCGGCGTGCCCGCCACGTGGGCGGCCGAGATCGACCGCGTGTTCCGGAACGATCTCGAGTTCTCCGGCTGGTTCGGGCTGCTCGACCCGCGCGGCGAGGGCCGGATCGCCGCGGCCGATGCCGACCGGCCGCAGGCGTGGCACGCGGTCGGGGCGGCCTATCTCGCGCTGGCGTCGGTCGAGCCCTCCGCCGACCGGCTGCTGCTGCGCGTGCGCCTGCACGAGACGAGCGGCGGCGCCGTGCTGATGGACCGGACCTGGGGCGGCCGGGCGCCGGACGACCTGCGCCGGATGGCGCACGTGGCGTCCGATGCGGTCGTCGAGTCGCTGACCGGCAGGCCGGGGATCGCCACGACCCGCATCGCGTTCGTCTCGCGCAGCGGACCGCGGGCGAAGGAGGTCTTCCTGATGGACTACGACGGGGCGCGCGTGCGGCGGCTGACCACGACGGGGACGATCAACCTGTCGCCGGCGTGGTCCCCGGACGCCCGCCGGCTCGCGTTCCTGTCGTTCCTCGGCGACAAGCCGTCGATCTACCTGCTCGACGAGACCGGCAAGGTGGTGACGCTCCGTCCGGCGGGAGGCGAACTCAACGCCGCACCGGACTTCTCGCCCGACGGGAACACGCTCGCCTTCTCGTCCGACCGCGACGGCAACTCGGAGATCTACCTCTACGACCTGGCATCGAACCGGGAGCGGCGGCTGACGCGCCACCCCGCGATCGACACCGCGCCGTGCTGGTCGCCGACCGGCCGCGAGATCGCGTTCACGTCCGACCGGACCGGCTCCCCGCAGATCTGGATCATGTCGGCGGACGGAACGAATCCGCGGCGACTGACCTGGGAGGGGCGGTACAACGAGTCGGCCGCCTGGTCGCCGGAGGGCGGCCGCATCGCGTTCGTCAGCCGGATCCGCGGCCGGTTCGAGATCGTGATCAAGGATCTCGCGTCGGGACGCGAGACGATCATCACGCGCGGCCCGGGCAACAAGGAGAACCCGCGCTGGGCGCCGGACGGACGCCACCTCGTGTTCAGCGCCAACCCCGACGGACGATACGCGATCTACGTCATCGGCGACGACGGTCGGGGGCTGCGCCGGCTGACGCGGGGGGCCGAGGCGTTCACCCCCGACTGGAGTCCGATCCGTGTCCGATGAGGCGGCCCGGAGCGCGCGATATACTCCGCACGCCCGCCGATGGCCGCGGCCCCGCGGCCCGCGCCGACCCGAGGAGAACCGATGACCCGTCGCACCGTCCATGCGATCGTCCTGTCCGCGCTGCTGATCGCGGCCTGCGGACTGCTTGCCGGGTGCTCGACGCGCGTCGCCCGGCCCGCCACGCCCGAACCGCCGCAACCCGCGGTCGTCGAACCGACCGGCGAGGCGACGGACTCGGGCACCGCCGGCGTCGAGGAACTCGGCGCCGAACCGTTCCGCGAGGAGGCGCTCGCGG
>RFIB01000374.1 GCA_003695625.1 Acidobacteriota bacterium | reverse complement strand
GTCGAGTTCGACGTGATCTGCCCGCGCTGCCGCGACGAGAAGGCGCGGGGCGAAAGCGACTGAGACCAGGCCCGGAGAACCGGGCAAGGAGGATCGAGTCATGCCTGAGCTGAAGGGAACGAAGACCCACGAGAACCTCAAGGCCGCGTTCGCCGGCGAGTCGCAGGCCAACCGGCGCTACCTGTACTTCGCCAAGGCGGCGGACATCGAGGGCTACCCCGAGATCGCGGGCCTGTTCCGGGACACCGCCGAGGGCGAGACCGGCCATGCGCACGGCCACCTCGACTACCTGAAGAAGGTCGGCGATCCGGCGACCGACATGCCGTTCACCGACGTCGAGGAGATGCTCAAGTCGGCCGTGGCCGGCGAGACCCACGAGTACACCGACATGTATCCCGGCATGGCGAAGACCGCCCGCGAGGAGGGCTTCGAGGAGATCGCCGACTGGTTCGAGACGCTCGCCAAGGCCGAGCGGTCCCACGCCGGCAAGTTCCAGAAGGCCCTCGAGAGCCTGTGATCGGATGACCCGGCCGCGCTCCGTCCCGTGCGGAGCGCGGCCCGTCGCCGGCCCCTCCACGGGCCGGCCGTGGACGGATGCGCGATGGACGACGAGGGGCGGAAGCTCGATCACATCCGGTACGCGCCGACGGACGGGCTGACGTTCAACCCGAACGACCCGCTGTACTGGGATCGCCGGGCGCTGCAGAAGGAGCTGGACCGCGTCTTCGACCTGTGCCACGGCTGCCGGATGTGCTTCAAGTACTGCCAGTCGTTCCCCACGCTGTTCGAGGCGGTCGACGCGGCGGACGGAGACGTCCGGCGGCTCGATCCGCAGACCGTGGACCGCGTCGTCGACGAGTGCTTCCAGTGCAAGCTGTGCTACACGCAGTGTCCGTACACGGAAGCCGAGGGGCACGAGTTCAAGGTCGACTTTCCGCGCCTGATGCTGCGCGCCAAGGCGATCCGGCGCCGTGAGCAGGGGCTTGCGCTGCGCGAGCGGATGCTGGCGGATCCCGACCGCCTGGGCCGGCTCGGCACGCGGACCGCGATGCTGGCCAATCTCGGCAACCGGTTCCGCCCGCAGCGGGTCCTGATGGAGAAGCTGGCCGGGATCCACCGCGACAAGCTGCTGCCGCCGTTCGCGTCCCGTCCGTTCGAGCGCTGGTTCCGCGAGCGCGCCGGAGGGGGCGAGACGATCGGGCAGGGCCCGCACCGCGTCGTGCTGTTCGAGACCTGCTTCGTCAACTGGAACCGCCCGGAGATCGGCCAGGCGGCGGTGGAGGTCCTCGCGCACAACGACTGCACGATCGCCCGCCCGCGTGCCGAGTGCTGCGGCATGCCCGCGCTGGACAGCGGCGACCTGGATCTCGCGCGACGCAAGGCCGAGAGCAACGTGCGCGCGCTCGATCGCTGGGCCGCGGAGGGCTGGACGATCGCGGTGATCAACCCGACGTGCAGCCTGATGATGCGCCAGGAGTACCCCGAGCTGCTCGACGATCCGGAGCGGCCCGAGCTGCGGCAGGCCGCGCGCCGCGTTGCCGCGGCGGTGCGTGACATCAGCGAGTTCCTGTTCGAGCTGCGGCAGCAGGGGGCGCTGCGCGAGGACTTCCGCAGCACGCCGGCCGGTCCGGTGGCCTACCACGCTCCGTGTCATCTGCGGATGCAGAACATCGGCTTCCGCGGCCGGGACCTGCTGCGCCGCATCCCGGGCGTCCGGCCGAAGCTCGTCGCCGAGT
Organism: Acidobacteriota bacterium; assembly: GCA_003695625.1. Classification (GTDB taxonomy): domain Bacteria; phylum Acidobacteriota; class Polarisedimenticolia; order J045; family J045; genus J065. The sequence goes on along the minus strand of RFIB01000374.1, from coordinate 7,096 downwards.
GCTGCGGGCACGACGGAACGTGGGCGATGAAGACCGAGTACTTCGATCTGGCGCGCCGCAACGGCGAGAAGGCGTTCGACGCCATGCGCGGCGCCGACGCGTCCGTGTGGTCGACCGACTGTCCGCTCGCCGCGCTGCAGTTCGAGCAGTTCTGCGGCCGGCGGCCGCTGCATCCCGTGGAGATCCTCGCCCGGGCCTACCGGCCGGACGGCTTCCCGACACCGGTCGAGGTGGCCCGCGGCGACGCAGGCGCCGGCGACGGCGCCGGAAAGGCGAGCCGATGACGCGACCTGCGATCACGCGTGACGACCTGCTCGGCGCCGAGGACTACGAGCGCCGGCGCGACGAGATCCGCCGCCGGATCATGGCCGTCAAGCGCAGGCGCCGCGTGCCGTGCGGCGAGCACGCGACGTTCCACTTCGAGTCGCGCGAGACGATGATCTACCAGATCCACGAGATGCTGCGCATCGAGCGGAGCTGGGACCGTCCCGGCGCGGTCGACGACGAGCTGGAGGCCTACGCGCCGCTCGTCCCGCGCGGCGACGAGCTCGTCGCGACGCTGATGTTCGAATACGAGACGCCGGAGGAGCGCGACGAGCACCTGACGCGGCTCGTCGGCATCGACAGGCACGTGTGGCTCCAGGTCGGCGACACCGAGCCGGTGCGCGCGCAGATCGATGACGCGCAGGTCTCGGACACGCGCATCTCGTCGGTCCAGTACGTCCGCTGGTCCCTCGACGCGCCGCGCAGGGAGCTGCTGCGCCGCGACGGCACGGTCGTGCGCGTCGGGATCGACCATCCGCACTACACGGCCTCGGCCGTGCTCGGCGAGGAGACCCGCCGGGAACTCGCCTCGGATCTGACGGAAGAATGAGTCAGGCCGGCGGCGTACGCCGTCGCGACGTCCGGCGGCGCTTCCATTGCACCCCCGGACCGTAGTATCGTCCGTTCGGCGCCTCCGCGGTTTCCGCCCCTGGAAGCCCGCCGCACCGGCCGGCCGGCGGCGCCGCGGAGGTTCGATGCCGGGTCGTCCCACGCAGGGGGAGAGTCTTTCCGGTCCGTGGTCCACCGCGAGGATCCTTGTCCGCTCGCGGTGCGCATTCCCGGTGCTGCTGGCAGCCGTCGTCGGCCTGCTCGCCCCCGGTGCGGGGCTGGCAGACGATCCGGCGATGCCCACGCCGGGCCCGCGTGAACAGTCGGCGGAGGAACTCGCGATGACGGCCGACGCGGACGCGGGAGCCGAGCACGGCGTCATCCTCGATCGCACGACGGTCTTCTGGTGGAAGGTGGCGCACCGGACCGCATCCGGCACGATCACCCTTCCCACGCTGATCGGCCATCGCCAGCGCGCGAAGGTGTTCAGCAGCGAGGCACGCGACATCGGCAACATCGTCGTGCCGTGGGGCGGGGACGGGATGACGCTCGAGAAGTTCTGGGCGTTCGCTGTCTCGGAGGACGGCGCCGTGCGCGAGCTGGCACGCGACGACCTCGAGTACCGGGAGGAGGTCGGGACGAAGAGCTGGAGCGCCGGGAGCTGGCGAGGCGTCCTGGCCGGCATCGCGCCGGGCGACGTCGTCGAGTACGGCTACGTGGTCGTCGTCGCCGCCCCGCTGCTGCCGGTGTTCGAGATCGACCGAAACTGGCCCGTCCGCCGACTGCGATACGTGTGGAAGCCGTTCGTCGTGGCGCACTCGCCGGCGTGGGCGGGCTGGCTGTCGAACGGTCTCCAGCCGGAGATCGGCTGGAACGAAGGCGCCCTCGAGATCACGGCGCAGGACGTGCCGGCGCTGATCGACGAGCCGTGGAGCCCCGCGAAGGGGCGCCGGGCGTCGGTGATCCGCACGTTCATCGTGAATGCCGGGCTGGCGGACCCGGACCGGTACTGGACCTCGGTCGCGAAGGCCGACCAGCGTGCGCTGGGCAAGTTCATGCGCGGCGACCGTGCCGTCGAGGCGGCCCTCGAGGAGATGGAACTCCGCGCCGACGCCGACCTGCCGGAACGGCTGCGGACGTCTTACGCCTGGATCACGCGCGCCATCGAGAACACGGACTGGAGCGGGACGGCGCGTGGATCCGGCAGGGACCGGGAGCCGAAAGTGCGCGACTCGGTGCGCGACGTCCTGAAGAAGCGGCGCGGCTCGTCCGACCAGATCCGCTGGACATGGGCGGCGATCGCGCGCCGGCTCGGCGCCCGGGTCGGCAAGCTGCACGTCGTCGACCGGACCGAGGTCGGCTCGCTGAACGAGGCATTCCTGTCCCGGGACCAGTTCGAGGCGGCCCTGGTCGGCCTCGAGATCGACACGGAGGACGGCCCGCGGACGATCGCGGTCGACCCCGCGAGCGGGCTGCCCTTCGGAGACGTTCCCTGGTGGTACCAGGACACCGAGGCGCTGCTGACCCTCGACGGGAGCTGGCGCAAGGTCCGGCTGGGAACGAGCCCGCCCGCGAGGAACACGCTGCTGACCAGCGCGAGCGTGTGGTTCGAGGACGGCAACGAGCTGGTGCGTTCGGAATGGACGGAGCAGGGCGAAGGGCAGTTCCGGCTCAGGCGGCGGACCGTGCTGCGCATGGAGCCCGAGGACCGGACAGAGGACCTCCGCCGGCGGTGCCGGGCGGGCACGAACCTGGACATTCTCGACGCCCGGCTCGTCGACCCCGGCGTGGTGCTCGCTCCGTGGCACCTTGCATGCGAGGCGGAGTGGTTCGTCGACCCGGCGGAACCGGATCTCGTCGTCTACCGGTTCTCTCCCGACGGTCCGTGGTTTCCGGAGGCGCCGGATGTCGGGAGACCGCCCCGCCGAACGCCGGTGGCGTTTCCGTTTCCCGAGCGGCGGGTCTCGCGCGTGGTGGTCAGTCCGCCGGCCGGGTTCCGGGCAGGGACGCTGCCGAAGCCGGTGAGCGTGCGCGCCCGGTACGGGCGGTATCAGCTCGCGATGCAGGTCGAGGACGACGGCCGGGTCCTCGTGCGGCGGATGCTGGAGCTGTCGCGCAGGGAGATTCCGGTCGAGGAGTTCGACGACCTGCGCGAGTTCCTCTCGATCGTCCGCGAGGCCGACCGGACCGCGATTCCGTTCGTGCCCCTGGCGGACCCGTCGGGCGACGCCGCCGGCCCGGCACCGGACGGGCCGGAGGCGCCGCGGTGACCGGGCATCCCGTTCGGGCGACCGCGTTGCGGGTGGGGCTGGTCCTTGCGGCGGTCTGCTCCGCCGTCGTCGTCGCGCCCGCGGAAGCGGGCGGGGCGAGGAGCGTGCGCGGTCATCGGTTCGCCTGCCGGGTGGATGGATCGTGATGCGTCGCGGACTGCTCGCCGTACCGGTCGCGCTGCTCGCGCTCCACGCGGGCGGCGGCCCCGCCGAGGCCGCGCGAATCCCGACGTGGGCCCGCGGCATCGTCGAGGAGTCGGCACGCGCGCCGCATCCGGATCCGTACTGGAACTGGCGCATCCTGTTCCGCGAGTCGACGGTCTCGGTCGCGGAGGACGGCACGGTCCGGACGACACGCCGCGAGGTTCGCCAGATCCTCGACGCGTCGATCGACGAGGACGCGGCACGCGTGTTCTTCGACTCGCGCACGAAGATCGAACGCCTGCGGGCATGGCACGTCCCTCCGGAACGACGGCGCGCGCGGCGCGCGCGCGGTCGCGACGCGATCGACGTGGCGACGGGAGAATCGTTCCTGAGCGACGATGCGACCCGCGTGCTGCCGGTCGAGAACCTCGAGAAGGGCAGCCTGGTCCTGATCGAGGCCGAGACGACCGCCCGCCGGTGGGCGCTGACCTGGCTGATTCCCGTCGGCGCGTCCGTGCCGACTCTCCGCGAGCGCGTCGTCTTCGAGGTTCCCGCCGGATTCACGCTGATCAGCGAATGGCTTCGCCTGGACGGACCGGAGCCCGAGCGGAGCGGCGGGCGACACGTGTGGGAACTCGTCGACCTGCCCGGGCTGCGTCCGGAGCAGCTCGCTCCGTCACACGCGGAACGGCTGCCGCTGCTCGCCGTCGCGGTCCTGGCCGGGAACGCCCGCATCGAGCCGGCAACGTTCTCGACGTGGAAGGAACTCGGTGCGTGGGCCAGCCGGCTGGTCGCCGAACAGCAGGCGGAGCGCGAGGCGCTGGCGGCCTGGCAGCCGGACGCGCCGGAACCGCCGGCGGCTGTCGAGGAGCTGGCCCGCCGGGTCCGCGACAGGGTGCGCTACGTCTCGGTCGAGCTGGGCAAGAACGGCTGGCGGCCGCGTCCCGTGGCCGAGACGCTCGCCACGAGCTGGGGCGACTGCAAGGACAAGGCGGCGCTGCTCGGTGCGCTGCTCGACGAGCGGGGCATCCGGTCCTGGCCGGTCGCCGTCAACCTGAGCGAGCGGAACGCCGTCCCGTCGCGGGTGCCGGTCATCGGTGCGTTCGACCACATGATCGTCGCGGTTGCGGCCGAAGGGCTCGGGCTGGACGAGTCGCGGTTCGGCGGTGCGCTGGGCGACGGCGGGCCGCTGGGCCCGCTGCTGTTCTTCGATCCGACCGATGTCTACGTGCCGCTCGGCTCGCTCTCGTCGATGCTGATCGGCAAGCGCGCGCTCGTGCTCGCAGGCGACGCGAGCCGTCTGGTCACCCTGCCCGGGGACGATCCGCGCTGGCACGTTCGCGAGGCCACGCTGGACGGCGTGATGACCGGCGACGGGGCGCTGGCGATCTCGTGGAGCGGGCGCTATCGCGGCGAACCGGCGCGGATCGAGTGGCGGACACTGCGCGGCTCGTCGAGACAGCAGCGCGAGGACCTCGAGCGGTTCTGGCGCGAGATCTGGCCGCGTGCCGGTTCGATCGAATACGAAGGCGACATGGACGAGCGGACCGGCATGTTCGTCGAGTCGGCGAGCGTGACCGTCCGTCCGCCGGTGCTCGGCGAGTGGCAGGATCTTCCCCTGCTGCCGGTGCCGGGCTGGTGGCTGCCGCACCCGCGGATCGGAAGCCGGCGCCGGGTCGGCGTGGCATTCGGCTACCCCCGCACGCTGCGGCTCCGCGCGACGTGGCGCGGTCTCGACGAGCGGTGGGTCCTTCCCGCCGAGGTCTCGCGGACCATCGACGGAGCCCGGGCGCGGACCTCGGCCCGGCGCCGCGACGACGGCGTGGTCGAGGTCGAGACGGAGATCGTGCTCGAGCGCCGGACGTTCGCCGTCGACGAGCTGCGCACGTTGCGCAGGTTCCTGTCGACATGCCGCAGCGTGGAGGGGGTCTCGGCCAGCCGTCCGGCTCAGCCGAACACGCCGGGCTCGTCGAGTCCGAGCGACGAGTAGCCGGGGAAGATCGCGTCGACCGTCGCCGGATCCGCGCCCATGTGGTCCCGGAGCAGTTCCCAGAACAGGGCGCGGTAGTCGGTCCGGTGCAGAAGATCGCGCCCCTCGACGCCGAACATCACGCCGGGTTCCCACGTCGAGGCGTCGCCGTTGTACACGCCTCCCGACAGGCCGCCGCCGGCGAGGAGCACGCCGGTCGCCTGGCCGTGGTCGGTCCCGAGACTGGCGTTCTCGTGCGACGTGCGTCCGAACTCGGACATCGTGATCACGGCCGTGTCGGACCAGATCGACGCGTAGCCGCGATTGTCCAGCGCCGCTCCCGACAGGACGGTGCGCAGCGAGGCGATCCCGTAGCCGAGAACGGCGAGCAGGCCCGGCTGGGCCCCGTCGAGCGTGCCCTGGCCGTCATGCGTGTCGAATCCGCCGATCTCGGTGCCCGTGACGCGCGTCTCGGGCGACTCGAGCAGCGACAGCGCGCAGATCTTCAGCGCGCCGAAGAACGGATAGACGTCGGGCGGGAACTTCTTGCCGTTCGGTCCGTCCGGGTCGTCGGGGTTCGTCTCGTCGCTGACCGGGAACAGCGACCAGCCGGTGTTCGGGTCCTTCGGGTCCCAGCCCGCCTGGTCCCACGCGCGGTACACGTCGAGCGTGTCGATCAGCTGCAGCCCCGAGGCGGACAGCAGGTCGCGGTAGCGCTCGTCGCCGCCGAGACCGGCGAAGTCCTCGCGCCACGCGGAGGCGAACTTGGTGCGGCGGTCGCCGTCGAGCGGGTAGTCGAATGCGTCGGGGTTGGCGATGTTCACGAAGCTGCGCGCGCCGCTCTGCAGGATCAGCGGGGTGCCGCCCTGGGCGGTGAGCACGGGAAGGTCCGCCCCGGCGGCCAGGCCGTTCTCGACGACGTAGCGCGCCAGCCAGCCCTCGAACAGGAACGGTCGCACCGGATCGCCGTTCTCCCAGATCCGCTGGCCGTCGAAGTGGGACCGCGACATCGCGGGGTAGCCGACGCGGTGCACCGCGGCCAGGTCGCCGGCATCGAACGCCGGCTGGAGATCGGCGAGCGCAGGGTGCATCGACAGGAAGCCGTTGAGATCGATCGCCTCGGACGGCGGAATGTACAGCGTCGGCCGTGTCGCCGTGCTGTAGTCCGGGTCGCCGTGCGGAATCAGCATGTTCAGCGCGTCGTTGCCGCCGCGCAGGAAGATGAACAGGAGGCGTCCGGTGCCGCCCGGGGCGGCCATCGCGTAGTCGAGCAGGCGCCCGGGAAGCACCGAGGTCAGGCCGACGCCGGCGAGCGTGATCCCGGTTCCTCTCAGGAACCGGCGACGGGTCCAGCGGGTGGGTGCCATGTCCGCGCTCCTCCGGCGTGTCACTGCTCGACGAAGTTGCCGAGGCCGAGCAGCCAGGCCGTCACGTCGTTGATCGCCGCGTCCGGGATGTCCGTCCGCGGCTGGCCCTGGTCGTCCGTGGTCAGGAAGGTGATCGCGCGTGCCCGCTGGGCCGCGGTCAGCCGGCCGCCGAGCAGCCGCTCGGCGAGCAGGTCGACGATCTCCTCCGGCGTCGAGGCGCCGGCTGCAGCGACCAGCCCCGCCGGATTCGCACCGTAGAGAAAGTTCGTCGCCAGCTCGAGCCCGAACGACTGCCGGTCGAGCAGCGCATTGGTGTTGATCCACGGTCTGCCGGCTTCGGGCAGCCCCGTCGGCACCGGATAGCGGAACGCCGGATACCGCAGCTGGTAGAGGTAGTTCTCGATCAGCGGCAGGTTGAGATAGCTCGTCGACGCCTCGAGCGCCCGGTAGGCGCTCGCGACGTGCTCGAACGG
>RFIB01000373.1 GCA_003695625.1 Acidobacteriota bacterium | reverse complement strand
CCCGGGCTCCCACCTCGAGCGCGAGTCGCGCGCCGGCCTCGGCGAGCCCTCCGGACACGGTCATCGCGTTCCACGGGGCGCGCCGCCTCGGCTGCCGGAGCAGCAGCTCCTCGGCCTCGAGCGCGATCCGGTCCATCATCCGCACGGCGTGGACGGGGTAGCGGCCGACCGCGGTCTCCGCCGAGAGCATCACGCCCCACGAGCCGTCGATCACCGCGTTGGCCACGTCGGACGCCTCGGCGCGCGTCGGCCGCGTCGCGTTCCGCATCGACTCGAGCATCTGCGTCGCCGTGATCACCGGCTTGCCGGCGGCGGTCGTGTCGCGCACGATCCGCTTCTGCAGGATCGGCACCCGCTCCGGAGGGAGTTCGACGCCGAGATCCCCGCGGGCGACCATCACCGCGTCGCACTCGGCGATGATCTCGTCGAGCTGCTCGATGGCGGACGACGTCTCGATCTTCGCCACGAGCGCCTGATCGCCGCCGCGGCGCCGGATCGCGCGCCGCGCCTCCCGCACGTCCTCCGCGCGCCGGACGAACGACAGGGCGATGAAGTCGACTCCCAGCGAGACGGCCAGTGTCATGTCGCGCCGGTCCTTGGCGGTCAGCGCGGAGTGACGCGGAGATGCGTGGGGGAGCGCCAGCCCCGCCCGGGGAGCGAGTTCCCGGCCCTCGAGGACCTTGCAGACGACGTTCGCTCCCCGGATCGACTCGACCCGGACCCGGACCGTCCCGTCGGCGAGCAGGATCTCGTGCCCGGGCTCGGTCTCCGCGGGAAGCGGGGAATAGTCGACCGGCAGGACGAGCCGCTCCGGGTCCGTCCTGCGGGCGTCGGTGGTCAGCACGAGGCGGGCCCCGCGACGGAGGACGACGGGGCCGGGGAACGAGCCGAGGCGGACCTTCGGCCCCTGGAGGTCCGCCATCAGTCCGACCGGACGGCCTGCCGCGCGAGCCGCCCGTCTGACCCGGCGCGCGAGGCGGGCGTGCCACGGCTGGCTGCCGTGGCTCATGTTCAGCCGGGCGACGTCGATCCCCGCGCGCACGAGGCTCTCGATGCGCTCGCGGGACTCGCTCGCCGGCCCGAGGGTCGCGACGATGCGCGTGGCTCGCCGTGCGGCCGTCATCCGCCTCCTCCTGTCTCCTGTCGTCCGTCGCGGCGCATCCGGAGCGATGCTCCCGGCGCGCCGGCGCCGAAGGATAACCGAGACCGGCGAGGGCCCGGCCGCCCGGGCTCAAGGAGCCGCGACCGATCGTCGATAAGCCCTCCGAGGCCGATGCCGGACGCACAGGAGCGGCGCGCCGCGGGGCGCGAGGCAGTCGAGGACCACTTCGACGTGCCCCACGTCGAAGGGCTGCGGATCATCCGCCCCCTCGCGCGGGGCGGCTTTGCCGAGGTCTGGGAGGCCGAGCAGGTCTCCCTCGGACGCCGGGTCGCCGTCAAGTTCCTGCGCCACGAGCATCTCGCCCAGTCCCAGTTCGTGCGTCTGTTCGAGCAGGAGGCCCGCGTCCTCGCGCGGCTGAATCACGCGAACGTCGTCCAGGTGATCGACCGCGGCAGCACGGAGCAGGGGCCGTACTTCGTGATGGAGTACGTGGAAGGGGTCACGCTCCAGCGGCTGATGTCCAAGGGGCGGCTGACCCGCGATCGGGCGCTGACGATCCTGCTCCATGCCGCCCGTGGACTGGCCTACGCCCACCGCAACCAGGTGGTCCATCGCGACGTCAAGCCGGCGAACATCCTGATCTCGCGGGCGGGCCAGGTGAAGATCGGGGACTTCGGCATCGCGACGGTCAAGGCGCACGCGAGCGCGGCCGCGGAGGAGGGGCAGGGCGGCATCCCGCTCGGCACGCGCGCCTACATGGCTCCCGAGCAGCGCGTCTCGTTCGACGACGTCGGGCCGCAGGCCGATGTCTACTCGCTGGGAGTGATTCTCCACAAGATCATGACCGGCCGGCTGCCGCCTGCGCCCGGCGAGGTCTGGGAGCCGGAGCGTCTTCCCGCACGGATCCGCCAGGTTCTCGAGACGGCGCTCGCGCCGACGCCGCAGCGCCGCTTCGCGGACGCCGGGGCGTTCCGCGAGGCTCTCGTCACCGCGCTCGAGGGGCGTCACCTGGACCCGTCGACGCGGCTCGGAGCCGCGGGGTCGATCCAGGATCCGGGCGGGTTCGAGCTGCTGGACGTGATCCGGCAGGACGACCGCCGCTCGGTCTACCTGGTGCGCCGCCGCGGCCGGCGGGGCGAGCGCATCGTCGTCAAGCGCTACATCAAGGACGCCGACGCGCTGCAGACCGTCCGCGAGCTGTGCCGGCTCGAGCATCCGAACGTCGTGCGCATCCATGCCGTCGGCGAGCGCGACGACTCGTTCATCATGCTGATGGAGCACCTGCCGGGCGGCGACCTGCGCGAGCGTCTCGTCCGTCCGCACGGGTGGCAGGAGACCGCCGAGGTCGCCCTTGCCGTGGCCCGCGCCCTCGCGTTCACGGCGCGGCACGGCATCGTGCACGGCAACCTCCGACCGTCGAACGTGCTGTTCGACTCGCACGGTCGCATCCGCGTGACCGACTTCGGTCTGCCGGAGCACTATCGCGGCGAGCCGGGCAAGCGGAACTGGTACGCGGATCCCGAGTCGACCGGCCCGACCCGCTCGACGGCGGACGATCTCTACGCGCTCGGCGCGATCATGTACGAGATGCTGTTCGCGGCCGCGATTCCCGAGGAGGCCGGCCCCGAGCACGTCGCCACGGCGTGCGCCGCGATCGGGGCGCCGGCCGAGTTCGTGACCGTGCTCGAGAGGCTGATTGCGCCGCGGGACCGCCGCTATCCCGACGCGGCGGAGGTGGTCCGGGACCTCGAGCGCATCGTCCACCTCGAGCGCCCCGCACAGGACGCCGCGGCGCCGTCGCCGGCGCCGGACGGGAAGTCGTCACGTGCGATCGAGGTTGCGGACGTCTCCGGGGAGCGCCGCCCCGCTGTCGGCGCGGCGCTGATCGGGCTGGCCGGGCTGGCGTTCGTGTGGGCCGTCGAGCGCGCGGTCGTCCAGGAGTGGATCGCGGAACTCGTCGCCTGGCTGCTCCGGGCCTCCTGATCCCCGCAGAGGATGTGGGAGACTCCCTCCCGATGCCTGCGCGCCGCCGATCGCGTCCCGGTCGACCCGCCACCGGCATGGCCGGCGGTCACGATCCCGTCCTTGTCGCGGCCCTTCTCGGCGTGCTGGTCGCGTGGGCGCCGGGAACGCTGCAGCCCGGGCAGCTCGGGCGGCAGTTCGCGCTGATCGTCGGCTGTCTGCTTCTCGCCGGCGACACGCTCGTCCGCCGGCCGCCGGTTCGCCCGCTCGGCCGGGGAGGACCGTGGCTCCTGCTCGCCTGGCCGGCGGCGGTCGCGATCGTCGGGGTCGTGCGCATGCCGTCCCCGATGCGGACCGACACCGGCTGGGATGCGGTGCTCCTCGCCCTGCCGTGGCTCTTCGCGCTGCTGGTCTGGCGCCGCGCGTCGACGGGCGAGCGGCACGACCGCGTGGAGGCGGGCGTGTGCCTCTCGGCGTTGTGGGCGAGCGCCGCGATCGGGCTGACCGGGATTCTCCAGTACTGGGCCGGTCTGCCGATGTTCGAGCAGGCGCGGCCCCCGGCCGCGACGTTCGTCAACCGCAACGTCGCTGCGCAGGCGCTCGTGGCGATCCTGCCGCTCGCGCTGGCCGCCCTGCCCGGCCTGCGGACGCAGGCCGCCCGATGGGCCGGGCTTGCGGCGGTGGGTGCCGGCGTTGCGCTGGCGGTCGCGACGCGCACCCGTGCCGCATGGGCCGCACTGCTCGTCGGGCTGCTCGTCGGGGCGGTGCTGTACGCGTTCGCCTCGCCCCGTCGGCGCGTCCGCGCGGTCGCGGGCACCGCCGCGTTCATGGCGGCCTGCGCGCTGGTCGCCGCGCTGGTCCCGGCGCCGCGGGAGACCCGGCTTCCCGGCGTCGTGCGCACGGTCCGGCTGCTCGCCGAGGGCGGGGAGAAGAGCGGCGAGATCCGCGCCGCGCTGCGGGCCAACACGGCCGCGATGATCCGGATGCGGCCCCTCCTCGGGCACGGCCCGGGGCTCTTTCCGGTGGCCTACGTGCGGTTCCATGCCGCCGTGCGGCCCACGCCCGAATTCGGTGTCGAGCGGCGTCCCCTCCACGCGCACGCGGACGCGCTCGAGTACGCGGCGGAGCTGGGCATCCCTGCCGCCGCGATGCTCGCCCTGTTCCTGGTCGGCGGCGCGCTCGGGGCCGCGCGGCAGGCGCTGCACGCGCAGGACGCCGTCGGTGCCGCGCGGGCTGCGGCCCGGGCCGCGGCGGTGACCGGCGTGCTGCTCCACGGGCTGTTCAGCTTTCCGCTCCGCTCGCCGGCAAGCGCGAGCCTCGCCATCGTCGCGGCCGCGCTCGGCTGGATATCGCAGCCGCGGGCCGGAGGACGTCGCGTCGTCGAAGCAGGGATCGTCGTGCCGCTGCTCGTGCTGCTCCTCCTCGCGCCGCGTGTCTACCGGGCCGAGCGCGAGATCCGGGATGCCGCGGCCTGGCAGGCGCTCGGGGACTGCCGGCGGGCCCTCCCGGCGGCGCGGCGTGCGATGGCGCGGACACCGAACCGGGAGACCGCAGGGATCGCGGCGGCCGTGGTGTTCTCCTGCGAGACCGATCCGGTCCGCTCCCTGGTTCCGCTCGAGCAGGCCCTCGCGCGGTGGCCGGGCAACCCGAATCTCCTGCTGTCGGTCGGCGCGCGCCGCACCAAGGCCGGCGACCTGGCGGGAGCCGAGGCGGCGTTCCGGCAGGCGACGGAGCTTCTCCCCGACCTCGGCCGGGCATGGTTCGGTCTGGCGCTCGTCGCGGACAGGCGAGGTCTGCCGGAGCGGGCCGCGGCGCACTGCCGCCGCGCGCTGGCCGATCCCGGGCTTCCAGCCGAAGCGCGCAGCTACTGCCGGGCCGTCACGCAGGCACCGCCCGGCCGCGACACGACGACCGGGGGAGCGTGAGCGGCTCCCGCCCGCTCAGCGGACCCCGCTCAGCGGACAGCGACTCCGGGCGCCGCGCCCTCGGTGGTCTCGATGTCCGCCAGGACCCGGTCGATCACCTCGAGCACCCTCCCGCAGGTCCAGCGGGACGGGTCCTCGACGATCCGGTCGATCTCCTCGTCGCGCGCGGTCACCGTCTCCAGCGCGGCGATGATCGGAGCGTCCGGCGTCGCCTCGACGGGGCGCTCGGCGATCAGCGGCCGCAGTCCGGCCAGCGTCCGGCGGTCGTACTCGATCAGCTCCTGGCGGCGCCGGATCTCGAGAAAGATCGCCGAGAGCGCCGACAGGTCGCGCCAGAGGGACAGACCCTCGGACGGACTGCGCTCGTCGTCGCCCTGCGCGAGCCACTGGTCGACGCGTTCCTCGAGGCGGCGGATCTGGCACCGGTCCGAGCCCCGCAGTCGCGGGTAGACGGGAGACGCGATCAGCCTGTCCATCGCGTCCGCGATCCGCTGCATCCGCTGATGGATCGTCTCGGGGGTCGGCGTGCCGTCGAGCATCACCTGGCGGTAGAAGTTGTGATACACGCGCCGGATGCGGACGGCATCGCCCACCGAGCGGTGCCGGGCGATCTGCGTGTTCTCGCCCGCCAGCTCGGCCAGCCGCGGCTCGAGCGCGAAGATCGCCTTGATCACGCAGCCGAACGCGTGCGAGCACGACGAGAGCAGGCTCCACTTGTCGTCGATCTTCGCCTGCCGCTCGAGGTCGGCGCTTCGCGGGCCGAGCTCCATGCGGGCGACGAAGCACAGGTCGGCGATCTCCTGGGCGAGCGCGTCGTCGCGCAGCGGTCGGCCTCGCGCGTCCGACTCCTCGCCGAAGTCCTTGGCCAGTCTCTCGAAGACGGCGAGCGCGGCGCGCAGCACCTTGTGCACCGCGGGGACGAGTTCGTTGCGGATCGTCTCGAGATCGCGTTCCTCGAGCTCGATCAGGTTGACCGACGTCACGAGGGCGTGGAGCGAGCGCACGCGGCGCAGGTGATCCTCGACGCTGCCCTCGACGTGCGCCATCGTGTCCCTCGCCGGAGCCGCGCCGCGGCTCGCGCAGCCGGGCGAAGCTCCGGAAGTCCCGTACATGGCGAGATATAGGTCCGGGCGTCGGGCCCGGGCAACGGCGGCCCGCGTCAGGGGCGCCCGCCGCAGCGGGGGCAGGCGCGAGGTCCGCCGGAAGACGGCGACCAGAGCAGGATCAGCTTGCGGTCATCGTGCCAGCACGCCGGACAGTAGGGCCCGGGATCCTCGTCGCCGGGCCGCCACAGGCCCTGCTCGTCCTCGACGAGCCGGTCGACCGCCGCCGTCTTCTCCTCCAGCTCGGCCACCCGTCGCGAGAGCGCCGCGGCCCGCTCCACGAGTTCGGCGTGGCGCCGCCCCAGCTCGGCCAGCTCGAGCTGCAGGTCCCGGAGGTAGTCCCGGTTGCGCACCGTCTCCAGCCCGGCCAGCGCCTCCGCAAGCCCCTGGAGGATCTGTTCGAACGTCCGCTCCACGCGCCGATTCTAGTGCCCGGTCTCGCGATACGATCAGCGCCCCGACAGGCCGGAGCGGCCGGCACGCGGGAGGAGCGGCGTTGAGTCACGGCGGCCAGGACGACTTCGATCTCCCTCTGCCGGGGGCCGTGTCGGCCGTCGTCGAGGCGCTGGCGGCCGCCGGAGGGCGGCCGATGGTCGTCGGCGGCGCGGTGCGCGACGCGCTGCTCGGCCGACCCCGCGACAAGGACTTCGACCTCGAGGTCTACGGCCTGCCCGTCGACCGCGTCGAGCAGGTTCTCTCGTCGCTCGCGCCCGTCCACCGCGTCGGCCGCTCGTTCGGCGTGTTCCACATGGTGCTCGACGGCGGGATCGACCTCGACGTCGGCCTGCCGCGCCGGGAGAGCAAGACCGGCCGCGGACATCGCGGGTTTCTCGTCGAGCCCGATCCGGGCATGTCGCCGCGCGAGGCCGCCGAGCGGCGCGACTTCCGCTGCAATGCGCTGTACTGGGATCCGCTGTCGAGGGAGCTGCTCGACTTCTTCGGCGGGCGCGCGGACATCGCACGACGGCTGCTGCGGCACGTCGGTCCCCGCTTCGTCGAGGATCCGCTGCGTGTGCTGCGCGGCTTCCAGCTCGCTGCCCGGCTCGACTTCACGCTCGACCCCGAGACCGCACGCCTGTGCCGCAGCCTGCGCGACGAGGCCGACGCCCTGGCGATCGAGCGCGTCTGGGGCGAGTGGTTCAAGTGGGCTGCCAGGGGGGAGGTCCCCTCGCGCGGGATCGACGTGCTGCGGCAGACGGGATGGATCGCGCTCTACCCCGAGATCGCGCGGCTCGAGGGGTGTCCGCAGGATCCGCAGTGGCATCCCGAAGGGGACGTGCTCGTGCACACCGCCCTGGTCACCGATGCCGCCGCGCGGATCGCGCGCCGCGACCGGCTGGAGGACGAGGACCGGGTCGTGCTGGTTCTCGCCGCGCTGTGCCACGACCTGGGCAAGCCCGAGACGACGCGCACCGATCCCGACGGCCGCATCCGGTCACCGGGACACACGGAAGCCGTCGCCACGATCGAACGCTTTCTCGATCGCATCGGGACACCGCGACGCCTCGCACGCCGCGTCGTCGTGCTCAGCCGCCATCACCTCGCGCACCTCGGATTCAGCGGCTCGGCACGGCACGTGCGGCGTCTGGCCCGCTCGCTTGCCGACGGCGGAGAGACGATCCCGATGCTCGCGCGACTGGTCGAGGCGGATGCGTCGGGGCGCCCGCCGCTTCCCGGCGGTGTTCCCGAGCCGATGCAGGCGATGCTCGAACTCGCCCGGCGCATCGAGGCCGATCTGGCGGCCCCCGAGCCCGTCCTCCGCGGACGGGACCTGCTGGCGGTCGGCGTCGCTCCGGGGCCGCGGATGGGCCGGCTGCTCGATGCCGCGTACGAGGCCCAGCTCGACGGTGCGTTCAGCGATCGCGAGGGCGCGCTGGCCTGGCTCGCGCGTCAGGGGCTGCTGCCGGAACCCGGTGACGGCGGTCAGTCCTGATCGCCTCGCATCTCCTCGAGCGCGCGACGCATCTCGGGCGGCACCTCGACGGTCCGCCCGCCCGCGTGGTCGACGAGGACCTGGACGCTCTCCGCCTCCGCGGCGAGTTCGCCCGAGGCCTCGATCCGGTACTCGTACGTGAAGCTGCGCCGCCCGACGCGCGCGGTGCGGACGCCGACCTTGACCTCGTCGGTCAGCCGGATCGGCCGGCGGTAGTCGATCGCGATCCGCGCCACCACGAACGGAACGTCACTGCCCCGGGAGTACTCGAGGAAGCGCTGCCACGCCCGGATCCGCGCGTACTCGAGGTACGTGACGAACACCGCGTTGTTGACGTGGTCCAGCGGGTCGAGATCACGCCATCGGACCTGGATCGGGACGACGAGCGGGTACCCGTGCACCGTGTGTTCCTCTCTTCGCCCTCACCGCCCCGCGAGACAGCCGCGGGCGGCCTCGGCGATCGCGTCCGCCGTCAGCCCGTAGCGGGCGAGCACCTCGCCGCCCGGCGCCGACGCACCGAAGCGCTCGACGCCGACGAACGCCCCGCGGGGCACGAGATAGCGGCCCCAGCCGAGCGAGACCCCGGCCTCGACGACGACCGTGGCCTCGCGGTCGCGCGGCAGGACCTGCTCGCGATAGTCCGGCGGCTGAGCCTCGAACGTCTCGCGGCACGGCATGGAGACCACGCGCGTGGCGATGCCGTCGTTCGCGAGCGCGTCGGCCGCCTCGAGCGCCAGGTGCACCTCGGACCCGGTCGCGACCAGCACGACCCGGGGGCGTCCGGAGCCGACGTCGGCGAGCACATAGCCGCCGCGCCGCAGCCCGTCGCGGGCCGAGGAGGCCGTCTGCTCGAGCACGGGAACGCTCTGGCGGGTCAGCACGAGCGCGACGGGACCGCGCGCGCGCTCCACGGCCCAGCACCACGCCTCGCGCGCCTCGTGGGCGTCGGCGGGGCGGACTACCGACAGGTCAGGGATGGCGCGCAGGGCCGCCACCTGCTCGACCGGCTGGTGCGTCGGACCGTCCTCGCCGACGCCGATCGAGTCGTGCGTGAACACGAACACGACCCGCAGGCCGTCGAGCGCGGCGAGCCGGATCGGCGGGCGCATGTAGTCCGAGAAGGCGAGGAACGTCGCGGTGAACGGCCGGACGCCGCCGTGGTAGGCGAGCCCGTTGGCGATCGCGCCCATCGCGTGCTCCCGCACGCCGAACCGGATGTTCCGGCCGGCGCCCGTTCTGCCGTCGAAGTCCGCCTCGCCGGGAAGGCGCGTCTTGGTCGAGCTGCCCAGATCGGCGTCGCCTCCGAGCAGCGAGGGAATGCGTTCGGCCAGCGCGGCGAGCGCCTTGCCCGCCGCCGCGCGGGTCGCGATCTTCTCGCCCGCGTCCCACGACGGCAGCGCGTCGGCCCACCCGTCGGGCAGCGGCGCCGAGAGCGTCTGCTCGAGGCGTCGCGCCTGTTCGGCGTCGAGCTGTTCGACGCGCGCGCGCCACGCCCGTCGGGCCTCGCGCCCCCGCTCGGTCCCGGCGGCGAAGCGCGTGCGCGCCGGAGCGGGAACGTCGAACGAGCGGCCGGGGTCGAGGCCGAGGGCACGCTTGGTGGCCGCGGCCTCGTCGGCTCCGAGCGGGCTGCCGTGGGCCGCGTGCGATCCGGCCTTGTGCGGCGCGCCGTAGCCGATCGTCGTGTGCACGATCACCAGCGACGGGCGGTCGGTCTCGGCGCGCGCCGCGGTCAGCGCGGCGTCGATGCCGTCGAGGTCGTGGTCGCCGTCGGCGACGTCGAGCACGTGCCAGCCGTAGGCGCGGTACCGGGCCGCGACATCCTCGGTGAACGTCACCGCGGTCGGCCCGTCGAGCGAGATGCCGTTGCTGTCGTAGAGGTAGACCAGCTTGCCGAGCCCGAGATGTCCGGCGAGCGACCCTGCCTCCGCCGAGATGCCTTCCATCAGGTCACCGTCGGAGACCAGCGCCCACGTGACGTGGTCGACCAGGCGCTCGCCGATATCCGCGGTGCGCGCCGCGAGGAAGCGCTCGGCGATCGCCATCCCGACCGACACGGCCGTGCCCTGGCCGAGCGGTCCGGTCGTCGCCTCGACGCCCGGCGTCAGGCCGTGCTCGGGATGTCCCGGCGTGCGGCTGCCCCACTGGCGGAACCGCCGCAGCTCGTCGAGCGGCAGGTCGAACCCGTAGGCGTGGAGCAGCGCGTAGAGCAGCGCCGAGCCATGTCCTGCGGAGAGCACGAAGCGGTCCCGGTCCGGCCAGGCGGGATCCGACGGATCGAACCGCAGGTGCCGCTGCCAGAGCACGTAGGCCATCGGCGCGGCGCCGAGCGGGAGGCCCGGATGGCCGGAGCGCGCCGTCTCGACCATGTCGATCGCCAGGCCGCGGAGGGTGTTCACGCACAGTCGGTCCACGTCGTCGAACGGCAGGCACATGAGCTCGATCCTCGGCGGGGGGCCCCCGCGGGCGGACGCCGATGATCCCGAATCCGGGGGGCCGGCGCCAGCCCCTTGCCGGCCGTCGACCCGGTGGGCGATCATCGATGCAGCCGCGTCGGCGCAACGGGCCGGGCCGGAAGGGAGAGGCGAGCGATGGGCGACGTCAAGCGGGACTGCTTCAGCAAGCATGAGGCCGCCGTCTGGCGCCAGCTCGAAGGAGACGTGATCGACGGGCAGTGGGACGGCCGTCCGCTGCGTGTCCAGAGCCCCCCGTTCACCGTCACGCTCGATGTCCACACCGAGATGGCCGGCCGGGGCTCCGCCGTCGTCACCCGGTTCCGTGCCGCCTACGTGAACCTCGACGGCTTCCGCTTCGCGGTCGTCCGCCGCAGCCTGATGCTCGACCTCGCCTCGCTGTTCGGAAGCCAGGACATCACGATCGGGGACCCGGAGTTCGACCGTGCATTCGTCATCCGCGCCAACTCCGAGCGGGAGGTGCGGCGGCTGTTCGACGACGAGGAGCTGCGGCGCCGGATGCTCGCCTGCGAGCGGCTCGAGCGGCTCGAGGTGCGCGACGACGAGGGGTGGTTCGGCCCCGAGTTCCCGGACGGGGTCGACGAGCTGTATCTCGAGGCCGAAGGCCGGATCACCGACGTCGAGACGCTCGAGAAGCTGTACGGGGTCTTCTCCCACGTCCTGCGCCGGCTGTGCCAGATCGGCTCGGCCTACGAGCGCGATCCGATGGTCGATCTCTGAGAGGTCCCGGCGGTCGCCGTGCGTGCCGCGGTCCGTTCGCCGCGTCCGGCGCACCGCGGTACGATCCCCGGCGCTCCCGGCCTTCGCGCCAGGAGCGATCACTGGAGAGCCGATGTCCTCACCGCGCAGGCCGTACGTGCCCAGCCCCGACTCGCCTGCGGGTCGGGCGCGCCGGGCCCCATCGGCGGGCCGGAAGCCCGCCTGGCTCCGCATCCGCCTCGAGACCGGTCCCGCCTTCAACCGGGTGCGGCACCTGGTCGGTCGCCACCGCCTGCACACGGTCTGCGAGGAGGCGCGCTGTCCGAACGTCTACGAGTGCTGGTCGGCGGGCACGGCGACGTTCATGATCCTCGGCGACGTCTGCACGCGGCGCTGCGGGTTCTGCGCCGTGACGACCGGACGGCCGCCCTCTCCGCCCGATCCCGGCGAGCCGGCGCGGCTGGCCGAAGCCGTGGCGACGCTCGCGCTCGACCACGTCGTGATCACCTCGGTCGATCGCGACGATCTGCCTGACGGGGGCGCCTCGCACTTTCGCCGCGTCGTCGAGGCGATCCGCGACCGCGCGCCGGCCTGCGCGGTGGAGGTGCTCACGCCCGACTTCAAGCAGGCTCCCGGGCGGGCGCTCGACGAGGTGCTCGCCGCGCGGCCGCAGGTGTTCTCGCACAACATCGAGACCGTCCCCGAGCTGTACCGGATCGCGCGGCCGGGTTCGCGGTTCGAGCACTCGCTCGAGCTGCTGGCCCAGGCGTCGCGGCGCAAGGCCGAGTTCGGCGGAACGACGAAGACCGCGCTGATGGTCGGGCTCGGCGAGACCGACGAGCAGCTCGAGACGACGATGGCCCGCATCGCCGCATGCGGCGTCGACGTGCTGGCGATCGGCCAGTACCTGCAGCCGACGCCGGATCACCTGCCCGTCCGGCGCTGGGTGACCCCGGAACGGTTCGCGCGCCTGGCGGAGATCGGCAGGGAACTCGGCTTCCGGCACGTCGAGGCCGGACCGCTGGTCCGTTCGTCGTACCGGGCGCGCGATCACCGTCCGGGCGCGACGCTGCCGCCGGGCGACGGCGCAACGCCCGCGGGCGAGACGAGTTCGTAGAGCAGGCTCGCTCCGCGCGGAGCCCAGGCGACCCGCCCCCCGGCCCGGGCGACGGCGTCGAGCAGGATCGCCGCCTCGTCGAGCGATCCGAGACGCCGCGCACCGCAGGCGGCGAGGCTGGCATCGTCGAGTTCGGTCAGCATGCGGACGTCGAAGCGCGCGCACTTCTCCTTCAGCGCGAGCGCCGTGTGTCCGCCGATCGTGAACTTGCGGTAGAGCGCGTCGAGGAGCTGCACGGTCGACGGGACGGCGAGCGCCCGCGCAACCTCCGGATTGCCGATCCCGTCCCGGCAGCGCGCGGCGAGAAGCACCAGCCCTCCCGGCCGGACGACGGAAGCGATCGCGTCCAGCGCCTTGTGTGCCTGCACCAGATCCCGATCCGAAGGATGGCCGCCGGCGGAGACGAGCACCGCGTCCAGCGGGTCGTCGAGGCGGACCCGGTGAGCCGCGGCGTAGTCCCTGCAGATCGCTGCATGGTCCGAGACAGGGTCTCCTGCTTCGATCCGGATCACGGCACCGCGCGTGCCGGTCACCACGTGAAGCGCCGCCGCGTTCGGGACCAGCCGCGCGGCCTCGCACGCGGCGTCGTGCACGGGGTTGCCCTCGAGACGCCCGGCGCATGCGTTCGGGTGCCTGCCGCACGCGGGCGGGGAGGCGAGACATCGGCGGTGGACCGCGAGGGCGGTCGCGCGCGCGGCCACCCCCGGAGCCAGCAGCTTGCGCCCGCCGCCGAACCCGGCGAGGTAGTGAAAGACGATCCGTCCGACGAGCAGGACACCGTCCGCCTTGGCCACCGCCGGATGCAGCGCGACGGGAATCCCGGATCGCGTCGTGCCGATCAGCAGGGCCGGACGGTCCGCATCGTGCGGCGCGATCCGGAAGCGGCGGGCCGCGTCACGTCCGATCAGCTCCTCGATCTCGCGGGAGGTCATCGGACGGTGGATGCCGGACGCCGGGACGACAACCGGAGCCGGCGCTTCGGGCCAGTGCCGGGAGATCGCATCACCGAGCGCGGCGAGCACCCCGTCGAGCGGCAGCGGCCGGGTCCGGTCGGGAACGACGACGGCCAGGCGGGGGTTCCGGGTGGGAGCCGGGGCGAGGCGCGCGACGGCCTTCCGGGCGGCGTTGCGCAGGGCCGCGGCTCCGGCCGGAACGTCGTGCCGCTCCGGCGCCTCGAGGCGCGGAAGCCCGGCGATCCGTGCCGGAAGGGCGAGCGGACGGGTCCCGTAGGGAAGTACGGCCGATCTCATCGGAGCCTCGTCGGCGGACATCGGTGGCCGAAAGGATAGCCGGACACCAAAAAAAGAGCGCCGGAACCGGCGCTCTTCATCCCTTCGAAGGGTCTTTTGGATGTGTTTCTTGCGTTCTTTCTGCGCTGCCGACTCCTCAGCGCGCGGTCTTTCTTGTTGCCGTCTTGCGGCGGGTCGTCTTCTTTCTGGTGGCCTTCTTCGCGGCCTTCTTGCGGGTGGTCTTGCGCTTGGTGGTCTTGCGCTTGGTGGCCTTGCGCTTGGTGGCCTTGCGCTTGGTGGTCTTGCGCTTGGTGGCCTT
>RFIB01000372.1 GCA_003695625.1 Acidobacteriota bacterium | reverse complement strand
CCGCCGCCGGCACGATCGCCGCGCCGGCGCAGCACGGGCCGAGCCGCGCGCGCAGCGCCTCGGCCTCCGCGCGGCCGGCGAACGGCCCGCCGACCAGCGCCCACTCCCCCGCCCGGCGCACGACCGACAGCCGGTCCGCGACCGCCGCCGGCACGCCGTCGCGGACCGACTCGACCAGTTCGCGCGACGGCGAGCGCAGCACGACCAGCTCCCAGCCGGTCGCCGGCGCCGTCTCCGCGCCGGAACCGGCGGCAACCGACGCGAGCGCGACGACGAGCAGACCGGCCGCGACGCGGCTGCACGAGGTCATCGTCCGCCCGCCTCGTGCGCCGCGACGAGCGCCAGCAGCGCCAGCGTGTCCGAGTAGTAGCCCCCGCCGGCCGGAACCGGGATCTCCGCCGCGGAGTCCACGCGCGGCGAGGCCAGGCTCCGCGCGACGAGGCCGCGCACGGCGAGGAATCCGTCCGGCGCGGGCTCGCCGGTCTCTCCGGTGACGAGATCGACCCAGGCCGGCGGCCGTTCGCCGGCCGCGCGCCAGAACGCGTCGAGCCGCTCGAACAGCGCGCGGTCGATCCGCCCGGACCAGGCGAGGTACAGCGGCACGCGGACGGCGTCATACCCGAAGCGCGGGGCGAACCGCCGCGAAGGGCGCGGCGGATCGGCGAGCGTGATCCAGTCCGCGGGAAGCCCGTGCTCGCTGAAGCGGCAGGCGCGCACCAGCGCGCGGCCGGAGCGGTCGAGCGCCTGCCACACCGGATCGGGGTCGACTGCCGCCAGGTCGGACAGGGCGGGAAAGATCCAGTACGACAGATTGACCGTCGTCTGTCCGTCGTGGACGAAGCCCTCGGCGCCGGGCAGCAGCACCGGCCCGTGGCGCGACGCGCGCACGACCGTGCGCCGCACCGCGCGGGCGAGCGCGCGCGCGGCGTCGAGCAGCTCGGGCCGCCCGAAGCGGCGCGCGGCGCGGACGAGCGCCCACGCGGCGAGCAGGTCCCCGTCGGTGGCGTTGTTGCGGTCGGTGATCCGTCCGCCGTCCGGCCCCGGCTCCCAGCGCCACGCGAGCAGGCCGTCGTCGCGGACCGCCAGGTGGGCCCGCGTCCAGTCCCAGATCCGGTCGAACGTCGCCTCGTCGTGCCAGGCGGTGGCCAGCAGCATGCCGTACGCCTGCCCTTCCGAGTGGCTGATCCCGCCCTGGCCGCCGTCGATCACGCGGCCGGCGGCGGCGAGGTGCGCGCGGCGCCACGCGTGCCACGGCTCCGGGTCCGGCGGCGCGGGCGGGCGTCCGCGGCAGCCCGCCGCCGCGATCAGCAGCAGCCCGAGCCACGGCGCCACGCGCCGCGCGGGCCGCTCACGGAGCATCGGCCGCGCTCGCCGCGTCCAGCCGCTCCCGCCGCATGCGCAGCAGGCGCCGCGCGACGAACGTGGCGGCGGCGAGCAGCAGCGCGACGACGAGGACCGCCAGCAGCGGCCTGAGCGAGAACAGGAAGGCCAGCCGCGCGGACGCACGACGGGTGCCGACGATGAACGAGTCCCCGAGGCGCGCCGTCTCGAGACTGTCGGGATCGCGCCACATCGCGGTGTCGCCCTCGAGCCCGAACCACACGTCGCCGTCGACGAGCTGGCCGGCCGCCGCGGCCAGGCGCGCGCGATCGGCCGCGGTGAGCAGGACCACCGCGCGCCCCGGCGCATCCGGCCGCTCGTACTCCATCAGCACGGCGTAGCGGCCCAGCCCGGTCCGCTGGCGGGTCCGCGCCGTGGCCGGCGCCGGCCGCCGATCAGCCGGCACCGTCTCCGGCAGGCCCTCGCGGATCCAGTGCAGAAGACGCCCGATCGGTCCCCGCGGCCGCTCCCACGGCCGGCGCCCGACGACCTGCGGATGACCGACTTCGCTCGCCTCGCCGGAGACCACGACCGGAGCGCCGGCCAGGAACTCCTCGTCGAGCGTGTCCGCCGCCGCGACCCAGAGCACGTCCCGGTCCGGCGGCGGCGGGGCGGTCCCGAGGACCACGTCGCGCAGAGGGTAGTCGAGATGCTGGGAGATCCGCGCCAGCAGCGTCAGCGCCGCGGCGACGGTCTGCGGCTCGCGGTCGCCGAAGCGCACGGCGAGTCTCCCTCCCTGGGGGTCGACCGTGAACGGATAGCCGGTGCGGGCGAGCAGGCGCAGGTCGGGCAGCCGGGCGACGTGGTCGGCGTCGGGCATGATCAGCCGCGAGTCGTCGAACAGCGTCAGCATCAGGTTGCCGTCCTGGATCGCCTGGCACTCGCCGGTGACCTCCGGCATCCAGCGCGGCACGAACGACAGCACGTTCGCCCCCGGCTCGAACGAGCGCAGCGGGATCGAGATCCGGTAGTCGCGGAACACGGCCCCGTCCGGCTCGTCGAGGTGGATCACGTTCTCGAACCGTCCGTTGAGCATCAGGTTCAGCACGGAGTCGCGACGCAGCGCCGCTCCGTACGCGAGATGCAGCGACAGCTCGACGTGCCGGTCCTCGCTGCCGAACAGGTCCGGCGGCATGGTGAACTCGAGGTTCACGCCGCCCGGCCCGAGGCCGCGCAGCGTCGTCGTCTCGAAGCCGAGGTCGGCGAACCGGTACTCGCCGTTGACGTGGACCGCGCCGGGCGCCGAGTAGGTCGCGAGGTCGGGCAGCTCGACCCGCTCGATCGTCGTCCGCGCCGCGTCCGGCAGCGGCTGCTCGAGGTGGGCGAAGGCGAGCGCGGCGTCGAGCAGCTCGTCGTCGTTCCGGCCGGTGATCACGACCAGCACGTGGGCCGGATCGCGCGGCAGCGGGCGCACCGCGAGGACCGGGCCGTCGACCGTGCGCGTCCAGCGCTCGCCGAGCAGCGGAGCGAGTTCCGCGGCGAGGCCGAGCGCGAGCCGGTCCCGGCCGGCCAGCTCCTCGACCAGCGGACGCGTCCGCCGCGTCGCGAGCCGGGAGACGACGAGGCGGGGCGGCACGTAGCGCAGCCGGCGCGCGACTCCCTGGACGGCGAGCGCGGCCGGGCGCAGCACGTCGTCGTCGTCCCGCGGCGGGACGAGCAGCTCGAGGGCGTAGCGGTCCCACAGGCGCCGGTCGAACACGTCGCCGAGTTCGGACAGCCGCACCGGCCACGCCCGGGGGACGACCACCGCCCGCAGGTGCGATCGCGCGAGATCGATCTCGGTCCACAGCTCCGGGGCGGCGGGGTCCTCGCAGGTCATCGTGTAGTGCTGCGAGACGCGGAACTGCAGCTCGTTGTAGCCCGGTTCGAGCAGCGCCGGGTCGATCGGCAGGTCGGCCTCGACCAGCGGACGCTTGCCGGCGAGCGGGATCTGGCCGACGACGCGGCCGCCGACCGCGACGGTGAGCTGCGAGCGCTCGCCGAGCA
Organism: Acidobacteriota bacterium; assembly: GCA_003695625.1. GTDB lineage: Bacteria > Acidobacteriota > Polarisedimenticolia > J045 > J045 > J065. Next base: position 2,712 of record RFIB01000372.1, on the reverse strand, counting down.
GCGCGATCGAGTTGGTCAGCTCGAGGTGCAGCACGACGCGCTCGAGTGCGACGCGCCGCGCGACCGGGATCCACAGGCTCCGCCGCGACGACGCGGTCTCGAGCCGCAGCGGGCCGCGCTCGGCGCTGAACGAGGCGAGGCTCCGCTCGACCGCGGCGCCGTCCGCGGCCGACGCCGCGAGCGCCGCGCCGGCGAGCACCGCGAGCGCCGCGGCGAGGGCGATCCGGACCCGCGCCGCGCTCACGGCGCCACCTCGCCCGGCCGCCGCATCGCGGCTCCGAGACGGCGGACCCCGGCCGTCGCGAGGCGCACGAGGTGCCGCCCGGCCTGGCGCATGCCGAGACGCACCAGCGTGCCCGCCCCGTCGAGAATGCCGACCGGACGGTGGCGCTGCTCGAGCATCCGCAGCCAGCGCCCGGAATCGCCGTGCACGAGGCGGACGATGCGCGCCTTGTCCTCGACGCCCGCCGGGGCGAATCGCGTCCCGCACAGGCAGCGTCCCGGCCTCGTCGCGCGCGCGTGGCGCAGCTCGACCGGCAGCGTGAACGTCTCGCCGCGCTCGCTGGTCACCTCGAGGAAGCCGCGCTCGGGCAGGCTGCGCAGCGCGTCGAGGGGACCGTGGAACACGAGTCCGGCGCCGCCGACCGACAGGTCGGTCACCTCGACGTCGAGCGTCTGCCGGCCGGCCATCAGCCGGCCCGGCAGCCGGCACGGCACGCGCGGGTTGGCGCGGACCTGCTGCCGCTCGAGCAGGGCGCCCAGGCCGCCGAAGATGACCAGCATGTTGAACACCGTCCAGGCCATCGTGATCACCGTCGCGTCGCGCTCGGCCGGCGCCGCGACGAGCCGGACGACGCCCGCGGCGAGGGAGACGCACGCCAGCACGAGCAGCGCGTAGAACGGTCTCGACAGCGGCGAGATGAACTCGCGGTCGAGCAGCTCCCCCTTGGGCGTGACGATGAACTTCGGCGCCCGCGGATTGCGGATCACCTTGATGATGCCTCCGAGGGCGAACAGCGACTGCATCAGTTCGTAGAGCTCCGAGGTGAGGGTCCAGCGCACGCGCCCGTAGAGCTGGTGCGAGATGAGCACGGCCGCCAGCACGTGGGGCAGCGCGTACGTCGCGAACTCGACGAGCGAGGCGTCGTAGATCTGCAGGCCGAGCAGCAGGTGCGCGCTCGGCGCGATCACGAACAGCACCCGCGCGTAGCCGAAGAACCAGAAGAACGACGAGCTGAGGTAGCACAGCCGCTGACGCCAGGCGAGACCCGGCAGCAGCAGCGGATTGCGCAGCAGGAAGATCTGCACCATGCCCTGGGCCCAGCGCACCCGCTGCACGACGAATCCCGTGAACGACTCGGGCTGGAGCCCGGAGATCATCGGCCGCGAGATGTAGGCGCTGGTGTACCCGCGCGCGTGCAGCTCGAGCGCGGTCTCCGCGTCCTCGGTGATCGTCACGCCGCTGATCCCGCCGATCTCCTCGAGGTACCGGCGCCGCAGCAGGGCCGCCGAGCCGCAGAAGAACGACGCGCCCCAGAAGTCGAGCCCCTTCTGGATCACGCCGTAGAACATCTCGTTCTCGGCCGGCATCTGCTGGAACGTGCCGAGGTTCTTCTCGATCGGATCCGGGTTGATGAAGAAGTGCGGCGTCTGGACGAGAAACAGCCGCGGATCGGCCAGGAACAGCCCGGCGGTGCGGACGAGGATGTCCTCGGTCGGCACGTGGTCGGCGTCGAGAATCAGCACCAGCTCGCCGTCGGTCTTCGGCAGGGCGGCGTTGACGTTGCCCGCCTTGGCGTGCTCGTTGCGGTCCCGGGTCAGGTAGATCGCGCCGATCCGGCGGCACAGCTCCCGGAGGCGCTCGTGCCGCTCGCGCGCCTCGCGGGCCCTGTCCGGGTCGGGATCGTTCCGCTTCTGGCGCGTGCCGCCGTCGTCGAGCAGGTAGACGCGGAGCCTGTCCTTCGGCCAGCGGATCTGCAGCGCCGCGAGCAGCGTCGTCTCGAGCAGTTCCGGCTCCTCGTTGTAGCTCGGCACCATCACGTCGACGCTCGGCCAGCGCGACTCGTCGGCGGGCAGCGGAACCGGCCTGCGCTCGTACGGCTCGGCGTTGACGAACAGGCCGAGCAGGAAGACCGTGATGCCGTAGATCTCGGCGAGATACAGCGCCACGGCGACGGTGAAGCTCGCCGGGTCGTGGAAGCCGAGCGTCGAGGTCGTGCGCCAGAAGAAGTAGCTCAGCGTCAGGAACGAGCCGGCGAGCAGGTAGCCGAGCCGGGGAAACCCGCGCAGCTCGACGCGCCTGCCGAGGGCCAGCGCCGCGACGATCGCGGCCGCGAGCACGGCCCGGGTGGCGAGGGTCAGGGGCAGCGCGGCGAGGTAGAGCACGCCGGCGAAGGCGACGACCAGGGCCGCGACCAGCACGGCGCGCAGCAGCCGCGACGGCTCGCCCGGCGGAGCCGGCGCCGTCGTGGCCGGGAGCCGCGCCGGGGCCGGGCGGACCCGGGTCCGTGCCGTGTCGAGCGATCCGCGCACCGCGCACCCTTCTCCGCCCCGGGACACGGGGGTCCCCGGGAGGTCGGGGCCGGTCCGGACTGCGGGCCGCGCGACCCGCGGCGCCTCCGGCCGGCCGGCTCGGGGCGAACATAGGGCGGCAGCCGAGAACCGCACCAGCCACGGGAGAATCGCGGCGGCCCGGCACGGACGACGGCGGGT
>RFIB01000371.1 GCA_003695625.1 Acidobacteriota bacterium | reverse complement strand
TGTCGCTCCTCTCCCCTCGTCGAGCGTCCTTGCCAAACGCCCCGCGCCCGTCTGGCTGGCCAGCCCCGACTCTGCTGGTTCTCCCGGAAGGACAGGCGGCGCCGTCCCGGTCGGGCGAGGCGTAAGCGTTTCGCGAATCATACTTGGGAACGGACTGCTGATAACCGGCGTGCGGTGCCCGGCAGCCCCGGAACGTGCGCCGGCTCGCCGCGTGGCGCGCAGCGGGAGCCCCGAGGAGGCCGGTGGAGACGGCGCGCGGAGGATCCGGCTCGCGCGCCGGCGCCTGCCGGAGCCCTCCGGGCCCGGGTACCGACCGCTGTGGCGGACCTCCCGCCGCGGCCGGACAGGCCGGCGCTTCGGCGCTAGACTCGGGGCGCTGTCCCCCTCCCGGCTCCAAGGAGTGTCGCGATGAAGACCCGCACCGAAACCGACAGTCTCGGGGCGATGGAGATCCCCGCCGACCGCTACTGGGGCGCCCAGACGCAGCGCTCGCTGCAGAACTTCCCGATCGGCGGCCACCGGATGAAGCGGGCCACCATCCGGGCCCTCGGGCTGATCAAGAAGGCCGCCGCCGAGGTGAACCTCGAGCTGGGCGTGCTCGACGAGCGGCTCGCGAAGGCGATCGTCGCCGCCGCCGAGGAGGTGATCGAGGGAAAGCTCGACGACCACTTCCCGCTCGTCGTGTGGCAGACCGGCTCGGGCACCCAGTCGAACATGAACGCCAACGAGGTGATCGCCAACCGCGCGATCGAGCTGCTCGGCGGGACGATCGGCACCAAGGACCCGGTCCACCCCAACGACCACGTCAACCGCGGCCAGAGCAGCAACGACACGTTCCCGACGGCGATGCACATCGCCACCGCGGAGGAGCTGCACCACCGGCTGCTGCCGGCGCTCGACCGGATCCACGACGCGCTGGCCGACAAGTCGCGCGAGTTCGCCGACATCATCAAGGTCGGCCGCACGCACATGATGGACGCCGTGCCGCTGACCCTCGGCCAGGAGTTCTCCGGCTACGCCGCCCAGGTCGACCAGGCGCGCGCGGCGGTGCGCGCCACGCTCCCCCGGGTCTACGAACTCGCCCAGGGCGGAACCGCCGTCGGCACGGGGCTCAACGCGCATCCCGCGTTCGCGACCCGCTTCGCGGCGAAGATCGCCGAGTACACCGGCCTGCCGTTCGTCACCGCGCCGAACAAGTTCGCCGCGCTGGCCAGCCACGATCCGCTCGTCGCCGTTCACGGCGCGCTCAAGACCGTCGCCTCGGCGCTGTTCAAGATCGGCAACGACATCCGCCTGCTCGGCAGCGGCCCGCGCTGCGGACTCGGCGAGCTGATCCTGCCGGCCAACGAGCCGGGCTCGTCGATCATGCCGGGCAAGGTCAATCCGACCCAGGCCGAGGCGCTCACGATGGTCTGCGCGCAGGTGATGGGCAACGACGTCGCGGTCAACATCGGCGGCATGAACGGCCATCTCGAGCTCAACGTGTTCAAGCCGGTCATCCTGCACAACGTGCTCGAATCGATCCGCCTGCTTGCGGACGCGGCGCTGTCGTTCACCGACCGCTGCATCGTCGGCATCCGGCCCAACCGCGAGCGGATCGCCGAGCTGGTCGAGCGCACGCTGATGCTCGTGACCGCGCTCAATCCGGTGATCGGCTACGACAACGCGGCGAAGGTGGCCAAGAAGGCCTACGCCGAGAACAAGAGCCTCAAGGAGGCGGCTGTCGAACTCGGCCTGCTCACGGCCGAGGAGTTCGACAGGCACGTGCGCCCGGAGAAGATGGTCGGACGCGGCTGACGGCGGCGCGGATCAGGCGACCTCGAGTTCGTCGAGCAGGGCGACCGCGCGGCGCAGGTGCGGGATCACGATCGAGCCGCCGACGACCAGTCCGACGTTGAAGGCGTCGAACAGCTCGTCGCGCGTCAGCCCCAGCTCGACGCAGCGCAGCACGTGGTACGCGATGCAGTCGTCGCAGCGCAGCACCAGCGAGCCGACCAGGCCGGCGATCTCCTTGGTGCGCGCATCGAGCGCCCCGTCCTCGTACGCGCGCGTGTCGAGATTGAAGAACCGGTTGATCCCCAGGTGTCCCTGCTCGCGGATCTTCTCGTTCATCCGCTCGCGGAACGCGCGGAACTCCTCGGCGCGGCTCATCGCGTGTCCTCCCCCGTCTCCTCGCGCGGGCGCAGGTCCCACAGCGTGTACCACAGCGTGCGATCCTGCAGCACGAACATCTTCTCGAACGGACGCGGCATGACCAGCCGCGGGGCCAGGGCCCGCAGCTCGCGCTCGGCGCGGCGCGGGTCGGGGTCGACGTCGACGAGCCACTCCGGGCGCCGTCGCTCGATCTCGCGCCAGATCGTCCCGCGCCGCTTGGCCTCGAGCAGCTCGGGCGAGACCAGCGCGTTGAGATCGAGGATCCGGCGCCGCGAGTACCAGCCGATCGCGCCGATGTCCCACGCCGCGACCACGTCGTCGGGCGCGCTGTTCCGCGCAAGCCAGCGTCCGATCGCCCCGGCCGCGTCCTCCTCGGACCGCTGGTACGTCATCGTCGCCGGGCGCACCACGACCGCATCGAGCACGATCGACGGCAGGATCGCGAGTCCGGCGAGGGCTGCGCCGAGCGCCTGCGCCCGCCCGCCGCGCCGCCACAGCGGAACGAGCGCCGCGAACCCGCCGGCGACGACCAGCGGAATCACCGGCAGCAGGTAGCGCGTGTAGACCGTCACGCCGCGCACCGCGTACAGCCCGACCAGTCCGAGACACCACGCGAGCGCCAGCAACCGTCCCTCCCCGTCCGGGAGCCATCGCGCCCGCCGCCCGGTGGCGATGCCGATGCCGAGTGCGGCGACGAGGATCGCCAGCTCGACCGCGGTGGTCGACGCGAGGATCCGGCCGATCCGCATCAGCGAAGGGACCAGTGCGGCCAGCGGCGCCTCGAGCGCGCCCTTGGCCGGGGCGGTGTTCGGCACGATCCGGCCGAAGGCCAGCCACAGCGCGAACAGCCCGACGCCGGCCGTGCCGAGACACAGGGCCGCCGGCCCCGCCGCACGCCGCAGCCGGCGCGACGCGGGGCCGCTCTCCGCGAGCACGCCGTGCGCCGCGAACAGCAGCGCGAGCCCGATCATCTCCGGCCGCACGAACGGCGCCAGCCCGGCGACGAGCGCCGCGCGCCACGGCACGCGCCCTGCCGCGCGCGCCTCGGCCGACCACAGGACGACGGCGACCGGCAGCAGTGCCGCCAGTCCGGCCTCGAGACCGGAGACCGACCAGCGCGCCATCCACGTCTCGGCCACCATCGCCAGCCCGGCGAGCAGCGCGAGGCGCCGGCTCGACGACCAGCGCTCGACCAGCCGCGCCACGGTCGCGGGCACCGCGAGGCTGGCCAGCAGGCTCAGCGTCTTGGCGGCGGTCGGCAGGTCGCGCAGCACCGCCCCCAGCGCGGAGATCGCCAGCAGCCACAGCACGCTGGTGAAGCCCCACGTCGGCTCGCCCGGATTGAACGACGCCTCGCCGCGCTCGAGCAGATTGCGTGCGAAGCGCAGGTAGATGTACGTGTCGTCCGGCGTGAAGAACGCGTAACCGAGATAGCGCACCGCGGCGAGCGCGGTCAGCCCCCACAGGGCGAGCCGGAAGCGCCTGTCGTCGGGACTCACGGCGCGAACTCCGCGATCACCGGTGCATGATCCGACGGACGCGGCAGCCGCCGCGCGGCGACGTCGATCGTGCAGCCGGTCGCGCGGGCGGCCAGCGACGCGTCGGCGAGCACGAGATCGATCCGCGCCCCGTGGCCGCGCCGGAACGCCCCGCCCCGGTAGTCCCACCACGAGTAGTGACCGCCCTCGTCGACGAGGCGGCGGAACACGTCCTCGAGACCGAGGTCGAGCAGCCGGCCCAGGGCGGCCCGCTCCGGCGGGCTGAACAGCACCTTCTCCGCGAAGCCGACCGGATCCCAGATGTCGCGCTCGTCCGGCGCCACGTTGAAGTCGCCCGCGACGACCAGCGGCAGGCCGGCGTCCCGCTCGTCCGCAAGCAGCCGGCAGAGCCGCTCGAGCCACGCGAGCTTGTACGCGTACTTGTCCGAACCGACCTCCGATCCGTTGGGCACGTACACGTCGACGACGCGGATTCCGTCGATCGTCGCGGCGAGCAGCCGCGCCTGCTCGCCGTCCTCGTCGCCGAAGCCGCGCCGGACGTCCTCGGCGGGCCGGCGCGAGAGCAGCGCGACACCGTTGTACGTCGGCTGGCCCCACGTCGTCACGTGCCAGCCGGCCTGCTCGAGCGCCTGCCGCGGGAACCCGTCATCCGCCGTCTTGGTCTCCTGCAGCACGGCGACGTCGGGCGCGTGGCGCTCGAGCAGGCCGACGAGCTGTTCGAGCCGCACCCGGATCGAGTTGACGTTCCAGGTCAGCAGCGACCAGCGGCTCACGGGACCGGCTCCCTCGCCGTCTGTGGCGCCACGTCGAGCGCCTGGCGCAGGAACTCCGCGGCTGCCCGCTCCGCGCCGTCGAGCGTCGCACGCCCGAACGCGAACCAGCGCCGGTCGAGCACGACCGCACCTTCCGGCGCGTCCGCGTCATCGGCGGCGAGCACCGCGACGCGCGCGCCGGCGCGCTCCGCCAGCGCTGCGGCCAGCTCCGCCGGCGGATCGGCGACGACGGCTGCCGCCGCGCCGCCCGGCAG
>RFIB01000370.1 GCA_003695625.1 Acidobacteriota bacterium | reverse complement strand
GCCCGCGACACCGGCGGCCGGCTGGTCGCGGGCGATCCCGCGCGCCTCGCGCGCGGGGTGACGATCGACTCGCGGCGCGTCGACCGTGACGCCGTGTTCTTCGCCATCGAGGGCCCGCGGCACGACGGTCATGCCTACGCCGGACAGGCGGTGCAGGCCGGCGCGTCGGTCGTCGTGGCCGCCCGCCCGCTCGAGCTGCCGCCCGGCGCGGCCCTCGTGCTCGTCGACGACACGACCGCCGCGCTCGGCCGGCTCGCCCGCGCCGAGCGGCGCGCCCGGGGGCTCCGCGTCGTCGCCGTCACCGGCAGCGCCGGCAAGACGACGACGCGGACGCTGATCGCCGCGGCGCTGTCCGGGCGCTACCGGACCGCCGCCTCGCCCGGCAACCTGAACAACCAGTGGGGCCTGCCGCTGTCGATCCTCGGCCTGCCGGACGAGACCGAGGTCGCGGTGCTCGAGCTGGCGATGAACGCGCCGGGCGAGATCGCCGGACTGGCGCGGATCGCCGAGCCGGACGTGGGCGTGATCACCAGCATCGGGACCGCTCACGTCGGGTTCTTCCCCGACGGGATCGCGGGGATCGCGCGCGCCAAGGCGGAGCTGCTGGCGGAGCTGCCCGCCGGGGCGCGGGCCGTGCTTCCGGCCGCGGCGCGCACGCTGCTCGCGCCGCTGGTGCCCCCCGGGCTCGACGCGCGCTGGTTCGCGCTCGACGACCCGTCCGCCGACATCGCGGGGCGCGTCGTGTCGACCTCCCCGATCGACGGCACGACGCTCGCGGTCGGCGACACGACGGTCGCGTTGCGCCTGTGGGGCCGGCACGCCGCCGAGAACGCCCTCGCCGCGCTGGCCGCCGCCGAGGCGCTCGGGCTCGATCCGCGCGAGGCGGCTCCGCTGCTCGGCGCCGTCGAACCGATGCGCGGCCGCGGCCGGGTGCTGCGCCTGGCCGGCGACGTGCTGCTCGTCGACGAGAGCTACAACGCCAACCCGAGCGCCGTCCGCGCCGTGCTCGACGCGCTGGCCGAGGCGCGCGACGGACGCCGGCTCGTCGCCGTGCTCGGCGACATGCTCGAGCTGGGCGACCGGGCCGCGGCGCTGCACCGCGAGATCGGCGAGCACGCAGCCCGGCGCGGCGTCGGCGTGCTGCATGCGGTCGGGGAGCTGGCCGGCGAGCTGGCCGATGCGGCACGCGGCGCCGGCCTGCCGGAGGTGCACGTCCACGCCGACGCGGACGCCGCGGCCGAGGCGCTGGCGACGACGGTCGTTCCCGGCGACCTGGTGCTGGTCAAGGGATCGCGCGGCGTCGGCCTCGAACGCGTCGTCGCCCGGCTCGCCGAGAGCCACGGCGGACGGGAGGCCTGCTGATGCTCTACCACCTCCTGTTCGCGCTGCGCGAGTACTACTTCCCGTTCAACGTCTTCGGCTACATCACGTTCCGCTCGGCGCTGGCCGCGGTCTCGGCGATCCTGATCAGCTTCGTCGTCGGGCCGCCGATCATCCGCTTCCTCGCGCGGCGCCAGCTCGGCCAGCAGGTGCGCGACGACGGCCCGAGCACCCACCTCGCCAAGCAGGGCACGCCGACGATGGGCGGTCTGCTGATCCTCGCCGCGGTGCTCGTCCCGGTCGCCCTGTGGGTCGATCTCGGCGAGCGGTACGTCTGGTACGTCGTCGCGGCGATGGCCGGCTTCGGCCTGATCGGCCTGTGGGACGACCTGCTCAAGGTGCGCCACCGGAACACCCGCGGGCTGAGCGCGCGGGGCAAGCTGGCCGCCCAGGCGATCCTCGCGCTCGGGATCGGCTTCCTGCTCTGGCGCGGCGGCTTCCCGACGATGCTGACCGTGCCGTTCTTCAAGGAGGCGCCGATCGATCTCGGCGTGGCGTTCGTGCCGTTCACCGCACTGGTGCTCGTGGGATCGGCGAACGCGGTGAACCTGACCGACGGACTCGACGGGCTGGCGATCGGCACCACCGGTATCGCGCTGGCGACGTTCACCGTGCTCTCGTACTGCGCGGGTCACGCGGTCATCGCGCGCTACCTCGGCATCCCGTTCGTGCTCGGCGCCGGCGAACTGGCGATCTTCGGCGCGGCGGCCGTCGGCGCGAGCCTCGGATTCCTGTGGTTCAACTGCCATCCGGCCGAGGTGTTCATGGGCGACGTCGGCTCGATGGCCCTCGGCGGCGCGATCGGCGCGATCGCGGTGATCTGCAAGCAGGAGCTGCTGCTCGTGCTCACCGGCGGGCTGTTCGTGGCCGAGGCGGTCTCGGTGATCGTCCAGGTGGCGTCGTATCGCTGGCGCGGGCGGCGCGTGTTCCTGATGGCCCCGCTGCACCACCACTTCGAGCTCAAGGGCTGGAGCGAGAGCAAGGTCGTGATCCGGTTCTGGATCCTCGGGATCATGCTCGCGCTGGCCTCGCTGGCGACGCTGAAGCTGCGATGAGACCGTACGAGCGCGACACGACCGCCCTGATCGTCGGACTCGGCCGCTCCGGCCGGGCGGCGGCGCGGTTCCTGCTCGCCGAGGGCTGCACCGTGCTGGCGACCGACCGCCAGCCGGTCGAGCGGCTCGACCGCGAGGTCCGCGCGCTGCAGGCCGCCGGCGTGACGCTCCTGTGCGGCCCGGACGCGCCGGTGCCGGTCGAGCGCGCGCAGCTCGTCGTCGCCTCCCCCGGCGTGCCGGCCGACAGCCCGCCGCTGGTCGCGGCACGGGCGCGCGGGATCCCGGTCGTCAGCGAGATCGACCTCGTCGCCGACCGGATCCGCGGGCGCGCGATCGCGATCACCGGCAGCAACGGCAAGAGCACGACGACGGCGCTCGTCGCCGCGATGCTCGCCGCGGACGGGCGCGATGCGGTGGCCTGCGGCAACTACGGCGTGCCCCTCGTCGATGCGGTCCGCGACGACGCCGGCGCGCGCTGGTACGCGGTCGAGCTGTCGAGCTTCCAGCTCGAGACGGTCGGCGATCTCGGCGCCGCGGCGGCGGTGCTGCTCAACGTCCAGCCCGACCATCTCGACCGGCACGGCTCGCTCGAGCGCTACCTCGAGCTCAAGTGCCGCGTCGCCGCGTTGCGGGCGCCGGGCGCCCCGCTGGTCTGGGGCGCCGGCGACCCGCTGCTCGACCGCGCGGTCGCGGCGCTGGCCGAGCCGCGGTGGGCGGTGTCCGCCGACGCCCCGCGCGCGCCCGGCGCCGGCGTGCGCGACGGGATGCTGGTCCTGGCCGCCGGCGGCGACGACCTCCCGCTGCTGCCGCTCGACGAGCTGCCGCTGCCCGGGCGCCACAACGTGGTCAACGCACTGGCCGCCGCGCTCGCGAGCCGGGCCGCCGGCGTGCGCCCCGACGCGCTGCGCGAGGCGCTGCGCGCGTTCCGCCCGTTGCCGCACCGGATGTGCCCGGTCGCCCAGGTCGGCGGCGTGACCTTCGTCGACGACTCGAAGGCGACCAACGTCGCCTCGACGCTGGCCGCGATCGACGCCTTCGCCGGAACGGCGGGCGAGCGGCTCGTCGTGCTGCTCGGCGGGCGCGACAAGGGCGCGGACTTCGCCCCGCTCGCCGCGGCGATCGCCGGCCGCGGGGCGCGGGCGGTCGCGTTCGGCGAGGCGGGCCCGCTCGTCGCGCGGGCGCTCGAGCAGGCCGGTGCTCCGCCGCTGGCGCTCGTGCCGACGATGATCGAGGCGATCGAGGAGGCACGGCGGGTCGCGCGCCGCGGCGACGTCGTGCTGCTCTCGCCGGCCTGCGCCTCGTTCGACGAGTTCACCGGCTACGAGGAGCGCGGCCGGCGCTTCGCCGAGCACGTGCGCAGCCTGTCGGGGGCGGCGTCATGACCCGGCACGCACCGCAGCGGATGCCCGACGCGACGCTGGCGCTGGTCGTCGTCGGTCTCGCGCTGGCCGGCGTGGTGTTCGCCGGCTCGGCGCGGGCGTTCCGCGACGCGGCCGGCGGCTCGCTGCCGGTCGGCGTCGTCCGCTCGCTGGTGCACCTCGCCGCCGGGATGCTCGTCATGGGCCTGGCGATGATCGTCGACTACCGCCGGCTGGTGCGGCGCACGGTCGTCTGGCCGCTGCTGCTCGGCACGTGCGCGGCGCTCGTCGCCGTGCTGTTCATGCCCGAGGTGGCGAACACGCACCGGTTCATGCGCATCGGCGGGTTCTCGATCCAGCCGTCGGAGTTCGCCAAGCCGGTGCTCGTGCTCGTGCTCGCCGCAGCGCTGGTCCGCGCCGGCGGGGAGATCCGCACGCGCGCCGGGCTGTCCCGCCCGCTGCTGCTCGGCGGGTTGCTCGCCGGCCTCGTGCTCGCGGGCCGCGATCTCGGCACGCCGGCGCTGATGTTCGGCGCGACGCTCGCGCTGGTGTTCGCCGCCGGGGCGCGGTGGCGCGACATCGGCGGGCTGGTCGGCGCCGGGTCGGCGCTGTTCGCGCTGTTCACGTGGCTCGAGAGCTACCGGCTCGAGCGGGTCCGCGACTACCTCGCCGGGCTGTCGTGGGACGTCGCCGACCTGAGGAGCTTTCCCGAGGGGCTCTACCAGCTCAAGCAGGCCTACCTCGCGCTGGGTGCCGGCGGGCTGTGGGGCCGCGGGCTCGGCTCGTCGACGCAGAAGGCGTTCTTCCTGCCCGAGCCGGACAACGACTTCATCTTCGCGGTAATCGGCGAGGAGGCCGGGCTGCTCGGCACGCTGGCCGTGCTCGCCGGGTTCCTCCTGCTCGCGTGGCGGGGCTTCGCGATCGCGCGCCATGCGCCGGACGCCGCGGGGCGGTTCGTCGCGCTCGGGGCGACGCTGCTGCTCGCCGGCCAGGCGCTGTGCCACATGGCGGTGGTCACCGGGCTGCTGCCGACCAAGGGCCTGCCGTTGCCGTTCCTGTCGACCGGCGGCAGTTCGCTCGTCGCCTCGTGCGCCCTCGCCGGGCTGCTGCTCAACGTCTCGCTCCACACGCGCCGGCAGCCCGCCGACGAACAGGAGACACTCGATGCGTGAGCGGCCGCTCGTGTTCGCCGGCGGCGGGACCGGCGGCCACGTCTTCCCCGGCCTGGCCGTGGCGCGCGCGCTCGGCGAGCGCTGGCCGGGCAGCCCGATCGAGTGGATCGGCGCCCGCGGCGGGCTCGAGGAGCG
>RFIB01000067.1 GCA_003695625.1 Acidobacteriota bacterium | reverse complement strand
TGTCCGGCTCGTCTCCGAGGAGCCGGCTCCGTCGTGCGGCGGCCGGCTGGTGCTGACCCACCGCGCGTGCGTCGAGGTGCGCCGCTGCCGGCGTGGCGAGGCGCCGGACGAGACGCGCCGGCGGCTCGCCGCGGCCCTCGAGCGGGTCGCCACCCAGCGCGCCGGGATGGCGTGCCGCGACCTCGGCTGCCCGGGCTCGTCGGGGACCTCCGGCAGGCAGGAGCTGCTGTGCGAGGACCGCCGCACGCTGTGCCTCGAGCAGACGTCGTGGTGGCGCTGCGACGACACCGAGGCGCGCCCGGCGCGGATCCCGCGCAAGCGGCCGGGACGCACCAAGTACGTCGCGACGTCGCCGGACATTCCCGCGCCGGACCTCGGGATCGCCGCCGCGCCCGATCCGCGGTGGTCGATCCGCTGCGTCGAGCCGCCGGCGAGCCAGCGCCTCGCCGCCCCGCCGAAGCGCGCGCCGCGACGGGCGCGCAAGCGGGCCCCGGTCGCTCCCGCGCTGCCCCTGTCCGGCAAGGGCGACGCCGCGCAGCTCGTCTTCGCCGGGGCCGCGTCGACGTCGATCACGGACCGCCCGCCGACGAGCTGCGAGGGGATCACCTGGCAGCAGTTCCACTCGCTGGGAACGGTTCATCCGGCGATGCCGCCGGTGAACTTCCCGAAGCAGCCGTGCAACGACGACGAGCACTGCGTCGAGGTGCGGCTGGCCTGGGCGCGGGCCCATCACAACGTGTGGGCGGCGCGGGCGATCCTGCATTTCATCGCGAGCAGGCCGTCGTCGGAACAGCGGCGGTTCCTGTGGTCGCGCACCGGCGTGCGCAAGAACGGCAAGCCGCTGTACTACGTCGACAAGGGCGAGGATCCGGACGACGCGTCCGACGACACGCTGATCACCGACTACTACACGCTGGAGTACTGGTTCGGGCCGTACTCGGACAAGGTCTTCACACTGCGGTCAAGACCTCCGTCGACAAGCTGTGGGACGTGATGACCTCCAACGAGACCGGCGGCATCGAGGTCGAGCTGATCTGCCCCGAGCCGCAGGGCACGGTGTGCAACTCGAACAAGAACCCTTCGGCGCACCATTTCGTCCGCGGCAAGATCCACCTGTGCGACAACTTCCTCGACGACATGAGCGGCTGGGCGCAGGCGCACACGATCACGCACGAGCTGCTGCATCACCTGTGGACGAAGTGGGGCAAGGCGTGGGTCGCGATCCAGGACATCCACTACCACGGGCACGGCGTCGGGTGCGGCCAGTCGCCGAAGACCGAGGCGATGTACGGGCACGACAACATCCGCCACCTGGCGACCTACCGCAACAAGAACGGCAGCTCGTGCGGTCACCAGGCGCGCGACGTGCGCAACAACGACACCTACGCGTGGTACATCACCGCCGTCGGCGACGCGGTCTACAGGGGCAGCCTCCACAAGTGGCCCGAGCCGGTCGAGCCGACGCCGCAGGCGCCGCAGTGCACCGGCGGCGAGAACTGCCTGTGCGAGACGAAGGACTCGTTCCCGCTCAACAAGCCGTTCATGCCCGACGGGGACTTCGACGCACAGCACTGGTGTGACGACAACGACGGCGAGATGACCTGCCGCACGCGGATGTTCTCCGGCAAGGCGACGGGCATCTGCGTGAAGTGCGACAAGGAGCGCGGCCCAGGCTGCGAGTGCGACGCGCAGCGGCCGTGCGACGTCGGCTCGTGCTGGGGCGCGGACACCTTCGGCGGGGGCGTCGGCCACTGCTGGGAGGACCCGCCGCCGGCGTGGGCGTGCCTTGCCGACTGCAGGCGGCTGTTCAACGACCAGGGCGCGTGGTGCTACGCCGACTACCCGACGGGGAAGGCGCGCTGCATGGACAGCCTGTGCTCCGAGCCGAAGGCGTGGGAATGCGCCGAGGAGGGCGAGGTCTGCCGCTACGGCGAGTGCGTCGTCGAGTGCAACGACGACGCCGACTGCGCCGAGAAGGGCTACCCGGGCGTCTTCCACTGCATGCAGCACCGCTGCGAGGTGCCGTAGGAGGCCGGCGGGCACGGCCCGTCACCTCCCGTTCATGGCTCCGGCAAAGAGCCTCGGCGTACGCTGTAAGCCTGGGCACCGAGGGAGGAGGGACCGTCATGCCGAACCGTCGCCGCTTCGCACGGCGCGCGTCCGCGCGCCGTCGTTCGCCCCGGGCCGCGATCGTCTGGGCCGCGCTGGCCGCGTTCGTCGTGGCGCCGTCGCTGCCGGGAGCCGGGGCGAGCGGCGCCGCGTCGTCCGACGCGGGCCACGCCAGCCTGCTCAGCCCACACTTCCATCCGCTCGCGCTGGCCGGAGGGTACGTCTACGTCGCCAACACGCCGGCGGGCACGGTCGACGTGATCACGACCGCGACGAACCAGGTCGTCGACCGGATCCGTGTCGGCCTCGAGCCGGTCAGCCTCGCGGTCCGGCCCGACGGCCGGGAACTCTGGGTCGCCAACCACGTCTCCGACACGGTCAGCGTGATCGACCTCGACGCGACCCGCGCGACGTACCGTCAGGTGATCGCCACGGTCCAGGACCTCGACCCGACGACGAAGGCGACGCGCTTCGACGAGCCGGTCGGCATCGCGTTCGCGAGCGACGCCAAGGCCTACGTCGCGCTCTCCTCCCAGGACCGGATCGCGATCGTCGACGTGGCAACGCGCACGGTCACCGGGCATCTCGACATCAACGCCCAGGATC
This sequence comes from Acidobacteriota bacterium, assembly GCA_003695625.1. Lineage (GTDB taxonomy): Bacteria > Acidobacteriota > Polarisedimenticolia > J045 > J045 > J065. Next base: position 3,500 of record RFIB01000067.1, on the reverse strand, counting down.
CGCGGGCGATCGCCGTGCACGGCGGACACCTCTACGTGCTCCCGTTCGAGTCGAACAACCGGACGCAGCTCTCGGGCTGCCTGTTCCCGGTGCTCGACCCGAAGTGCACGTTCGACGTGGTCGCCCACGTGCTCGAGGAGAACGACGTCCTGTCCGAGGGATACGTCTCGGACCTGATCCGCGAGCCGGCGATCCCGGACCGCGATCTCTACGTGTTCGACACCGGCACCGACACGCTGGTGGAGATCGTCGAGACGGTCGGCACGCTGCTCTACGGGATCGCCGTCGACTCCGCGGGCCGGGTCTTCGTCGCGCAGACCGACGCGCGCAACGACGCCAACGGGCTGTCCGGCACGCAGGGCCACGGCCTGGCGGAACTGGAGAACCGCGCGTTCCTCAACCGCGTCACGGTGATCGACGGCTGCGAGAGCGGCGGGTGCGGCGCGCCGTCGTTCATCGAACTCGAGCCGCTGCCCCCGGCGGACCCGGCGCCGGGCATGGCGCTGGCCACGCCGTTCGGGATCGCGGTCAGCCCCGACGATGCGCTGCTCGTCGCCACGGCGGCCGGATCGCACAGGCTGTTCACGATGGATCCGGCGACCGGCACCGTGCTCGGCCGGGTCGACGTCGGCGCGGTTCCGCGGGGCGTCGCCCTCGAGGCCGACGGCGCCGGTGCGGCGACGCGCGCCTGGGTGCTCAACGCCGTCGAGGACAGCGTGTCGCGGGTCGATCTGTCGGACCCGGCGGCGCCCGCGGTGACGGCGACGATCCCGCTCGACGATCCGACCGATCCGGTGTTCCGCCAGGGGCGGATCCTGTTCAACGACGCGGGCGCCTCGAGCACCGGGACGTTCTCGTGCGCGAGCTGCCATCCCGACGGGCACACCGACCAGCTGCTGTGGGTGCTCGACACGCCGAAGTGCAACCTCTCGCCGTTCCCGAGCGGGCCGGGGTGCGACCAGATCGTCGCGCGCTCGACGATGCCGATCCGCGGGCTGCGCGACACCGAGCCCTACCACTGGGACGGGATTCCCGGCGACCCGTACGGCGGCAACAACGTGGCCAACGTGTGGGGCAGCGATCCGCCGAACTGCGAGCGCGGGGATGCGCTCGGCTGCGCGCGCGTGCTGGTCGACGGGGCGCTCGGCTCGACGATGTGCGACCAGACCGACTGCCCGGTCAACGACGAGGGGAAGAGCGGGTTCCTGACCGGCGCCCAGCGCGACGCGCTGGCGCGGTTCATTCTCGGCGTCCCCTACCCGCCCGCGCGGGACCGCGCCTACACCGACGAACTGAGCGCGGCGGCGCGGGACGGCTTCCGCGCGTTCCACGTCGACACCGACCCGGACTGCGGCAACTGCCACCGGATGCCGTTCTGGGTCAGCACGGGGACCGTGGGCACCGGGATGGACGCGCCGACCTGGCGCGGGGCGTACGACCGCTGGCTGATCCTGCCGCAGGGGCGGCTCAACGTGCTCGACGCCCAGAACGTGCTCGAGACCGACGTCGAGAACAACGGCTTCGTCGAGCGGACGATGTGGGGCATCGCCGGCGCCACCGACGAGATCTGGCAGATGGTCGAGGAGGGCAGCACCGGCTGGTCCGGCGCGTTCGCGCGCTCGCTGACGCTCAGCGAGGACACGGCCGGCGCGGCGCAGACCGCCGACCTGCTCGACGCGCTCGAGGGTGCGGCCGGCGCCGGCGCGGTCGTGCTCGAGGCCGAGGGCGTGTTCGTCGACAGCACGGGCGCGCGTCCGGTGGAGCTGCAGTACCGCGATCCGTTCGGTCCGCTGCGCGAGGGCCTGTACGTCGAGCGCGGTGCGGGGCTCGTGTCATACACGCGCGACGAGCTGGTCTCGCAGGCGGCCGCGGGCTCGTTCGTCGGGACGTTCATCGCGTGGCCCGGAGCGGGCGTTGCGCCGGGAGCGCCGCAGCCGGCGCTGTGGACGCTCTCGGAGATCCAGGCCCAGGCAGGCCAGCAGATCTTCCCGCGGCTCTCGGGCGGCGCGACCACGATGACGATGAGCGCGCGGCACGTGCTGCCCGGGGCGCGGCTGTGGGTCGACGGCCGGCGCGTGCCCGGGACGATCTCGTGCGAGACCGGCGGAACCCTGCCCGACTGCGACGGCGAGACGGTCGTCGTGCGGCTGGCGTCGCTGCCGGCGGCGACCGGGCTGCACTTCCTGCGGGTCCAGAATCCGGACGGGCTGTTCAGCAACGACATGCTGTTCCATTCGGACGACGCGCCGACCAACTGCGTCGAGGCGGTCTTCGGGCTGCTCTCGGACCTGCTGGCCGACGCCGACTTCGCGCGCTCGACCTGCCTGGGCCGGTTCGAGGACAGCGACAGCGTGCCGCTCGCCGTCCCGACCCCGCCTGCCGGCCACGGGTACTACCACCTCTACCGCGACGACTGCGCCGCGGTGACCTACGGCCGCCCCGAACTCGACGCCGGCCCCCAGTGCCCGTAGCGGCGCCCGTAGCGGCGCCCCTTGGGGCGCCGATTCTCCACTCGCAACCCCTCCATCTTCGCGGCGTCGTACGCACGGAATCGCGTGCGACGCACCATCGGCGGGGCAATCCCCCGTTACGGGCCGTACTTCTCGGACCAGCGGCGCGGATTGTCGCGCATGTATGCGACGGCGGCCTCGAACTCCCTTTCGTCGCGGATGATCCGGTCGGCGAAGCTCCGCTGCCAGACGGGGCCCGTTCGGCCGAGCTGCTCGTTGATGCGCCGCGCGGAGATCGACTTGATCGCTCCGATCACCCCCGAGAGGGTGCGTGGCCTCTCGACCGGCAGCAGCTCGAGGATGACGTGCACGTGATCCGGCATCACGACGACCTCGAACACGCGCAGGGCGCCTTCCGTGCGCTCGAACTCGTCGATGACCCGCCGGACGATCCGCCCGGCCTCGCTCTCCCGCATGCGGCCGTCCGTCACCCGGCCGAGCAGCGGCATCCTGCGGTACGTGCAGATCGTCACGAAGTAGTACGCCGGGGTCGCGTAATCCCAGCTCCGCAGTCTGAGCCGGCGGCCCCTGTACGGCACTCGATCGCTCATGCCGACACGATCGCTGCCGATCACGCAGCACGCATCGCCGCCGCCTGACGCGCATCCCGCACGCGGGACTGAACGAAGCGGCGAGATGCATCATCGGCCTGTAGCGGCGCCCCTTGGGGCGCCGATCCTTCAACCGAAACCCCTCCATCTTCGTGGCGTCGTACCTACGGAACCGCGCGCGGTGCACCAACGACGTCTGTAGCGGCGCCCCTTGGGGCGCCGATCCGTCAACCGAAACCCCTCCATCTTCGCGACGTCGTACGCACGGAATCACGCGCGATGCACGGATCGGCCGGGCAAACCCGCTTCGCGCACGGGCGGGGTTCCTGCTCACCGCACCATCGGCCGGGCAAGCCCGGCCGCTACGGGCGCCGATTCTCCAACCGCAACGCCTCCATCTTCGCGGCGTCGTACGCACGGGACCACGCGCGATGCACGG
>RFIB01000369.1 GCA_003695625.1 Acidobacteriota bacterium | reverse complement strand
GTGTATGAAGTCTGGCGGCGACCTCTCGCGAGGTGAGAGGAGCCCGGCGGGGCGTCGGTCGATCGGAGCGGTCCGATGCTGAGCAGGACCCGGGCGTCCTTCAGTTCCGGCCACGCAACCTCTCGAAGAACCTGCGCACCGCCGGATCGTCGGGGTCGATCGCCTCGGCGCGGCGGTAGGCGGCGAGGGCGTCGCGGTAGCGGCCGGCGGCTTCGTGGACGCGGCCGAGCTCGACGAGCAGCAGCAGGCGTTCGCGGGCGGTCAGCGGGGGCTTGCGCCGCTCGAGCGCCTGCTCGAGCACCAGCACCGCCTCGTCGAAGCGCTTCCTGTCGACCAGCAGCCGCGCCTGGGCGCGGGCCTCGTCGAGCGTCGCGCCGGCGGCACGGGTCTTCTCGCCGTCCGGCGCACCGAGGCGCTCGAGCGCGTCCGGCGCGCCGGATCGCGCGAGCAGGCGCGCGCGCAGCGCGTCGCGCCGGCGCGCCAGGTCGGCGCGGTCCGCGGGCAGCTCGAGCCGGTCGACCAGGTGCAGCGCGTCGTCCGCCCGCCCCCGCCGGAACAGCACCGCCGCCAGCTCCAGCGTGACCTCGGACGAGTCCGGGTGCCGCGTCCGCGCGCGCTCGAGCACGATCTGCGCGCCGGCGAGGTCGCCGCGGGCGGCGAGGTGCCGTGCGAGGTGCACCGCGTTGCGCGGGCGGTTCGGCGTCGCCTGCATCAGCGTGCCGAGCGTCCCGTCGCCCGCCGCCTCGAGCGCGGCGTAGACGCGCGCCGCCTCGCCCGGCTCGAGCACGAGCAGCCGGCGCGCCACGCGCATCGCCTCGTCGCGCTCGCCGAACGCGAGCCAGTACTCGAGCACCCGCCGCAGCCGCGCGCGACTCGTCGGCGCGAGCGCCTCGGCCCGCCGCAGGTAGAACCGCGCCAGCTCGCGCCACGAGGCCGGCACGGGCCGTCCCGCCAGCTCCTCCGCCGCGGCGAACGCCCGCAGCGCGGCGTGCTGCGAGAGGCGGATCTCGCCGCGCAGCGGGGCGATCACCGCCAGCGTGCGCAGCGCGCGGACCGCCCGCCCGGCGCGCGCCGCGAGGGCGTCGGCCTCGCCGGCCTCCGCTCCGCGGGCGAGCCGGTCGAGAACGCTCTCGACGTCGGCGCGGGCGGCGGCGCGGCGCGACTCGACGCCGGCAAGCCCCGGCCGCAGCGTCGCGAGCGCCACCCCGGCGAGCACCACCAGCAGCAGCGCGGTCAGCCCCGCGGCCGCCCGCCACCACGCCGCCCCGCCGAAGGCGGCGCCGTGGCCGACGCGCCGCGGACCGCGTCCGGCCGGACCGGCGAGCGCACCGGCCAGCGCGGCGGCCGGCACGAGCACGCCGGGCAGCCGCAGCGGAAAGTCGACCGCCGCGTGACACGCCAGCGCGGCCAGCCCCGCGGCGATCCACGCCGTCTCCTCGCGGGCCGGCCCGTCGCGCAGCAGCCGGCGGACGAGCGCGACGCCGAGCGCGAGCCAGCCGGCGAGCAGCAGCGCGCCCGGCATGCCGGCCTCGACCAGCCACTCGACCCAGTCGCTGTGGGCGTGCACCGCAGGCCGCGCCATCCAGGCCGCGCGGTACAGCGGCTCGAGAGCGGGGAACGTGCCGACGCCGGCACCGGTCCACGGCGCGGCGGGGAACATCTCGAGCGCGGCCATCCTCCACACCGCGAGCCGCCACGCCCACGAGGTGTCCATCGCGCCGAGGTCCTCGACCAGCGGCTGCGGCGGGCGCAGCCACAGCGCCGCCGCGAGCAGCGCCAGCGCGCCGCCGGCGAGGATCCACGCCGGCGAGCCGCCCGGCATGCGCCGCGCCCGCAGCACTCCGCGCAGGGCAAGCGCGGCCAGCGCCGCCGCGCCGGCGGCGAGTCCGGCGCGCGACGAACTCCAGACCATCGCCAGCAGGACGACGGCGCAGGTCGTCGCCAGCACGATCTGGCGCGCGCGCCCCGGCGCGGCGGCGCCCGGCGCCGGGTCGTCGTCGAGGCGTCCGCGCGCCCCGAAGACCAGCGCTCCGGCCGCGAACAGGCCGAGCGAGAGCAGCGCCGCGAAGTGGTTCGGATTGACGAACGTGCCGGCCGGCAGCCCGTAGTCCCACGGGCGGCCGAGGTCCGGCAGCAGCGCGCCGCCCGCGAAGTGGTCGGCCAGCCCGAACAGCGCCTCGAACAGCGCCAGCCCGGCGAGCGCCCCGCAGAGCAGACGCCGGCCGCCCGGGCCGGCCGCGACCGCCGCGCCGAGCAGCAGCGCACCGAGCCCGAGCGCCAGGTGGAGCGTGCCGTCGCGCGTCGCGTCGGGGTCGACCGACAGCGGCCGCGCGTGCGGGACGGTGCGGGTCGCCCCGGCGCGCGCGAGCACGTCGGCCTCCGCTGCGGCGAGTGTCGGATCCTCGCCCGGCGCGGCGAGCGATGCGCGCGCCTCGGCGAGCAGCCGCGGGTGGAGCGCACCGACGACCGCGTCGGGCAGGGCGACGAGCTGGGCCAGCGGCAGCGCCAGCGTCAGCAGCGCGAGCCGTGCCAGCGCCGCCGGCGCCGCGGGGGGGCGCACGGCGACCAGCGCCAGCCCGGCCGCGAGCACCAGGGCGAGGGCGGCCCGCGCGAGCACCGGCGTTCCGCCCCACGCGAGCGGGGCGGCGAGCGCGGCTGCCAGCAGCAGCACCGTGGGGATCCGCTCGGGCCGTCCTGGC
>RFIB01000368.1 GCA_003695625.1 Acidobacteriota bacterium | reverse complement strand
TCGGCGCCTTCGAGCGGCATCGCGTTGTAGAGCGACGCGCGGCAGCCGCCGACGCTGCGGTGACCCTTGAGGCCGCTCATGCCGTGCTCGAGCGCCTCGGCGATGAACTTCTTTTCCAGGTCCTCGCTCGGCAGGCGGAACACGACGTTCATCTTCGACCGGAAGCGCGGGTCGACGGGGCAGCGATAGAAGCCGTCGTGACGCGCGATCGCGTCGTAGATCAGCTTCGAGCGCGCCTCGGCGCGGCGCTCGGCCTCGGCCAGGCCGCCTTCCTGCTCGAGCCAGTCGAGAGTCAGCTTCATCAGCCAGATCGCGAACACCGGCGGCGTGTTGTAGAGCGAGTCCTTGTCGGCATGCGTCCGGTACGACAGGTAGGCGGTCAGCCCGTCGCGGCACCGGTCGAGCACGTCGTCGCGGATCAGCACGACGGCGACGCCGGCCGGCCCGACGTTCTTCTGCGCACCGGCGTAGATCAGTCCGAAGCGCTCGAGCGGGATCCTGCGGCTCATGAAGTCCGACGACATGTCGCAGACCAGCGGCACCTCGCCGGTGTCCGGCCAGTCCTGCCACTGGAGTCCGCCGATCGTCTCGTTCGACGTGATGTGCAGGTAGGCCGCATCCGGGTCGACCTCCAGCGCGGCCGGGTCGGGCAGCGTCGTGTACGACGAATCCTTGCCGTCGAACACGTCACGCACGCGGCCGACCGTCGCGGCGTCGGCGCGGGCCTTCTTCGCCCACGAGCCGGACACCGTGAAGTCGCACGAGCGCTCCGGTCCGAGCAGATTGAGCGGCACCATCGAGAACTGCAGCGTCGCGCCCCCGCCGAGCAGGAGCACGCGGAAGCGCTCCGGCACGCCGAGCAGGCGGCGGATCGCGGCGAGCGCGCCCTGGTGCACCTCGCCGTACTCGGCGCTGCGGTGCGACATCTCGATCAGCGACATCCCGTTGCCGCGGTAGTCGACGAACTCGCGCTGGGCCTCGAGCAGGGCGGGCAGGGGGAGCGTGCAGGGTCCGGCGCTGAAGTTGTAGATGCGGTTCATCGTGCGGGCCTCCCGGGCGCGCGCGGGCTCACGCGTCGCGCAGGCTCCGGACGATCAGCCCGGAGCGCAGCTTCGGTTCGAACCAGGTCGACTTGGGCGGCATGATCGCGCCGCTGTCGGCGATCGCCATCAGCTGCTCGACCGTCACGGGATGACACGCGATCGCGAGCTTCGCGTCCTCGCGGCAACGCCGTTCGAGTTCTCCCATCCCGCGGATGCCGCCGACGAAGTCGATCCGCTCGTCGGTGCGGGGATCCTCGATGCCGAGGATCGGGGCCAGCAGGTTGTCCTGCAGGATCGACACGTCGAGCGAACGGACCGGATCGCGCTCGTCGAACGTCCCCGGTCGCGCCGCCAGCTCGTACCAGCGCCCGCCGACGTGCAGCTTGAAGCGGCGCGGCGCCGCGGGTTCGGTGGCGTCCGAGGGCCGGACCTCGAACCGCTCGGCGATGCGCTCGAGCAGGCGCTCGGGCGTCATGCCGGCGAGGTCGCGCACGACCCGGTGATAGCCGAGGATCCGCAGCTCGTCGTCCGGGAACGCCACCGCCAGGAAGTGGTCCCACGGCGCGGGGCGCGACGGCGACTCGACACCGCGCGCGCGCAGGCGCTCGCGGACTCGCGCCGCGGCGGCGGAGCGATGGTGTCCGTCGGCGACGTACAGTGCGTCGAGGTCGCCGAACGCCGCGCGTACACGGTCGATCTCGGCCGGGTCGTCGAGCCGCCACACCCGGTGGCGGATGCCGTCGTCCGCCGTGAAGTCCGACAGCGGCTCGCGGCGCACGACCTCGTCGGCAAGGGCCCGCAGGTCGTCGCGCCGGCGGTAGGTCAGCAGCACCGGCCCCGCGTTGACCATCAGCCGCTCCATGTGGTCGGCGCGGTCGTCCTCCTTGGCGCGGCGGGTCAGCTCGTGCTTGCGGATCTCGTTGCGCTCGTACTCGTCGACGCTGGCCCCGACGACCCAGCCGCGCTGGACGTGGTCGCCCATCGTCAGCTCGTAGAGCGAGAACGAAGGCCGCTCGTCGCGGACCAGCGCCCCGTCGCGGATCAGGCGCTCGAGGTTCTCCGCGCTGCGATCGTAGACCTCGCGCGCGTGCGGGTCGGTGCCGTCGGGCAGGTCGATCTCGGCGCGCGTGACGTGCAGGAACGACCACGGGTTGTCCGCCGCGAGCCGCCGCGCCTCGTCCGTGCTCAGCACGTCGTAGGGCGGACTGGCCACGCGGGCGACCAGGTCGGGACGCGGGCGCAGGGCGCGGAACGGTCGGACGTCGGACACGGGCGGCCTCCCCGGAGCGCGCCGGCGATCGCGAACCGTCCGGCGCGCGCCCTTTATACCGGCCGCCTCGCCCGCGGACCACGCCGCGCGCTATCCTCGCGCGCCCCCGCCGTGCCGGCACAGGGACGACGCCCGATGGTCCTGCGACAGCTCGTGCCGCTCCCGCTCCTCCTGCTCGCCTTCGCCGCGGCGGCCGCCCGCGCCGACGACGCGCCGCGGCACGAGGTCCCGCGACCGCCCGAGGCGCGGGCGATCGTGGTCGACGGCCGCCTCGACGAGCCGGCGTGGGCGCGCGCGGCGGTCATCCCGCTCGCGTGGGAGATCGTGCCGCGGGAGAACGTCCCGGCCCCGGTCCGCACCGAGCTCCTCGTGCTCGAGGACGGCGAGCGGCTGCTCGTCGGGATCCGCGCCGCCGATCCGGAGCCGGAGAGCATCCGCGCGCACTACTCGGACCGCGACCAGGCGTTCCGCGACGACCTCGCCGGGTTCATCCTCGACACCTTCGGCGACGGACGCGCGGGGTTCCTGTTCGCCGTCAATCCGCTCGGCGTCCAGCTCGACGCGGTCGTCGAGGGGATCGGCGCCGACGGCGGCAGCTACCGGTCGCTGTCGGGTGCGCCGGCGGAGAACTACCAGTGGGACGCGCTGTGGGACGCGGCGGGGCGGATCGGCGCCGACGGCTGGACCGCCGAGATCGCGGTGCCGTGGGAGTCGCTGCGCTTTCCCGAGACGTCCGGACGCCACACGTTCCGCATCGCGCCGTTCCGCTCGTGGCCGCGGACCGATCGGGTACGCCTTGCCGCGGTGCCGCTGGACCGGAACGATCCGTGCTTCCTGTGTCGCGCGCCGCAGCTCGTCGGCTTCGAGGGGATCCGGCCCGGCCGAGGGCTCGAGATCAACCCGACGCTGACCTGGACGCGCTCGGATACCGCGTCGGACCTCGACCCCGGAACGCTCGAACGCGGGCCGTCGGAGTCGGATGTCGGCCTGACCGTCCAGTACGCGCTGACCGACGGACTCCGGCTCAGCGGCACCGCCAACCCGGACTTCTCGCAGGTCGAGGCCGACGCGGCGCAGCTCGAGGTCAACCAGCGGTTCACGCTGTTCTTTCCCGAGAAGCGGCCGTTCTTTCTCGAGGGTGCGGAAGCCTTCTCCTTTCCCGCCCGCCTCGTCCACACGCGGCAGGTCGCCGCTCCGCGCTGGGGGGTGCGCCTGGCCGGACGCGAGGGAGCCCACACCGTCGGCGCGTTCCTCGCCGAGGACCGCGGGGCCAACCTGATCTT
>RFIB01000367.1 GCA_003695625.1 Acidobacteriota bacterium | reverse complement strand
GCAGGGCGGTCTCGTAGCGCGCCAGCCACAGCTCGGGCATCGGCTGGTCGTCCGTGGCGAGCGATGGCAGGTGCTCGACGTGGCGCGCCAGGTCGTAGCCGAGACAGCCGGCGACGATCCACCGCGGCGCCCCCGCCTCGTCGCGACCCGGCGCGGCCGAATCCAGCCAGCGCCCGAGTGCGGCGAGCGGATCGTCCGTCGTCTCGGCCCAGGTCCCGTCCCGCAGCTCGAGCACGCGCCGGCCCCTGGTGACGAGCGCGCCGGTCGGCTCCGCGGCGAGCAGCGACAGCTCGCCGCCGCGCGACGGCGCCGCGCTCTCGAGGATCGCGGGCATCGGACGCCGCGCCAGCTCGGCGGCCCGGGCGCGCAGCGCCTCCGGCAGCGGGACGAAGCGCATCGTCAGCGGCCCTCCGTTCCCGCGTGCGCGGGTCGTCGGCTCGCTCAGGGGACGACCCAGATCCCGTCCCGCACGGCCAGCTCGACGTCGTCGAGCAGCACGCGGCGCCCGGCTCCGCCCGGCCGGAAGTCGGTCACGATGTCGACGTGCTGCGCCGACCGGTTCAGCTCGCCCGACTCGAAGAACGCGTCCGCCTGGCGCCGCCCCTCCTCGCTCGCCGGGTCGTCGACATAGCACTCCGGGTACGACGCCCCGATCGCGATATGGAGCGTGCCCCCGACCTTCTCGACGAACAGCGGATGGCGCAGCACGGTCTTCATGCCGGCGTTCATCCCCAGCGCGACCTCGCCGAGCCGCTTCGACCCTTCGTCGGTCTCGATGATCTTCGCCAGCGCGTCGTGGCCGTGCTCGGCCCGATACTCCCGGATCACCCCGCCCTCGAACCGCAGGTGCACGCCCTCGATGGTCGTTCCGCCGTAGAACACCGGCTTGTCGACGAAGATCTCCCCCTCGACCGAGCGGGCGTCCGGGCTGGTGAACACCTCGCCGTCCGGGAAGTTCCGCTTGCCGGTGCAGGGCACGATGTTCCGGCCCGCGATGCTCATCTCGAGCACGAGCGTCCGGCCATCGGCCGGATGCTCGGTCTCGATGCGGATCCGGCTGCTGCGGCGCATCTGCTCGGCGATCGGCCGCTCGATCTCCTCGAGCTTGCGCGGATCCTCCAGCGATGCCGCGAGGATGACCTCGGCGTACTGCTCGAGGCTCATGCCCTCCATCGCCGCGAACGCCTCGGTCGGGTAGAGCGTCAGCACCCACGGCTTGAGCAGCCGGATGTTCCGGATCGGATCGTCGACTTTCGCGATCGCGGCCTGCATTTCGTCGGGCAGTCCGGCGAACAGCTCGGGCGACTCCGCGCCGAGCACCTCGATGTACTTGGTCATCGCCTCGTAGCGCGCGCGCTGCCAGGACGGCACCCGCTCGACCTGGGCGGGCGTCCCGTGGCGGGCCAGCGACGCGCTCCAGACACGGCCGCGGTCGTTGTTCGGCGGGACGAGGTTGACGTCGGCGACGGCCCCCGCAGCGAACACCTTGTCCTCGAGGATCGACATCAGGGGCCAGGTCACGTGCTCGCCCTTGATCATCACGACGTCGTCGGGCTCGATCCCGTCGAGGCTGTAGTCCAGCAGGTAGTCGGCCCAGCGCTCCAGCTTGTCCCGGTCGATCGTCAACGGCATGTCGTGCTTCCTCCGGCGCGAGAAGAGTGCGATTATGCCCCACGACGGAGGGAGGGTCTGCCATGCCGGACACGCCGCGGATCCTCGTCGTCAGCGCGGGTGCGCGGAGTCCCGACGGGCCGGAGCCGCTGGACCTGCTCGGCCGACGGTTCCTCGTCGAGACGGTCGCCTGCGACGGGGACACGGCGGCGGCACGGCGCGCCGTGCGCGAGGCGGGCGACGGTGTCGCCGCGATCGCTCTCGACGGCTTCTCGCCCCACCTCGAACTCGGCTGCCGCACCGCGCTGCATCCGGGGCTCGCCACGCTGCTCGACCAGCCGGCGGGGATCCGCGTCGTCGACGGGCAGGGCGTCCGCCCGGCCCTCGAGCGCTGGGGCGTGGCCCTCGCCGCCTCCGCCCAGCCCGGCATCTTCGCCCGCGCCTCCGTGCTCATGGTCCCGGGTCTCGGGCACGGCGGGGCGGCCCAGGCGCTTTCCCGCCACGCCCGGCGGATGCGCTTCGCCGATCCGGCGATCTTCTTCGGGCTTCCCGAGCTGCTCGGCATCGGCTCGGCCCGCACGCTCGCGGCGGCGACGAGCGCCACGCTGGCGCGGCTGCGCGAGGCGGACCCGTTGCTGATCGAACGCGGGCGCGACGAGGCCGTCCGCGCGCGGAGCCTGGTCCGGGCGTTCCGGCGGGCCGACCTGCTCGCCGGCTCCGCCGCGATGATCCTGCGCTTCGGCCCGCGTGACCTCTCCGGCAAGACGATCGTCGTCGATCACCTGCGTCCGGACCAGCTCGAGGCGCTCGTCCGGCGCCGGGCCGACAGGGTCGTCACGCTGCTGCCGGGACTCGCGGGAGACGGACCCGCGGGCCATCCGTCGGCGGTGATCGAGGCGCTGCTCGCCGCGGTCTGCGTCGAGCGCGGACTCGAGCCCGACGAGGACGCCTACCTCGACCTGCTGGCCGATCTCGACTGGCGGCCGGCGATCCGCGAACTGAAGCCGGGGCGCTCCGGCGTGCACCGGTTCGCGTTCGTGATCCACCCGCTCCGGGTCGAGCAGATCCACCGGCATCCCCTGTTCCGCTGGACGCGCGTGCTGCCCGACGGTGTCGTCGAGCGCGTCGCGGCGCGGATGCCGCCGATCTACCTCGGCCGGATCCGCGGGGCCCGCTCGCCGGCCACGGGACAGGCGATCGAGGGGCTGCTCTACTCGCTCGGGGCCACGCCGCGGATGATGATGCGGATGGGCGAGCGCCCGACGTACCGCCGGCTGATCCGTGTCGCGCGGCTCGCCGAGCGGCGCGGGGCCCGCATCATGGGGCTCGGCGCGTTCACCAGCGTCGTCGGCGACGCGGGAATCACGGTCGACCGCGAGGTCGACATCGCGGTCACCTCGGGCAACAGCCTGACCGTCGCGGCCACCCTCGAGGCGGCGAAGACCGCCGTGCGCATGATGGGCACCGCGGACCTGTCGCGAGGACGCGCGATGGTCGTCGGTGCAACCGGATCGATCGGGGCCGTCTGCGCCCGCCTGCTGGCCCAGGCGGTCCGCGACGTGGTGCTGGTGTCGATCGAGCCGGAGCGGCTGATCGCGCTCAAGCGGCGGATCCTCGCCGAGACGCCCGGGGCGCGGGTCACCATCGCGACCTCGACGACACGCCACCTCGGCGGGTGCGATCTGGTCGTCTCGGCCACGTCGGCGTTCGGGCAGCGCGTGATCGACATCGCGCGGGCCCGGCCCGGCGCCGTGATCTGCGACGTCGCCCGGCCGCCCGACATCGGCCGGGCGGAGGCCGCGGTCCGCCCCGACGTGCTGGTGATCGAGAGCGGCGAGGTGATCATCCCCGGCGACGTCGACTTCGGCTGGGACATCGACCTGCCGCCGCGCACGGCCTACGCATGTCTGGCCGAGACCGCTCTGCTGGCGATGGAAGGCCGGTTCGAGAGCTTCACCCTCGGCCGGGAGCTGTCCACCGAGCGCGTCAAGGAGATCTTCCGCCTGTTCCGCCGGCACGGATTCCGGATCGCGCCGCTGCGTTCGTTCGGCGAGCCGGTCACCGACGGGATGATCGCGGAAAAGCGCCGCCTGGCCGCGCGGCTGCGCGCCGATCCCGAGCTGTTCGAGCGCACCTGCCGCGAGGCCGCGGACAGGCTGGCGCAGATCCCCGTCTCGGCCAAGGGCGTGCGCGCGGCGCGCCGCTGGGATCCGATGACGCTCGCCTCACGGGTGTTCGAGTCGCTCGGCCGCCGGCTCGAGCGCCGACGACGTGCCCGCGCCTGAGCGCCGCCTCAGTAGCGCAGCAGGTTGGCGCCCCAGGTGAATCCGGCACCGAACGCGACGAACAGGACCAGATCGCCGGGCTTGACCTTGCCCTCGCGGCGGGCCTCGTCGAAGCAGAGCGGGATGCTGGCCGCGGTCGTGTTGCCGTAGCGCTGGATGTTGTTGTGGACCTTCTCCGGCGGAATCCCGAGCGACTGCTGGACGAACTCGTTGATGCGCAGATTCGCCTGATGGCAGACGAGCAGATCGACGTCCTCGATGCCGAATCCGTTGGCGGCGAGCGCCTCCAGCGCGACCTCGGGCATGCGCGTGACGGCGTGCTTGAACACCTTGCGGCCGTTCATGTGCGGAAACAGGCGTCCCTGCTCGATGTCCTCGACGGTCAGCGGCGGATGCCGCGCCGCGGACCGGCCGTCGAGCCACAGCTCCTCCGCGAAGCGCCCGTCGGCGTAGAGGTGGGACGAGAGGATGCGCCGGTCCGGATCGTCGCTGACCCCG
>RFIB01000066.1 GCA_003695625.1 Acidobacteriota bacterium | reverse complement strand
TGTCCGGCTTCGAGATTCGCCGCTGAGCGGAGGACGAGACACGATGACACCGGACGACGACCTGCGGCGCCACATCGCCGACGTGCCCGATTTTCCGAAGCCCGGCATCCTGTTCCGCGACCTGACGCCGCTGCTGCGCGAGCCCGCGGCGATGCGCCGCGTCATCGAGGACCTCAGCCGCTGGGCGGCGGAACTCGAGCCGACCGTCGTCGTGGGCATCGAGTCGCGCGGGTTCCTGTTCGGCGTGCCGATCGCGCAGGAGCTGGGCGTGGGGCTCGTGCCGGCCCGCAAGCCGGGCAAGCTCCCGCGCGAGACGCTGCGCGAGGAGTACGCGCTCGAGTACGGCACGAACGCGCTGGAGATCCACCGCGACGCGATCCGGGCCGGGGACCGGGCGCTGGTCGTCGACGACCTGCTGGCGACCGGGGGGACGGCGGCCGCCACCCGCCGGCTGATCGAGCGCGCCGGCGGGACGGTCGCCGGCTTCGGCTTCGTCGTCGAGCTCGAGTCGCTCGGGGGGCGGAGCCGGCTCGGAGACGCGCCGGTGCTCAGCCTGGTGCGGTACGCTTGAGGGGGGCGCGGCCCCGGCATAGGATGTGCCGGCCTCTGGCGCAGGGTCCCGTAGCTCAGTCGGATAGAGCAGCGGTTTCCTAAACCGAAGGTCGCAGGTTCGAGTCCTGCCGGGACTACCACACGCGGCGCCCCGCAGCCCGGGGGCGCGGGAGACATCGCATGGATCGTCGTCGGCGCAAGCAGATGAAGCAGGACGCGTTCGTCGAGCACACCCGGACGTTCGTCGAGCGATTCGAGGAGAATCCGCGCCCGTGGATCCTCGGCGCGGTGGCGGTCGTCGCCGTGTCCCTGCTCGCGCTCGGCATCTGGCAGGTGATGGAGTTCCGCGGCCGGAAGGCGGCGGACCGCCTGGCACGGGCGCAGGCGGCGTTGACCGCCCCCGTGGTCCGCGACGAGGCGCCGCGGCCCGACGACCCGTATCGCCCGACCTTCGCGTCGGACGAGCAGCGGCTCGAGGCGGCACTCGCGCGGCTCGACGAGGCCGAGCAGGGCCCGACGCGCGGCATCGCGCTGCTGCTCGAGGGATCGGCGGCCCTGGAGGCGGGTCGGCTCGACGACGCGCTGGCTGCCCTGACCGACGCCGCCGACGAGCTGGCCGACGACCCGACCCTGGCGGGTCCGGCACGGGCCGCGCTGGCGACCGCGCTGGCCGCGGCCGACCGGCTCGACGAGGCGATCGAGATCTGGACCGGGCTGGTCGAGGCCGACCAGGAGAAGGCGCCCTACCCGCGGGATCTCGCCCTCGCCGGCCTGGCCCGCGCCCTGGAGACGGCGGGGCGGGCGGACGAGGCGCGCTCCCGCTGGCAGGAGATCGTCGATCTCTATCCGAATTCGCCGATGGCTGCCGAGGCGCGCCGGGCGCTGGACCGGCTCACGGCGAGCGCCGGCTGACCGGCGGCCGGCCGGTCTCCGCTCAGCGCTGTTCCTCGGCCAGACGCTTGAGGTAGGCAGGATCGGTCAGCTGGTCCGCGTTGATCGTGCGGGTCGTCTCGATCTCGCCGATCCGCTTCGGGCGGCTGCGCCCTTCCTCGTTGCCGACCTCGTCCACCGCCTGCACACGGAAGAACACGATGCGGCTGTCGTCGATCGCTGCGAGCGGCACCCGCACTTCCGGTTCGGTGCTCTCCGCGATGATGTAGCGGGTCAGCGGCCGGTACATGCGCAGCACCTTCGTGTACTGGTAGACGCGAAATCCGGCGACCCGCTCCGGATCGCCCTTCCCGTCCGAGTCGACCGGGGACCAGCGCAGGACCAGCGTGCCATCCCGGTCGCGCAGCAGCGTCAGGTCGGTGACGGGCTCGGGCGGCACGGTGTCGACGACGAACCGCACCGGCCGGTCGAGGACCTCGTATGCGCCCCCGGCGAGCGATTTCGAGACCCGCCAGTAGTACACGCCGTCGGACAGCCGCCCGCGCGCGAAGTAGTGGATGCCGACCTCGAACTGCGGCCGGTACTGTTCCGGCACGTCTCCCACGTCGTAGCGCGTGGCCACCGACCAGCCGGTCCGCTTCTCGCCGCTGTCGAAGACCGCGACGATCTGCTCGAAATCGTCGTCGAGCGCCACCTCGATCCGGTAGGTCTCCGCGGGGTCCGGCCGGCCGTCGGCGCCGATGAAGAAGTGGATCTCGCGCCCGACCACGGCGTCGTCCGCCGGAAACACCGGGTGCTCGTCCTCGAACGCTCCCGCGGCGGGCAGCGCGGCGGAGGCTGCGAGGCAGATGGCGCCGAGATGCACGGCGCGGCGAAGTCCGGCCATCGTCAAAGCCCCCGGTCGAGTCGACCGCCCCTGATATACGGCTGGCCCGGACCGGCCGCAAACGGGAATGCCGGGCCGCGGGCGGAACCCGCTCCGGTGCGGAAGGGTCAGAACGGGATGTCGTCGTCCTCGACGCCGGTGTCGGGCGCCGCGAGTTCCTCCGCGGCGCCGGGACGACCGCCGAGAAGCTGAAGCGTGTCGACCCGCACATCGAGACTGTAGCGCTTCTCGCCGTCCTGCGTGACGTAGTCGCGGACACGCAGCCGGCCGTCGACATAGACCAGCTTCCCCTTCGTCAGGTACTGCTTGATCTTCTCGGCCTGCTTGCCCCACAGCGTGCAGCGGAACCACTGCGTGTGTTCCTTCTGCTGGCCGGAGTTGTCGGTCCAGCGCTCGTTCGTCGCGAGCGAGAAGTCGGCGAGCGGCGTGCCGCTCGGCGTGTAGCGCAGTTCCGCATCCCGACCGAGGTTGCCGACGAGCGTGACCTTCGCGAGTGATGCCATCGAATCGACCCTCCCGCGGGGACCCGGCGCGATCCGGCCCCCCGGCTGCTGGCGTGGCGGAAGGCTCGCACGAGATGCCCGACGGCACAAGACGGCGCGGCGGCGCACCGCCCGCCTGCGGGACCGGCGATAATCGCCGGGTGTCGAGACCGTCCCACATCGCGCGCGCCGCCGGTGCGGTCGCGCTGGCGATCGGCCTGAGCCGGGTCCTCGGTCTCGCGCGCGAGATGTCGATCTCGCACCTGTTTCCTCCGGAGCAGACCGACGCGTTCGTCGCCGCGTTCCGCGTGCCGACACTGCTGCGCGATCTGCTGGCCGAAGGTGCCCTCGCCACGGCGTTCGTGCCGATCTTCGCGCGGGTGCTTCGCGTCGAGGGGGCCGCGCGGGCCGCGGCGGTCGCACGGACCGTGCTCGCTGCGCTGGCCGTCGCCTCGGCGGGGCTCGCTCTCGTCGTCGTGGTCTGGCCCGGCGGGTATGCGCGCCTCGTGGCAGCCGGGTTCGACCCCGGACGCCTGGGGACGACGGGCCTGCTCGGCCGCCTGATGGCGCCGTTCCTGGTCTCCGTCGCTCTCGGGTCGGTGCTGGCGGGGATCGCCAACGTGCGTGGCCGGTTCTTCGCCCCGGCGCTCGCTCCGGCCCTGCTGAACGTCGGGATGCTCGTCGGGGCGTGGTGGCTGGCGAGTCCGCTCGGCGATCTCGGCTGGCCGCCGGTCTCGGGACTGGCGGTCGGCGCCGTCCTCGGCGGGGCTCTCCAGCTCGCGCTGCTGACGGTCGCGGCGGGCGGCCGTGCCGCGCTGACCGGACCGCTGGCGCGCTGGGACGATCCGGAGGTCCGGCGCGTGATGCTCCGCCTGGCTCCCGCGGCGTTCGCCGTGGCGGCGACGTACCTGAACGTGATCCTCGACACGTGGCTCGCCTCGTTCCACGGGACCGGTCCCGTCTCGTGGCTGTTCTTCGCGATGCGGCTGTGGATGCTCCCCGTCGGCGTGATCGGCGTCGGCCTCGCCACGGCCCAGCTGGCCACGGCGTCGCGGGCGGTCGCCGCGGGCGATCCCGGGGCACTGCGCACGGCGCTCGGGCAGGCGCTGCGCAGCGCGGTCCTGCTCGTCGTGCCGGCCGCGGCGGGGCTCGTGCTGCTCGCGCGCCCGCTGGTCCGCGTGATCTACCGGCACGGTGCGTTCGACGAGACCGCCGCGACGGGAACCGCGCTCGTGCTGGCCCTGTACGCGGTCGGTCTTCCCGGCCACGTGGTCTCGAAGCTGCTGGTCCCGACGTTTCACGCCATCGGCGATCCGTGGACGCCGGCCCGGCTCTCCGCGTTCGCCGTGCTGGTCAAGCTGGCGCTCAGCGCGGCGCTCGTCCCGCTGATCGGCTGGCCCGGGCTGGCCCTGGCCACGGGCCTCGCCGCGCTCGCCCACGCCGCCCTCGCGGCGCGGGCGATCGGCCCCCGGGTCGGCGGCTGGCGCGGGCTCGCGCTGGGCCGGACGCTGATCGCGGCCGCAGTCGCGGCGGGGGGCCTTGCCGTCGTTCTGCCCGCGGCGGGGAGGCTTCTCGCCGGCCTGGTGCCCGGAGCGGCCTGGGGTCACGCCGCCGTCCGCCTCGGCATGCTCGTCGCGCTCGGCCTCGTCCTCGTCGCGGCGATCGTGGCCGGTTCCGGGTTGCCTGAAGGGCGATGGCTCGGCAGGCTGACGCGGCGCAGGCCCGGGCAGGAAGGAGACGGCGCGTGAAGGTGCTCGTCCAGCGTGTGAGCCGCGCCCAGGTGACCGTCGCCGACGAGGTGGTCGGAAGCATCGGGCGCGGCGTCGTGGTCCTGCTCGGCGTCGAGCGCGGGGACGACGAACGGCTGGCCGTGTGGTACGCGCGACGACTCGCGGTCCTGCGCCTGTTTCCTGCCGCGGACGGGACGCCGTGGAGCCGGTCGCTCGTCGACGTCGGTGGCGGAGCCCTGGTCGTCTCGCAGTTCACCCTTGCCGCGCGGACGCGCAAGGGACGACGCCCCTCGTTCGATCGGGCCGCCGACCCGCCCGTGGCGGAGAGCCTCTACGAGCGCTTCGCGGCGGAGCTCGAACAGCTGGGTGTCGCGGTCGCCCGCGGCCGCTTCGGCGCGATGATGCGGGTCGAGCTGGTCAACGACGGCCCGGTCACCTTCCTGCTCGACGGGCCGTCACCCGGCGACGCGAAGGAGGCCCGGGCATGACCGTTCCGGCGCGGGGGGACACCGAGCTGGTCGACGCATGGAGCGGCCATCTGGCGGCCGTGCGACAGCTCAGCCCGCGCACGATCGAGGCCTACCGGCGCGATCTGCTCGACCTGGCCGCGTGGCTCGCGCGGCGCGGTCTTCCGGGGCTCGCCGCGCTCGACGAGGAGCACGTCCGGACGTGGCTGCGCGACGCCGGCCTCGCGGGCCTGTCGCCCGCGACGCGGGCCAGGCGGCTCGCGGCGGTGCGCGGCTTCGTCGCCTGGCGCCGGCGGAGAGGGGACGTGCCCGGCGACGCGACCGCCCGGCTCGAGACGCCGCGCCGCCGCCGGGCGCTGCCGCGGGTGCTCTCCGAACGCGAGGTCGAGGCGCTGCTCGACGCCCCCGACGAGCGCTCTCCGCTCGGCCTGCGCGACCGGGCGCTGCTCGAGGTGCTCTACGCGACCGGGCTGCGCGTGTCCGAGATCGCGGCGCTGACCCTCGACGGACTCGACCTGCGCCGCGGCCTCGTGCGCGTGATCGGCAAGGGGCGCCGCGAACGGATCGTGCCGCTCGGCAGCCGCGCCCTCGCCGCACTTGCGCGCTATCTCGAGCAAGGGCGCCCGGGCGGGGCCAGGGCCGGCCGCCACGTGTTTCCCGGGCGCGGAGGCGGGCCGATGACGCGCCAGGCGATCTGGTCGCGGATCAAGGGGCTCGCGCTGAAGGCGGGCATCGACCGGTCGCGGATCAGCCCCCACGTGGTGCGCCACTCGTTCGCCACGCACCTCGTCGCGCGCGGGGCGGATCTGCGCTCGGTCCAGCAGCTGCTCGGACACCGGGACATCTCGACCACCGAGATCTACACGCACGTCGCCCGCGAACGGCTGCGCCGGCTCTACGACGAACACCACCCGCGCGCCTGAGATCCCGCGTCAGTCGTCCCCGGCCCCGGTCGGGCGACCGCTCGCGGCGTTCCACAGCGCGTCGAGGGTCTCGTCGTCCAGCTCCTCGAGCGCCTGCCCGCGCTCGCGCGCCCTTCGCTCGACGTCGCGGAAACGCGCGGAGAACTTGTCGCACGCGCGGGCGAGGCTCCCCTCCGGGTCGAGCCCGAGATGCCGGCCGAGAGACGCGAGCGCGAACAGCAGGTCGCCGAACTCCTCGTCGACGCGATCGGGAGCGTCCCGACCGATCGTCTGCTCGAGTTCGGCGAGTTCCTCGCGCACCTTGACCAGGACGTCCTCGGGCGAGCGCCAGTCGAATCCGGCGCGCGCCGCCTTGTCTCCGAGCAGCCGCGCGCGAACCAGCGCCGGCAGCGCGCGGGGCACGCCGTCAAGCCGCGAGCCCTCGTCGCCCGCCTCGGAGCGCTCGCGACGCTTGATCGCGTCCCACCGCTGCCAGACCTCGTCGACGCTCCCGGCGGTCGCATCGCCGAAGACATGGGGATGCCGGCGGACCAGCTTGTCCGCGATCCCGCGCGCGACGTCCTCGAACGTGAACAGCCCCTGCTCGCGCGCGAGCTGCGCGAGAAACACGACCTGGAGCAGCAGGTCGCCGAGTTCGCCGCGCAGCTGTTCCGGATCCCCGGTATCGATCGCCGCAGCGACCTCGTGAGCCTCCTCGAGCACGAACGGGCGCAGGGAGCGGACCGTCTGCTCGCGGTCCCACGG
>RFIB01000366.1 GCA_003695625.1 Acidobacteriota bacterium | reverse complement strand
GGCCGAGGTCGCGCTGTTCCCCTTCCCCGGCGGCGTGCGGATCGTCAACCGCGCGCGCACGGGCGGCACGACGGAGCTGGACATCCGCCTGAACACGGCGAAGGACCAGCCGGCGCAGGTGACGATCGGCGGCACGATCGCCGCGGGGGCCGCGCCGTATCGCGAATGGATCCGCCTCGGCGATCCGGCGCGCGCGCTGCTCGGGGTGTTCCGCGGCCTGCTCGGGCAGGCGGGCATCACCGTCGCGGGCCAGGACAGGATCGGTCCGGTCCCCGCCGGCGCGCATTCCGTCACTCGCCGCCCCGGCCGGCCGCTGGCCGAGATCGTGCGGGCGGTCAACAAGTACTCCTCGAACTTCGGCGCGGAGGTCCTCCTGCGACACCTCGGGGCCCTGCGCGACCCCCCGCAGCGATCGACCGCGGCAGGGCTGAGCGTCCTCGGCGACTGTCTCGAGGCGTGGGGCGTCGCGCGTCGGGGTCTGGTGCTCGCCGACGGGTCGGGCTACGCCCCGGCCGATCGGCTGACCGCGCGCGCGCTGGTGACGGTCCTCGAGCACGCGGCGCGCGATCCGCGCTGGGGTCCGGAGCTGGTCGTCTCCCTGCCCCGCGCCGGGGAGGACGGCTCGCTGCGCAACCGGCTCGCCGACCTGCGCGGGACGGTGCGGGCCAAGACCGGCTCGCTGGCCCGCGTCGCCGCCCTGGCCGGACTGCTCGCGCGGCCGGGGCGGCCGGCGGTCGCGTTCGCGATCCTCGTCAACGGGCGGCGCCGGATTCCGCGCGAGTCCGCCGACCGGCTCCTGCGCGCGCTGGCGCGGGACCTCGAGTCCGGTCGCCTGCCGGCATCGTCCGGCATCCGTGGGCCGGACCGGGGCGTCGCGGTCGGGGACGCCGCGAACGACCCGCGCTAGAACGGCAGTCCGATCGAGAACTGGAACCGGTTCGTCCGGTCGAACGGCTGCTCGCGCACCGGCCAGCCGTAGATCAGCCGGATCGGCGCCTGGAACACCGGCAGGAACACGCGGAACTCGAGCCCCGTGGACATCCTCGCGGTGTCGAGCGTGAAGTCCTCGCCGTTGTTGTACGTGCCGCCGAGGTCGAAGAACCACGCGAACGTCGCGGTCCGGCCGACCGGCAGGCCGAGTTCGAACTGCATCAGCCCGAACTTGCTGCCTCCGACGAACACCGGAAACAGCAGCTCGCCCTGGAACGGGATCGGATCGCCGTCCGAGTCGAGCCGCGCGCGCAGCTCGATCGGCGAGATCGTCCGCGTCTCGAACACGCGCGGCCCGATCGTGTCCCCACCGAGGAAGAACCGCTCGAAGCGCGGCACGCCCCCGACCAGACCGGGCTCGCGGCGGAAGCCGCCGAACGGCCGGATCCAGCCGAACTCGGCGTGGGCGGCGATGAACAGGCGGCGGAACACCGGCCGGTAGAGGCTGAACTCGATCCGCGGCTTGAAGTAGTTGTTCTCGCCGCCGAGGGCGTCCCACGTCACCTGGGGGATGACCAGGATCTCCTGTCCGTGCGTTGGACGGAGGAAGTTGTTGACCTTCCGGTAGCGGAACAGCGGCGTGATCGACGCCAGCGTGGTCGAGGTCTGCGTGAAATCGGCGGTGAGGTCGATCGTGTCGGCCTCGATGCTCTGGTAGCCGTAGCTGACCTGGATCTGGGTGAAGTCGCCGATCCGTCGTCCGAGGGTGACCGTGCCGCCGGTCGCCGTCTGCTGGAGCCGCTGGAGGTCGCCGAACGGGTCGCTGACCCGGCCGAAGTCGAACTGGCGCCGGAACAGCGAGAATCCGAACGTCCACGGCCGGCCGAGGAACCACGGCTCGGTGAACGCGATCGATCCCCGGCTGGCACGGCTGCCGACGGCGAGCGACAGGGCGAGGCTCTCGCCACGCCCGAGGAAGTTCAGCGTCTGGTAGCTGGCGAGAAAGAATCCGCCCTCGAGGTCGCTGTAGCCGCCGCCGACCTGGATCTCGTTGCGCGACTGCTCCTCGCCGCTGATGATCACGTCGACCTCGGGCCGGTCCTCGACCGGCCGCAGCAGCGGCTCGTCGCCCGGCACCCAGTAGCCGAGCTGCTGGAGCTTGAGCATCGAGCGGTCGAGGGCGGACCGATCGAGCAGCTCGCCCTCGTACAGGTTCAGCTCGCGCCGCAGCACGATGTCGTGCGTCTCGGTGTTCCCGCGGAACTCGATCCGATGCACGCTGTAGGCACGGTCCTCGTCGATCTCGATCCGCACGTCGGCGACCGGCTCGTCCTCGTGCTTGACGAAGCGCCGCGTCACTGCGGCGTAGACATAGCCCTTCGTCCCGTACAGCGCCCGGATGCGCTCGAGCCCGAACTCGATCAGGTTGTCGCGCAGGATTCCGTCGCGCGGCATCGGGATCATCGACTTCAGCCGCTTCTCGTCGAACACCGTCGCGCCGTCGAACTCGATCTTCCCGAGCCGGTAGACCGGTCCTTCCTCGACGGGAATCGTCAGGTAGACCCACTTGCGCTCGGCGACGTCGGGCTGCGGAGGCGCCGGCTCCTCGAGCAGGTCCGGGGGAATCGACTCGCCGCGCCGTTCGAGCCGGCGGATCTTGCGTTCGCGCCGGCGCTTGTCCTTCTCCCACCGCCGGCGGGCCTTGCGCGCCGCCTTCTCCGGGTCGGTCCTGCGACCGGGGCGCACCTCGACCACCGGCGGCTTGACGTCCGCGTCCAGGTAGCCCTGGTCGCGGTAGAACGTCAGCACGTTGTTGATGTCCTGCTGGTACTTCAGCGGGTGGTACAGCGCCTTCTTGCTGAACGGCCAGTACCAGCGCCACGGCCTCGTGAGTTCCAGCTGGCGCAGCAGGACGCGATCGCGGAACGCCTCGTTGCCGACGAACTCGATCCGGCGGATCTTCGTCTTGCCGCCGGGCGTGATCAGGAACGTCACCTTGCGCGACGTCCCGCCGACCTCGCTGACGACCGTCTCGACGCGGGCATCGAGGTAGCCGCGCTGGCCGAGCAGTTCCTCGATCAGCTTGCGCGCCTTCCACAGCCGCTTGCGGTCGAGGGGCGTGCCCACGGTCAGCGTGAAGTCGCGCTCCTTGAACCAGTCCTCGATCTGCTGCTGGTTGACGACCTTGTTCTTCTGGTACTCGATCGCGAGGATCGTCGGTCGTTCCTCGATGATGACGATCAGCACCGCCCCGTCCGG
>RFIB01000365.1 GCA_003695625.1 Acidobacteriota bacterium | reverse complement strand
GTCTAGCAGCGCGACGGGCGGACGACCCGCGGCAGGACGGTCAGGCGCCGGTCTCCGGGTCGTCGGCCACGGCCTGCGCCGGGACGAGACAGCCTGCCGGAACCGCCCGGTCGAGCAGCAGCGCGACCATCTCCCGGTCGAGCCACGCGCCCGCGAGCTGTCGCATCAGGCTGCGCGCCTCGGGCTCGCCGAGCGCGGCGCGCCACGGCCGCTCGGCCCGGATCGCCGCGTACGTGTCGGCCGCCTGCACGAGCAGGCTCTCGGGCCGGCACCGCCAGTCCGGGCGCGGCGGATCGGGATAACCGCGCCCGTCACGGCGCATGTGATGCTCGAACGCGACGACACCGACGATCTCCGGCAGGGCCGGGGTGGCGAGCAGGACGCGCGCGCCGAGCAGCGGATGGCGCTGCATCCGCTCCGCCTCGTCCGGAGCGAGGTGGTCCTCGTGCTGCTGGAGTTCGCGGGAGACGGCGAGCATGCCGATGTCGGCGAGCAGCGCGCAGAGGACGAGCGTCCTGACCTGCTCCGGGTCGTCGCAGACCGCGGTCGCGGCGGCACGCACCAGCCGCGAGACGTTCACCGCGTGGACCATCGGGCGCGACGAGACGGACGCCTCGTCGAACAGCCGCAACGGCGCCTCGATGCCGTCGCCGGGAAGCTCCTCGATTCTCAGCAGAAGGTCGTCGGCCGCGGCGCGATCGAAGTCGCGCGCCTCGGCGATCCGTGACCAGAGCGTCTCGACCGCCTCGACGACACCGGTCTCGGGGTTCGGCGGAACGCCGACAGGGGCGGGCGCGAGCGGGACCGGCCGGGTGTCGCCGACCGGGTCGGCACCGGCCGCCTCGCGCGCGCCGTCGGCTTCTTCGCGAGCGTCACGAGCCGCGGCGACCAGCGTGCAGAGCAGCCCGAGCGCGCGAATGCCGTCGCGGTCGTCCTGCAGCAGTACCTGCCGCAGCCCGGCACGCAGTCCCGCGTCGACCAGGTCGTCGAACAGCGGCGAGGCCAGCGGAGATGCGTCGGGGCCGATGCGGACCTCGCGCGTGACGAAGTCGATCGCGAGAACCTCGCCGCGCCGGGCGAGCTGCGCGAGGGCATCGCACAGCTCGCGCTCGCGGCGGATCCGCTCCTCGTGCTCGGGGGGATAGGCCCGGCCCCCGTCGAAGGCCAGCCAGAGCGACGCGGCCAGGTCGGATGCTCCCACCCCCCCCATCGCGGTCACTCCCGTCGCCACGGACCGGCCCCCGGTCCGCCGGCGCGGCGCGCCTCGAGTGCGTCGCGGACGCGGCCGCGCGCAGGGGCCGCCACCCGCGGGTCGAGCGCCAGCGCGAGCAGGTCGTCCGCGCGCCCGGGAAAGCGCAGCAGCGCGGCGCGCGCCATGTCGGCGACGGCCCGGTCGGTGTCCTGCAGGGCATCGGCCACCAGCCGACGCCACGGCTCGTCCGGTTCCCCGAGTCCGAGCAGGAAGGCGCACACCGGGCGGCGCACCTCCGGATCGGGGTGCGCCAGCAGCAGCCCCGCGACCGGCCACGCGGTCGCCGCAGGCAGCAGCCGGATCAGCGGGAAGAGCGGTCGCAGCTCGGGCAGGGCCCGGCGCGTGACGTCGGTCAGGCACCGGCGCCACCACGCCTCGTCGCGTCGAGCGACCGCGAGCCGCAGGGCGCGGGACGCCGGCGTGCCGGGAGCTCGTTCGATGCGCCCGGTGATTGCCCACAGCGCCGATTCGCCGGCGGCCTCGATCAGTTCCTCGACGTCGGCGGTCACCTCGCCGAGCGACTCGACGGTATCGAGCAGCGCCTCGACCGCCGCCTCGGTCTCGAGCGCCTCGAGAAACGCGCGCGCCGCCTCGCGCACGCCGGGCTCGACGTCGCCGTCGGCGGCGTCGCGCCGGGCGTGGCGAGCGATGTCACACAGCGCGTCGAGCGGCCCGACCCGGCAGACCGGTTGCACGAGGTCGCGCGCGCGCCCGTAGAGCGCCTGGCGGTCGGTGCCGGTGCCCTCGCCGCGGGCGAGCAGAACCGCGATGATCGACGCACCGGCGCCGACGGCAGGCTGGCCGAGGGCCATCGAGAATCCCCGCCTCCCCCCGGGGAATCTCCGTCCCTCGGCTGCCGCCGTGCAACCCGGCCGGCGGCGTCAGCGGACGACCGCGTTGACCTTGATCACCGCCTCCGGGTGCTCGGGGTCCGAGGTCTCGACGATCACGTCGGCCCGGTGGACGCCGGGCTGCGCGTCGGCCGGGACGGTCACGACGACCCAGACGTCCCCCTCCCGGGGCAGCAGAGCCGACGCGAGTCCGCCGTCCTTCCCGCTGCCGGCGACCGGCTCGGCCGGCTCGAGCGTGGCCCGGATCGCGGGATTGCTCGAGCGGACACCGGTGATGCGCATCCCCTTCCTGTTGGGCCGCGCGAGGACCTTCTCGGTCCGCGCCTGGCCGGGAGCCGTGCGCAGGAAGACCGTGCCGCGCGGCAGCAGCTCGACCGCCGTGGTCAGGTCCATGCGGATCTCGAGGATCACGCGCTCCGCGCCGGGTGCCGTCGTGTTGACCGTGATCGTCTTGGAGACCTTGCCCGAATGGAGCGTC
>RFIB01000065.1 GCA_003695625.1 Acidobacteriota bacterium | reverse complement strand
GGCCGTCGGCGTGCTGGCGGCGCAGTCGATCGGCGAGCCGGGCACGCAGCTGACGATGCGGACGTTCCACATCGGCGGTACGGCGAGCCAGGTCCACGAACAGTCGTTCGTCGAGGCGCGCAACGAGGGGACGGTCAAGTACATCGACATCCGCTGGAACACGAACCGTGCCGGTGAGCGCGTGGCGATGAACCGGCAGGGCAGCCTCGTCGTGCTCGACACGCGTGGCCGCGAGCTCGAGCGGCACGCGGTGGCGTACGGTGCGATCCTCAAGGTCGAGGACGGGCAGCACGTCGAGCCCGGCGAACGGCTGATGGAGTGGGATCCGTACACGGCGGCAATCCTGACCGAGACCGACGGTACGGTGCACTTCCAGGACATCGTCGAGGGTGTGTCGGTCCGGGAAGAGCAGGACGACGTCACCGGATTCGTGCAGAAGATGATCATCCGCTCGAAGGACGACTCGCTCGTCCCCAAGCTGGTGATCAAGAAGGGACGCAAGGTCCTCCGCACGCACCTGCTGCCGGAGAAGGCCCTGCTGATGGTGAACGACGGCGACGAGGTCAGCGCGGGTGACGTTCTGGCCCGCATCCCGCGCGAGACGACCAAGACGAAGGACATCACCGGCGGACTGCCGCGCGTCGTCGAGCTGTTCGAGGCACGCGAGCCGAAGGAACCGGCGGTGATCTCCGAGATCGACGGTGTCGTGGAGTACGACGAGACCGCCGAGAAGGTCAAGGGGTACATCCCGGTCGCCGTGGTCTCGCCGGAGGGCGAGCGACGCGAGTACAAGATCCCGAAGGGCAAGCACATCAGCGTCCGGAACGGCGAGGAGGTCCGGGCCGGCGACGCGCTGATGGACGGGCCGAAGAATCCGCACGACATCCTCAAGGTGCTCGGCGAGAAGGCGCTGCAGGACTACCTGGTCAACGAGATCCAGGAGGTCTACCGGCTCCAGGGTGTCGACATCAACGACAAGCACATCGAGGTGATCGTGCGCCAGATGATGCGCTGGGTGCTGATCGAGGACGTGGGCGACACCGGGTTCGTCCTCGACGAGAAGGTCGACAAGTTCGAGTTCCGGCGCGAGAACGAGCGCGTGGCCCAGGACGGCGGACAGCCGGCGATGGGCCGCCCGCTGCTGCTCGGGATCACCAAGGCCAGCCTGTCGACCGACTCGTTCATCTCGGCCGCATCGTTCCAGGAGACGACCCGCGTGCTGACCGAGGCGGCGATCCGCGGCGCGCTGGATCACCTGCGGGGCCTGAAGGAGAACGTCATCATGGGCCGGCTGATCCCGGCCGGGACCGGCGCCGAGGAGTACCGTCAGTTCGACATGCCGGCGACGGAGATCGAGCAGCCGGAGCCGGAGGAGGATCTGCTGATTCTCGAGACCGGCGCCGACGACGCGGCCCTGGCCCAACTGCTGGCCGGCGGGACCCCGCCCCCCGAGCCGAAGAAGTAGCCGGCCGCCGGGGGAGCGCCCCCTGCGGAACACCTGCGCGCCCCGGCCGGCCCGGCCGGGGCGTTTTTCGCGGAATCTTCGCCTGTCGGTCTGCGGGGAGCTCGGCCGGGCGGGGCCGGCACCTTCCGCGGTGCGTCGTGCGCATCATCCGGCACGCAAGCTGCTTGACAGCGCCGGCCGGCTCGCCTAACATCCCCGCTTCGTGCGCCGGAAGACGGCTTCCGGCGCGGGGTACACGCGGGTGAACGGCCCGGCGGCGCTCCGGCGCGGTGCCGGCGGCGCGGCGGGTACGCGCTCGCGAACAGCACCCGAGATCGCAGGCCAGCCTCGAGACGGGGTCCCACCGAGTCGCCCCGTGGGAGGCGCTGCGAGCGGTTCTCGGGGGAGAGGTCGGCCTGCGGGCCGGCAGTGACAGGGAGCAACCGCCTCCGGATGAAGGAGATCCCGGCGCGGGCCGTGCCGTGCGGCCAGGCCGGGAAGAGGGGCAGAACGTGCCAACGATCAGTCAGCTCGTGCGCTCGGGCCGCAAGGCGATCCGCGCCAAGACGGCCAGTCCCGCCCTGCAGGCGTGTCCCCAGCGACGGGGCGTCTGCACGCGCGTCTACACGACGACGCCCAAGAAGCCGAACTCGGCGCTGCGCAAGGTGGCCCGTGTCCGGCTGACCAACGGGATCGAGGTGACGGCCTACATCCCGGGGGTGGGGCACAACCTCCAGGAGCACTCGATCGTGCTGATCCGCGGCGGGCGCGTGAAGGACCTTCCGGGCGTCCGCTACCACATCATCCGCGGCACGCTCGACACCGCGGGGGTCGAGGGGCGGCGGCAGGGCCGCTCGAAGTACGGCGCCAAGCGCCCGAAGTCCTGAGGCGGGGAGGCGACAGGCCATGCCACGACGTCGTGAAGTCCCGGTTCGCGAGGTTCCGCCCGATCCGATCTACGGATCGGTGCTCGTCACCCAGTTCGTCAACTCGCTGATGAAGCGCGGCAAGCGGACGGTGGCCGAACGGATCTTCTACACCGCGATGGAGCGGATCCGCGACAAGACCAACGAGGATCCGCTCAAGGTGTTCCAGAAGGCCGTCGAGAACGTCAAGCCGAACATGGAGGTCAAGTCCCGCCGTGTCGGCGGTTCGAACTATCAGGTGCCCGTCGATGTCAACCCGAAGCGTCGGCGTTCGCTCGCATTCCGCTGGCTGATCTCGTTCGCACGCTCGCGACCGGAGCGGACGATGATCGACAAGCTCGCGGGCGAGCTGCTCGACGCGGCGCACTACCGCGGCGGGGCGATCAAGAAAAAGGAAGACGTCCATCGCATGGCCGAGGCGAACAAGGCATTCGCCCACTACCGCTGGTAAGACCGGACCGAGCTGAACGGAGGACCGTCTGATGGCCAAGGAGAAGTTCGAGCGGACGAAGCCGCACGTGAACGTGGGGACGATCGGCCACGTGGATCACGGGAAGACGACGCTGACGGCAGCGATC
>RFIB01000364.1 GCA_003695625.1 Acidobacteriota bacterium | reverse complement strand
TGGCGATCGTCGCGATCCTGGTCGTCGCGGTGATCGGCCTCGCCCTGTACGCGACGACCCTGCCGGCGGGCTACGCCGTCGAGCGGTCGGTCGTCATCGCCGCCGACCCGGCGCTTGTCCGCGAGTACGCGGCCGACCTCGCCCGGTGGGACGACTGGACGCCGTGGAAGGAGATCGACCCCACGATCGAGGTCACGCTGGGCGAGCGGACCCGCGGGGTCGGCGCGCACCAGTCGTGGACGGGCAAGTCGGGCACGGGGGAGCTGACGATCACTGCCGACGACCCGGATCACGGCATCGAGTACGACATGGCGTTCGACGAGGGCGCGTTCGTCAGCAAGGGCGCGCTCGAATGGGAGCCGGTCGACGGCGGCACCAGGGTCACCTGGCGAATGTGGGGCGACGCGCCCGGCCTGGTCGCGCGGCTGTTCTTCCACTTCTTCTCGATGGAGGACCGCATCGGCCAGGACTTCGACCGCGGGCTGGCGAAGCTCAAGCAGGTCGTCGAGCAGGCGGCGGCGGAGGCGGCCTCCGCCGAGGCACCGGCCGAGCCGGAGTCCGCCACGGCCGCGGAATGACGGGCGCGCGCGCGGCCTGCGCCGCGCTCGCCGCGCTCGCGACGCTCGGCGCGGCGGAGTCGACGGACGGACTCGTGGACGGGCTGGCGCAGCGCCTCGAGCTTGCGTGGGCCGGATTCGATCGCGTCGAGCCGTCGGCGGGGCGCGTGCCGGATGCGGTGGAGCGGCTGCTTGCGGGCCACGCCGAGGGCGCGGGGATCGACCGCGCGCGGCAGGTCGCCCGCGCGCTGGCACGTCGCTTCGACGCGTGGTTCGCGGCGGAGGTCTCGCTGCCGCCCGCGCTGGTCGATCGCGACGCGCCGCCTCCGGAAGCCTGGGCTGGCCCCGTGCGCGACCGGCTCGCGCGCGACGAGGCCCGGGCGCTGCGCGAGGCGCTCGACGCGCGGCAGACCGATGCCGCGCGCAGCGCGGCGCTCGCGGTCGCGAGGCTGCGGTTCCGGCGGGCGGCACTGATGCCGGCAGCCGCGCTCGACGCACTGCGCCGCCGCGAGGCGCGCGAGGGTCTCGCGCTGTGGACCGCGCTGCGCGGGCTCGAGCTGGCCGGCAACGAGGACCTGCCGGCGGGCGCCACGCTTGCGCGGGCGCTGCGCGCGGCGGTGACGGAAGGGCTCGCCGAGGCGGCACGCACCGGCCGCGCGCCCGAGCCGGCGCTCAGCGGCTGCGCGATCGCCCTGCTGCTCGACGTCGCCCGCCCCGGCTGGCAGGACGACTGGCTCGCGCGGCAGGTCCACCTCGACGCGATGCTCGCCGGTCCGTAGAGGACCGGCCTGGGTCAGCCCGGACCCCGGCCTGCCGCACTGCGGCATCGCTGTTCATGTTCTGCGTACCGATTCCCACTTCCCGCGCCTTTCCCGTCGACGTACCCTTCCTCTGCGGCGGTCTCCCGCGAGCCCGCGCGTGATTGGGCCGCCGGGGGAGGTCTCATGGCACGACGGTCTTCTCGCTTCTCGCTTCTCGCTTCTGACGATCGTATTCGCCGCGGCGCTCGCCCCCGCAACGGGTCTTGCCGCCATCTCTGACCGAATGACCGATCCGGTCGTCATCCGCGCCACCACGGACGCCTTCCCGGGCTTCGTCGACAACGGGGTCCCCGCCGGCGCGATCGAGGTCTGGGTCTACAGGAACGGATCCTGGCAGATCGCCCCATTCCAGATCGACGAACTGAGTGCCGGCCCGAAGGACTACAAAGACATCCCCGCCGACGCCCGGGAGTGCGCCACGGCGTATTCCGAGGACGACATCCCCGACAACCTCTGCGAGTTCCACTACGACCTGCGCCGGACGGGCGATCCGTCCGGGACGTTCTCGACCAACGACGAACTCGTGCTGCTCGCGGGCTCCGCCGGCGACTGCGGCGCCTCCACCTCAAACTGGCCTTCGGACGATCTGGACCAGATCCGCTATCGCATCATGATCGGAGACAACGGAGAATACGGCTGCTTCTATGTCCTGCGGCGCACGTCCGGCACACGCCCCGCCGTCCCCGACCTGATCACATACGACGAGTCCGGCGACGGAGTGAGCCACGCTGGTGGCTGCCACCCGTTCGTCGGCGCGAACAACACGCCGACTCCCGAGGCCTGCGGCGCAATCGTCGCCCCGCCGGCGGACATCGACGGCAACGGCTCGCCGGACACGCCGGGGTGGCGATGGGACTATCTCGGCAACTGGACCGTGGACAAGTGGTTCGTCGGCGAAACGGGCACGGCGGATCTCTCGCAGGATCTCGTCGACCTGATCAAGTGGCGGATCGCCGCCCCTGCCGAGACGGAAGGCCTCTGGGACTTCCGCGACGGCACCGGCAAGGGCTGCACGACGTTTCACGGTTTCATCGACGGTCCGGTGCGCGTGGTCCGCGTCATCGGCGGCGCCGCCAGCGGTGCGGCGACCACCAAGTACGAGTTCGCCTACCCGGATCGCGTGCTCGTGCGGGTGAACCTCCGCGTTCACGACGTCGATGGACCGATCTACAGCTACCCCGACCTGATGGAAACAAACGTCTCGCCCGGCGCGGACAACGACCCGTCGACGCCCTGTGAGTCCTGTGCGGTGACCTACGAGCAGGCCGCCGACGGCTCGAGCTACAGCACGATCGACGAGGTGGACGGACTCGTCGGCTCGAATCCCGCGCCGAGCTATGCGTACCTCGCGCCGTATCAGGTTTCCTCGGACAAGGGCTCGTTCCTGTTCTTCCCCGGCGAGTGGCGCATAGCCGACACGACCGACACCGGATCGGCCTACAACGACCAGGAGACCAACCTGTGGACCGATTCCCTGATCGCCCCCGAGTACCACGAGGAGGCCGGCGACAAGGGGGCGGCACGCTCGCTGCTGTCGAACGTGTGTGATACGCAGAACAGGGATCAGTGCCTCGCTGACAGGGCGGGGTACGGAGCCGATCTTGATCCGAGCTTGACTGTCATCGAATACAACTACGCCATGATCTCGTCCGGCAAGGCATCGCCGGGAGCGGGTGGAGAGCTGCTCGAAGACCAGGCCCGGGGCGTGTTCAGCACGGCGATCCGCGAGGAGATGCGCTACGGCAGCACGCCGTCAACCCCCTCTTCGCCGTGCGTTCCTTCGCTGAACGTTCAATACGACAACGACGGCGGCGAGATCGATTTCGGTGTGGGCGTATCGGGCTGTGGCGGCGTCGTCGCGTGGAACCTCTACCGCGCGGAAGGGCTGGGCAGGTACCGGCGGCTCTCCTCGCTGCCGATCGGCTCCTCGTTCGAGCTGACCGACCTCGCGCTCAACGAGTCGCAGACGTACTACGCGACGACGGTCGGCCCTGACGGTCTCGAGAGCGCGATGACCCAGGGCATCAGCGTGCTGCACAACGACATCGTCGCGCCGCTCGCCCCGACGAACCTCGCCACCGAGGTGACCGG
>RFIB01000363.1 GCA_003695625.1 Acidobacteriota bacterium | reverse complement strand
GCGGTTCCCGTGCGGAACCCTGTTGTGCGCCGGGGGCCGATGGACGCCGGCCCCTTCATCGATGGAGGGACGGTAACACCCCGGCCGGCCGCGCGCCATCGCGAATTGCCGCCGCACGGTCCCCCCGGCCCCTCACTCGCTTGAATCGGGCCCGCCTCCTGCCCTAGCCGGCGCGATCCCCGAGTTCCCACAGCATGCGCACCGGCACGGCGAACATCCGGTCACCGAAGCCGATGCAGGTCTCCCCGTCATGGACGACGGCGCCGCACACGAAGCGCTCGCCCGCGACCCGCGCGAGTTGCCGGAGGCCGTGAAAGTCCCGCTCCCGCACCGTGGCTCCCGCCTTCACCTCGACGCCCGCGACCCGCCTGCCGGCAAACTCGAGCACGATGTCGACCTCGCGGCCGTCGCGGTCCCGGTAGTGGAAGAATCTCGTCTCTTCGTCGAGCCCGCCCGCCTGACGGCGCAGCTCCTGGAGCACGAACGTCTCGAACAGTTGCCCGAGCAGCTCGCGCTCCCGGAGCAGCACGTCGTCCCCGGCGCCGAGAAGGGCGCACGCGAGCCCGGTGTCGGCCACGTGCAGCTTGGGTGCCTTCGTGGCACGGCGCAGCCGCGTGGCGTGCCAGGCGGGGACCCGCTCGATCAGGAAGACCCGTTCCAGCATCGCGATGTAGCTCGCGATCGTCGGCGCCGTCAGGCGGAACGGTCCGGCCAGACGCGTGAGATTGAAGGTGCGTGCCGTCTGCGACGCCGCCACCTCGAGAAGCCGGGGCATGACGTCGAGATGTCGCACCTGCGAGAACTCGCGAACATCCCGCTGGAGTATCGCCTCGACGTAGTCCCGGTACCACGCCGCCCGCAGGTTCGGATCGGAGATCGGCACCGCCGGAGGATATCCGCCGGTCGTGATGCGCGTCGCGAGTTGCGGCCCGAGGCGCGGCATCCGTCGGAGCGGAAGACGGCCTGAGCGAAGAGCGGCGAGAAACGCGGCCCTGCGCCCCTCCAGCTCGCACTGCGCGAAGGGGTGAAGCCGGAGCATCGCCATGCGGCCTGCCAGAGACTCGGAGAGCCCGGGAACGAGCAGGACACTGGTCGAGCCCGTCAGCAGGAACGAGCCCGGTCGGCGATCGGCGTCGACTCTCCGCTTGATCGGCAGGAACAGATCGGGCACGCGCTGGATCTCGTCGATCACGCACGACCCGGGCAGTGCGTCGACGAAGCCGATCGGATCCGCATCGGCAGCGGCTCGCACGACCTCGTCGTCGAAGGTGAAGTACTCCCGCCCGAGGAGGGCTGCGATCCGGCGCACGAGCGTGGTCTTGCCCGATTGCCGCGGCCCCTGGACAAGCACGACCGGAAACCTCCCCAGGGTCTCGCGTACGCGGCGTTCGAGCAGCCTCGGCCGGTACCCGGTCATGCGCCCCCCGAGGAGTTTCCGACCCCGGGTCCGGCAGATTCCAGGCCCCATAGTCGGCAGATCGAAAGATTGCCCCTCGGCAGATTCAAACTTTTCACTCTGCCCGCAGTCTAGAACCCGGTCTCCCGGGCGACAACCGCACGGGCCGCCCGGTCGCCCGCTTCCGGGAGGCTCGCTCCCGCCACCGGGGATCGCCCCCGGATCGACCGCCGGCGCCACAGCCGGAGAGGACGGCTTGCCCGCCGCCCCGCCCGGTACTCCGAGGCCACAGCGGGACGGACCGGAGTGCTACGATCACCGGCTCTCGACGACGCGGCGCGGCGCCGTGGCCGGGCGGTCGCCGGACAGGGGGCGCGATGTTCGATCTCGACAAGCTGCTGACGGATGTCTTCCGGCCCGAACCGGGCGAGATCGTCACCGTGGCGATCGACGAGCCGCGGGACGGGGTTCCCGACAACGCCGAGTGGGTCGAGCGGCGCGAGATGGCGGAGGAGTGGCGGCAGGCGTTCGTCCGTCTCGGGAAAGCGACCGGTTTCGAGGTGCGCCCGCTGCTCGCCTGGCCGGCGACCGGCGCCAACAACGCCGACCTGCCCGCGCGCGGCCGTCTCGGCGACGAGGAGGTCGACCTCGAGCCGGTGCTCGCCTCGTCGACGCTCGTCGTCGCGATGACGGAGTTCTCCGCGACGGCCCCGCTGGCCAAGCTGGCCGAGCGGAATCCCGACTTTCGCGCCGCGTCGATGCCGGGGGTCCTGCGGCGGATGGAGCGGACGGCGCTGGCCGCCGACTACGCCGAGGTCGCGCGCCGCTGCCAGGCGATCCTCGAGCGGATGCGCGGCGCGGAGCTCGTCGACGTCACGTTCTCGACCGGCCATCGCGCGTGGTTCGACCTGCGTCACCGGACGCCCGAGGTCGACGACGGGTACCTGCCGCGCGGCAAGCCGGGCGACCGCATCATCAACCTGCCGTCGGGCGAGACGTTCTGCGTCCCCTACGAGGGGGAGCGCGACGGGATCCCGTCGTGGACCGCCGGCTCGATCCCCGTGCGCGAGGACAACGAGACCGTCGTGTTCCGGGTCGCCGGAAACCGGATCGTCGCGGTGGACGGGCCCGGACCGGTCGCGGCGCGCTGGCGGGCGTTCTTCGAGGACGACCCGGTGCGCGCCAACGTCGCGGAGGTCGCGTTCGGCGTCAACGAGGCGGCGACGGTGACCGGAAACGTGCTCGAGGACGAGAAGGCCGGGTTCCACTGGGCGTTCGGACGGTCGGACCACCTCGGCGGCGTGGTCGGGGTCGGCGCGTTCCGGCGCCCGGAGACGGTGATCCACCAGGACATCGTCTACGCCCGCGGCAACCCGATCGGGGTCGAACGGGCCGTCGTGCGCCGCCCCGACGGCACCGGGTCGCCGATCATCGAGAACGGAGAGTACGTGATCTGAGCGGCGCGACGGGCCGCAGCGAGGGGAGGAGCACCGTGACGGGACAGCAGTCGTGCGAGCGGGGAGGCTTCGGGTCCCGCGTCGGTTTCGTGCTTGCCGCCGCGGGTTCGGCGATCGGGCTCGGCAACGTCTGGCGCTTTCCCTACACCGCGGGGCAGCACGGTGGTGCGGCGTTCGTCCTGATCTACCTCGTGTGCGTCGCCGCGATCTGCGTGCCGGTGCTGTTCGCCGAGCTGGCGATCGGCCGCGCGACGCGCAGGAACCCGGTCGGCGCGTTCAAGGCGCTCGCGCCCGGCAGCCGCTGGTTCGTCGTCGGCGGCCTCGGCGTGCTGACCGGCTTCGCGATCCTGGCGTTCTACAGCGTGGTCGCCGGCTGGACACTCGGCTATCTCGGAAAGGCGCTGCTCGGGGCGTTCGCCGAACCGCTGACGCACGAGCAGAGCGTCGCGATGTTCGAGCAGATCGAGGGGGCCGGAATCGTTCCCGTGCTGCTGACCGGGGCCTTCCTGCTGCTCACCGCGCTCGTGGTGCGGGGAGGCGTCGAGGCCGGGATCGAGCGGGCCGCCAAGATCCTGATGCCGATCTTCTTCCTGCTGCTCGTGGCGATGGCGATCCGTGCGATGACGCTGGAGGGCGCCGGCGAAGGGATCTCGTTCTTCCTCAAGCCCGACCTGTCCAAGATCGACGGCGGCGTGTTCATGGGCGCGCTCGGGCAGGCGTTCTTCAGCCTGAGCCTCGGGATGGGCGCGATGATCACCTACGGCTCGTACCTCGGTGCGAACGAGCGGATGCCCGGGGCCGCCGTGTCCGTTGCCGTGGCCGACACGACGATCGCGGTGCTGGCCGGCCTGATCATCTTCCCGACGCTGTTCGCCGCGGGGGGCGACCCCTCGGCGGGACCCGGCCTCGTGTTCGTCACGCTGCCCACGGTGTTCGGCAAGCTTCCGGCCGGATTCCTGTTCGCGATCGCCTTCTACTCGCTGCTGGTGATCGCCGCGCTGACCTCGACCGTCAGCCTGCTCGAGGTCGTCGTGTGCTACTTCGTCGACGAACGCGGCTGGAAGCGCGAGCGGGCGACCTGGCTGGTGACGCTGGGCTGCTTCCTGCTGGCGATCCCGTCCGCCCTGTCGGGCACGTTCCTCGACTGGCAGTCGATCATCTTCGGCAACTACGCGCTGACGATCGGCGCGATGCTGATCTGCCTGTTCGTCGGCTGGGTCTGGGGCGTCCCCGCAGCGGTCGAGGAGATCGGGCGGGGCGGCGCCGTGTTCCCGCTGGCCGCGGCCTGGGGCGTGATCGTGCGCTG
Source organism: Acidobacteriota bacterium (assembly GCA_003695625.1). Taxonomy (GTDB): domain Bacteria; phylum Acidobacteriota; class Polarisedimenticolia; order J045; family J045; genus J065. The sequence continues at coordinate 549 of RFIB01000363.1, read as the reverse complement.
GGTCGCCCCCGTCGCGATCGCCGCCGTGCTGATCTACATCGTCGCCACCGGCAACTACATGTAGCGGCCGGGCTTGCCCGGCCGATCTCGCATTGCGTCGGATCGCCTGCGCACGACGTCGCGAAGATTGAATCGTCGTGGATGGAGAACCGGCGCCCCGAGGGGCGCCGCTACCCCCGCCGACGGTGCGCTGCGCGCGATCGGAAGATGGAATCGTCGCGGTTGCGGAATCGGCGCCCGTAGCGGCGGGGCTTGCCCCGCCGACGGTGCGCTGCACGCGAGAAGATTGAATCGTCGCGGTTGCGGAATCGGCGCCCCGAGGGGCGCCGCTACCCCCGCCGACGGTGCGCTGCGCGCGAGAAGATTGAGTCCTCGCGGTTGCGGAATCGGCGCCCCAAGGGGCGCCGCTACCCCCGCCGACGGTGCGCTGCCCGCGATCGGAAGATGGAATCGTCGCGGTTGCAGAATCGGCGCCCGTAGACATCATGGATCAGTGACCGACCCTGCCGTGAATACGTGGGTTACGCTCCCCGTGTGGACGAGTAAGCG
>RFIB01000064.1 GCA_003695625.1 Acidobacteriota bacterium | reverse complement strand
CGCGCCCGATCCGGACGGCGAGGCGGCTCCGCGTCCGTCGCGCGCCGCTGCCGACGACGCACCGGCGCGTCCGGCCGGGCGTGCCGGCGGGGCGGCCGGTGCCGGACCGGCGGCGGGGGCCGACGCCGGGGCCGGCGCGGCGCGCCCCTCGGCTCCGACGGATTCCGGCGCGGCGTCGCGGGCGTCGGGTGCGGCCCCCGCCCCCCGGCCGGCGGGAGCGCTCGCCGGAGCCGTGCCGGGCGGGGACGAGGACGCCACACGGGACGCGCCCGGCGGCACCCCGGACGAAGCGCCCGCCCCTGGAACCGACCGGACGAGACGCACGGACGCCTCGGTCGACGAGGCGCCCGAGGCGGTCGACGACACGGACGGGCGCGACGCTCTCCCCTCCGAGGTCGTCGTCTGGCTCGAGGCGGCGCCCAAGGTGCTCGCGCCCGGCGAGACGCTCGCGGTGACCCTGCGGATCTCGGCGCCCGACGGCGACGTCGGCGGCGTCCCGTGCCATGTGCTGTTCGATCCGCGCCGACTCGAGTGGGTCGATGCGGAGCAGGGGTCGTTCCTCACCGCCGGCGCCGAGACCGCGTTCCTCGTCGCGCCGGTCGCCCCGGGCCGGCTGGCGGTCGGGGCGAGCCGTCTCGGCGCCGATCAGGGCGCGCGCGGCGACGGTGTGATCGGTCGGCTCGCGTTCCGGGCGCGCGAGGCGGGATCGGTCGACCTCGCCTTCGACCGTGCATCGGTCCGCGATCCGCAGGGCCGTCCGCTGCCGGCACGGTTCGTCGGCACGCGGGTCATCGTGGCATCGCAGGACCCGCCGTGACCGCCTGCGCGGACCGGCGTCCCGCCGGCCGCCGCGCGAAGCAGCGCAGCGCCTCGGCGAGCAGCACGATCGCCAGCGCGAACAGCACGGTCGCCACCGCCCCGACCAGGCTCGTCGGGCCGTAGCGCCAGACCAGCTGCCCGAGCGCGATCAGCGTGACGGCGAACATGAACGCCATCGGCCATGCCAGGAAGCGGCGCGGGCGCCCCAGATTCCGCAGCCAGGCCAGCGCGGCCATCATGCCCAGTGCTCCGAGCAGCTGGTTCGTCGCCCCGAACACCGGCCAGACGACCTTCCACGCCGGCGCGGGGGTGCCGTCCGGCAGGTGCAGCGTGATCCGCGTCAGCACGAACGGAAGCGCCAGCGTCGCCAGCGTCGCGCCGAGGGCGGCGAGCGGGCGGCCTCTGGGCAGCCCGACCAGCTCCTCGAGCACGTAGCGCGCCAGCCGGGTGCACGTGTCGAGCGTCGTGAGCAGGAACGTCGAGATCGCCAGCGCGCCGAAGTGCACGCCGAGGTCCTGCGGGATGCCCAGCGCGGCGACGATCGTTCCCAGCCCCTGAGCGAAGACCACGGTCGGCGCGGACGAGCGGGCCGTGGCCAGCCCGACGACCGCGACCGCCGAGACGGCGAGCAGCGCGAGGACCGCCTCGAGCAGCATCGCGCCGTAGGCGATCGGCCGCGCGTGGCGTTCCGAGCGCAGCTGCTTGGCGGTCGTCCCGGACGAGACGATCGTGTGGAACCCCGAACAGGCACCGCAGGCGATCGTGATGAACATCGCGGGGAACAGCAGACCGAGGTTCGCATCGCGGAAGCCGAGGAACGCCGGCAGCGGCTCGGCGTCCGGGACGGGACGGCCGCCGCCGAGCAGCACGCCGGCGATGCCCGCTCCGAGGGTCGCGTAGAGCAGCCACGACGACAGGTAGTCGCGGGGCTGCAGCAGCAGCCACACCGGCAGGACCGAGGCGACCAGGCAGTACAGCAGCAGCGACAGGTTGAATACCGACTGCGGATCGTCGACGGGCAGCGCCAGCGGCCAGCGCTGGCCGATCCAGATCGCCGCGAACACCAGCGGCACCGCGACGAGACTGGCGCGCGCCAGACCGATCCGGGTGCGGTAAAGCGCGAGGCCGGTGACGACGGCGAGCACGATGTAGAGCCCCGAGGACGTCGCCACGCCCGGATCGCGCGCGAACGTCGTCGCCGTCAGGTCGAGAAAGACGACAATGACGTAGACCAGCGTCAGCCAGACGAAGACGAGGAACAGCAGCCGCGCCCGGGGTGAGATCTCGTCGCGGGCCATCTCGCCGACCGAGCGTCCGCCGTGGCGGACCGAGGCGACCAGCGTGGAGAAGTCCTGCACCCCGCCGATCAGGATCGCCCCGAGCACGATCCACGCGACAGCCGGCAGCCAGCCGAACGCGGCGGCGGCGATCACCGGGCCGACGATCGGCCCCGCCCCGGCGATCGAGCTGAAATGGTGTCCGAGCAGGACCCACGGCGACGTCGGCACGTAGTCCCGCCCGTCGTTCTCCGCGACGGCAGGCGTCGTCCGGGACGGATCGACGCCCAGCCGCTCCTCGACGTGGCGGCCCCACAGCACGTATCCCGCGACGAGCAGGACGAGACCGCCGAGCACGACGGGAAGCACCATCGGTCCCCTCCGTCGCCGCCGCACGCGGCGTTCGTGCCGATTGTACTCAATCAGGCCGCGGCCGGCGTCGGCCGGCCTTGCCGCGCCGCCCCCGGCTCAGAACTCGGCGACGGTCACCGAGACCGAGTTGGCGTGGGAGGTCAGCTTCTGCTGGTACTGGGCCACGAGCATCAGCCGCACCAGCACCTTGCGGGCTCCGCTGGGGCCGATCACCTGAACCTCGAATCCGCTCGGAAACGAGCCGCTCTCCTGCGCCATCACCGAGACCGGGTCGATCGTCTGCAGCGGCGGCGTGCCGGTGATGCCGACCGAGTAGTCCATCGCGCCGGTGATCCGCCCTCCCCGGAGCTGCGGCAGCAGGCTCCGCACGCGCGCCGGCGGGACCTGGTGCGTCACCGGACCGGTCAGCGAGCCGTCGGAGCCGATCTGGTAGAACGCGTTCGCGGCATCCTGCCCAGGGTCCCACGCGAACCGCAGACCCGCCGCGTAGAGCACCTTGGCCACTTCGGTGCGGTACGTCGACGGGAGCCCGCTGAGCTGGAAGTAGTCGGCGTAGGACTGGCTCTCGAACTCGACCAGGTCGAGGGCGTAGACGAACGGCTCGATCGGCTTCTCGGTCCGCTTGGTCAGGTAGTAGAGCTGGAAGCGGAACACGTCGGCGAGGAAGTCCACGTCCGCGGTGCTCGCGTCGCCGTCGTGGTCGACCGTCGCGGTGATCGCCTCGAGCTCCCGGACCGCGAGCAGCGCGTTGCCGGTCCGCGTCTCGCCGCTGGCGTCGGGCCGGAAGACGCCGTTCGGATCGGCCTCCGGCAGCCGGCTGCCGGTCAGCAGCGGCTGGGCCGAAGGCAGCGCCAGGGCCGCGAGATAGCCCTGGCCGACGGTGTCGTTCTGGAACAGCCGGCGGGACTGCATGATCTCGAGCTTGATCTCGTTGACCGCCTCCTGGCCGAACAGCGCCAGATCGTTGTTGCTCTCGAGGAACATCGTGGTGTGGATCGTCCCCACGTAGAGCTGGGTGAACATCAGCCCGACGATGCTCATCAGCGCGAGCACGACCAGCATCTCGGCCAGCGTCATGCCCCGCTCGCCCCGTCCCCGACCGGATCCGCCGCTGCCAGTGACCGTCACGAGTCGTCCCTCCGCCTCACCGCTTGATGAAGATCCGTCGCTGGTGGTACGAGTAGTGCAGCTGCCGGCCGTCGAGGAACGCCTCGACACGGACCAGGTAGGTTCCTTCGTCGAACGTGCTCGACGGCGTCGACCACGTGTAGCTGCTCCCCGTCTCGAGCAGCGAGCCGTCGCTGGGTCTCCGGCCCGGAACGGCCGGCGAGTCGTCCTGCATGTGCTTCCACGTCTTGCCGTTGTCCTCGCTGTAGAGCAGCGCGTAGGACACGGTCGCCGACTCGCTGAACGTCGAGGAGTAGGCCGACGTGTACTGGCGGCCGTCCCAGCGGTGCCAGTCGCTCGACCAGGCGATGCTGATCGAGGACGGATCGTTGAGGTCGGTCACGTCGTTGGGCGACGTGATCTCGATCCGCGGAAGCTGCGGGATGCGCTCCGCGCCGGTCTGGGCGCCCGCGGCGAGGAACCCCTGGATCAGCGTCAGGAACGACCAGCGGCCGATGAACGCCGAGCCGGTGCGGCTGGTCTGCGCCAGCCCGTTGACGACGATGAAGGCGTAGTCGTCACCGAGCGATCCGTCGAGCTTGATCATCGAGCTGCCGAGCAGGCTGCTCGTGTCGTGGTCGTAGAAGTGATTGATCGCGGTGCCGGTCAGCGTCCCGTTGTAGTACGCCGGGTCCTGGTAGTCGTCGGGGACCCCGCCGCTGCTGTTGAGGTTGACGTTGAACGGCCGGTTGATCTCGGCGCGGTTGGGAATCGGGAAGTTGTAATAGTTGGCGATATCGAGTCCATCACCCGTCAGGGAGCCGAACTGGCCGTTCTTGAACTGATGGTGGAACTTGGAACTGCTCGTACCGATGCTGAAGAACGCCTTGCTGCCCTCCTGCGTCAGGCGTCGGGTGGCGTTCTGGAAGCTGGTGCCGGTGGGCAGGTTGGTCGTGATGTCCGGACGTCGCACGCGGACGAAGGTCCCCGGCCCGCTGCCGCTGGCGATGTTGCCGCTGGCGGCCCACGTGCTGTATTCGGAGTCGGGATACAGCTCGCCGAGCCAGTTGATCGACCACCAGTCGTTGCCGGTCTCGTTGCTGCGGATGTAATTGACACCGCCGCTCGAGGCGGTCGTGATCGACATCTCGTAGCGCAGACCGCTTCCCCCGTCGAACGGCTTGCGCGAGACGGGGATGCTGTTGCAGAACGCGTTGGCGCAGTCGTAGCCGATCTCGTTGCCGGTACCGATGTAGTAGTACGAGAAGCCGGTCATCGTCGTGTAGACGGCATGCGACTTGAGCAGCGCGTCGCGCAGCATCTGGAAGCAGCGGTTGACCTCGACCTCGACGTCACCGGAAGCGGTGTACCAGCCGTCGTTCGTGCTGCTGCCGTCGTTCTTGACCTGGAAGCCCGGCCAGTACGCATTGTCCGCCGCGCGGTTGCCGCTCCCGTTGTGGAAGTCGTCGAAGTAGCGGTTGTAGCCGTCGCCGAGCGGGTTGGTCGTCGCATCGAAGTTCCCGCTGACGTCCGCATACGGCACGTGGCGCGGGTCTCCCATCACCTGGAACCGCTCGGTCAGCGGCAGGTGCGGCGGATTGGCCGGCGTGCCGTCTCCGTAGACCCAGGTGTCGTCGCCGCGGTAGACGTACGTCCGTGACAGGTTCGGCGGCTCATTCGCCGTCGGGTACAGCGTGCCGGTGGTCAGATCGTCGCCGATCCGCGTCTCGATCGTGATCATCTCGTTGTCGGCGATGTCGGCGTCCGGCAGCGTGATGATCCACCGGGCGGTATTCTTGGTCCGGTCCTCGTCGACGGTCAGATCGCGCGAGAACGGCCCGAAACCCGCGCCGAGCGACAGCGGCGTCGGGATGTAGTCCATGTCGTAGAGCCGCTTCTCGGTCGGCAGGCCGCCGTCGGGGCATCCGCCGCCGCCGACGCACGGCGTCCGCAGCGGGCTGTTGTAGAGCTTGATCAGCACGCCCTCCGGCTCGACGGAGACCTGGTAGTACATGTCGCCGGTGTAGCTGTTGACGGTGTCGAACGACTCCGTGGAGTACGGGTCCGGCGAACCGTCGGCCGGATTGAGGTCCAGCCCGCCCTCGATCGCCTCGACCTGCAGTCCGGGGATGCTCGTCGCGCCGCGGATCAGTACGCTGATCGGCACGTTGAGCATGTCCGGCGCACCCACCGCGTCCGGGTCGGCGAGCCACGAGTACACGCGCAGCTTGACGTCGTCGGCGTTGTCGTAGCGCAGGTACTCCGGGTGGGTCACGACGCGCACGCCGGCATGGTTGACCGGCTCCTTGGCCGGGTCCGAGAAGTTGCGCACCGGCGGGAACGGAAACAGCTCGCCGTGGACGTTGATCAGGATCGCATTCTCGTACTTCTCCGGATGCATGAACATGTCGTCGATCAGCAGCCGCCACGTCGGCGTGTCGGCGACCTCGAGGCCCGCGGCGACGCGGTTGTCGAATAGCTGCCGCTCGTCCTCGTGGCGCATCGCGTGGTTGTACTGGTCGGCGAGGGCGTACGGCCACGGGTTGGTCGTGCCGTCGTAGTCGTTCTCGGCGGTACCGTCGATCGAGACCTCACCGCGGAAGCTGCTCGGCACGTAGTAGTAGTTGACCGCCTCGCCGGCCGGCATCCGGCCCGGATAGAAGTAGACCCAGTCGATGTCCGCGACCGAATCCGACGCCTCGTTGACGTACGGCCGGTACTGGCGGTCGCGGCCGTAGGCCAGCTCGCGCACCCAGTGCACCCGGAACTCGAGACCCGGATTGCGGGCCTCGAGATCCGCGATCGCGTTCTCGACGAACGGCACGAGGTTGGCCATGTAGACCCACCAGCCGGGCACGTTCTCGATCGCGAGGCAGTAGACGTCGTAGACCTGCGACGGCGGATACGAGTCCGCGATCGTGCGGATCACGCTGCTCACCTCGGCGAGCTGGCGCTTGACTCCCTGCTGCCAGGCGTACACGCGGACGCGGACCAGCCGCACGTCGTTGCTCTGCACGCTGGGGAACTTCTCGACCGAGATCTGCCGCTCGAACCGCCAGCGGACGCCGTCGTGGACGTTGCCGCTCGCCGGATGCAGCGGGTCGGTCACGCCGTCCTGGATCGTCAGCACGGGATCGGTCGTCGTGCCGTCGTCGTACCCGTCGAGCAGCGTCGCGTCGTTGCCCGTCTTGCTCTCGAAGATGCCCTTGAGCTCCTCGAGGATCGAGATCGCCTTCTGGATCGCGAAGTCCTTGTCGGCGTTCATCCGCGTGCCCTGCATCGTGCTCGAGATGTAGACCACGGCGGAGAGCATGCAGATGGTCAGGATGCCCAGCGCCACCAGGAACTCGATCAGGCCGCTGCCTCGCTGTTCATGCATCGTGAAGTCCCTTCACGCACCCGGGCTAGCGCGCCGAAATCTGCTGGTTGCGGTTGAAGCGGTACTGGCCCATGTGCCGCTTGATCTGGTCGAGCACCGCCTCGTCGTAGAACACCTCGGAGAAGTCGCCGGTCCCGCGGATGCTGACGGCCCCCTGGCTGATGATCGAGCCGCTGACCTGGGACGGCGCGTTCTGGGTGTAGGTGCCGGTGACGTAGATCAGGCCGTTGTAGTTGCTGTACGAGTTGGCCTCGACGAGCAGGTTGCCGAAGACGACCAGGACGCCGGTACCGGTCATGCGGCGGGCAGCGTTGAACGTGGCGTTGCCGTTGATCACGATCAGCGCCATGTCGGGCAGCTTGGCCGGCAGCTCCGACGTGCTGTTGACCACGATGTCGGCCATCGCGACCAGCTCGCTCTGGGTGACGCCGAACACCGCCGACAGGCTGTCGTTGTAGGGATCGACCTGGCTGCGCGTCGGGCTGCCCTGGAGCTCGCCGGAGGTGCTCGGCGTGCCGGTGCTCGCCGGGTAGGCGATGCCGATGTCGTTGTCGCCGTAGACGCGCGTTCGCGTCTGGGTCGAGACGGCGTCACCGCGATACGCGTTGATCGCGGCGTTGGCCGGCAGCACGATGCTCAGCCGCTGGATCTCGCTGCGCGCCACGGCGCGGCTGATCACCCGGTTCGGCGGCTGGTCGAATCTCTTGCTCGGATCGCTCCGCACGTAGATGTAGCCGCGCGATTCGAGCGCCCAGACCGTGCCGGTCCCGCTCTTGGCGCGGTTGGTCGTCACGTCGACGACACCCGAGATCGGCACCTCGTAGCGCCCCCAGACGAGGCCGTTGGCGTCGACGACGTACTCGCGGACGATGCCGATCGTCGGGTCGTCGGTCTCGTTGACCGGCGGCGTGGCCGTCAGGTCGCGCTGGGGCGCGAACGTCGCCACCGGCTGGGTCGTCTGCCGCCGGAACCAGGCCAGCCCGTCGACCAGCCCCGCCTGGGCGGCGTTGACCGCCTGCCCGTGGTAGCGCAGCTGCTGCTTGAGGCCGGACTGGCTGATCTGGACCAGCAGCAGGCCGGTGGAGATCAGGATGAACAGCGTCCCGAGCAGGAACACCGCCAGCATCGCACCCGAGCCGCGCTGGTCGTCGCGGGGAGGGCGCTCCGTGGCGCGCCTGCCGCTCGCTCGCACATGCACCTCTGGACTCCTCGCCGCGACCGCCGGCCGCGTCCTGCGGCTGCACCCTGGTACGGCCAGCCACCTCGAGGGAGCGGCGCACCCCCTCAGGGATAAGCTCGGCCGGGGTCCCGGCGCGTCAAGCACCGATTCCGCAATCGCCGGAAGCCGGCGCACCGCCGCTGCCCGCAACGGCACCCGCTCGTTCGCGGCGGCCCGCGGCGGTCCGCGTCCGCCGTGCAGCGACCCGCGTTTCGCGTCCGCGGGGGGCGTGTGCCAAACTGTCGGCCCAGCCCGCTCCCGCGGAGCGCGACGACGGGACCGGCCGCCACCGTGCCGGCCCGGCACCGGACCACAGAGACAGGAGCCGATCGCGATGAGCCAGAACGACCCGTTCCAGGCCCGGGCGAGCCTCGAGTTCGCCGGGGGCCGCGTCGACTACTTCGACATCGGACGTCTCGAACAGGCCGGACTCGGCCGTGTCGACCGCCTGCCCTACGCCCTGCGCGTGCTGCTCGAGGGCCTGGTGCGCAACGTGGACGGGTTCTCGGTCACCGAGCAGAACGTCCGCGAGCTGATCGCCTGGCAGCCCCGTGCGGACTCCCGCGGCGAGGTGCCGTTCCTGCCGGGGCGCGTGGTGCTGCAGGACTTCACCGGCGTGCCCTGCGTGGTCGACCTGGCCGCGATGCGCGACGCGATGCGCGATCTGGGCGGGTCGCCGCGGGCGATCAACCCCGAGGTGCCGTGCGACCTGGTCGTCGACCACTCGGTCCAGGTCGATGCGTTCGCCACGCCGGAGGCGCTGCGCATCAACGCGGAGCGCGAGTTCGAGCGCAACCGGGAGCGCTACGAGTTCCTCAAGTGGGGCCAGCAGTCGCTCGACCAGTTCCGCGTCGTCCCGCCGGCGACGGGGATCGTGCACCAGGTCAACCTCGAGTACCTCGCCCAGGTCGTGCTGCGCCGTGAGCGTGACGGCGGTGTCGTCGCGTTCCCCGACTCGCTGGTCGGCACCGACTCGCACACGACGATGATCAACGGCCTCGGCGTGCTCGGCTGGGGCGTCGGCGGCATCGAGGCCGAGGGCGTGATGCTCGGCCAGCCGATCTACCTCGTCATGCCGGACGTCGTCGGCGTGCGACTCGTCGGAAAGCTGCCGGCCGGCGCGACCGCGACCGACCTCGTGCTGACGCTGACCGAGATGCTCAGGCGCCACGGCGTCGTCGACAAGTTCGTCGAGTACACCGGAGAGGGCATCGCGGACCTCGGCGTCGCCGACCGGGCGACGATCGCCAACATGGCGCCCGAGTACGGCGCGACGACCGGGTTCTTCCCCGTCGACGCGCGGACGATCGAGTTCCTGCGCTTTACGGGGCGCGACGACGAGCTGGTCGACCTGGTCGAGCGCTACTGCCGCGCGAACCGGCTGTTCTGGACGCCGGACGCCGAGGAGCCCGAGTACACCGACGTGCTCGAGCTGGATCTCGGCACGGTGCGCCCGTCGCTCGCCGGACCGAAGCGGCCCCAGGACCGCGTGATTCTCGGCGACATGCAGGCCGCGTTCCGCAAGGCGCTCGTCACGCCGCCCGGCCCGCAGGGGCTCGGCGTCGACGAGGCCGACGTCGGCCGCACGGCCGAGATCCGCTTCGCCGACGGATCGAGCGCGACGATCGGGCACGGCGCGGTGGTGATCGCCGCGATCACGAGCTGCACGAACACGAGCAATCCCGACCTGATGATCGCCGCCGGACTGCTGGCGCAGAAGGCCCACGAGGCGGGGCTGACCCGCAAGCCGTGGGTCAAGACGTCGCTGGCCCCCGGAAGCAAGGTCGTCACCGACTATCTCGAGCGCGCCGGCCTGCTGCCGGCCCTCGAGGCACTCGGATTCCACGTGGTCGGCTACGGCTGCACGACCTGCATCGGCAATTCCGGTCCGCTGCCGGACGAGGTGGCGCAGGCGATCCGCGAGAACGGCATCGCCGCCGCCTCGGTGCTCAGCGGCAACCGCAACTTCGAGGGCCGCGTCCATCCGCTGACGCGGGCGAACTACCTGGCCAGCCCGCCGCTGGTCGTCGCCTATGCGCTGGCCGGCACCGTCGACATCGACCTTGAGAACGAGCCGCTCGGCACGGGCGCCGACGGACGGCCGGTGTTCCTGCGCGATATCTGGCCCAGCCCCGAGGAGGTCACGACGACCCGGACCCGCGCGCTGACCCCCGAGCAGTACCGCGAGCGCTACCGCGACGTGTTCCACGGCAACCCGATGTGGAACGCCGTGCCGGTCAGCGAGAGCGAGCTGTATCCGTGGAACCCGAAGAGCACCTACATCCAGAAGCCGCCGTTCTTCGACGGGATGGGCCGCACGCCGGAGCCGCCGAAGCCGATCCGCGGCGCGCGGGTGCTCGCGCTGCTCGGCGACTCGGTGACGACCGACCACATCTCGCCCGCCGGGCCGATCCCGCCGGACAGCCCGGCGGGACGCTACCTGATCGAGCACGGCGTCGACCCGAAGGACTTCAACAGCTACGGCTCGCGGCGCGGCAACGACCGCGTGATGACGCGCGGAACGTTCGCCAACGTCCGCGTGCGCAACCGGCTCGCCGAGGGCCGCGAGGGCGGCTGGACGAAGGACTTCTCGCAGGCCGGCGGCGGGAAGATCACGACGATCTTCGAGGCCAGCGAGCACTACCGGGCCGAAGGCACGCCGCTGGTCGTGCTCGCCGGCAGGGACTACGGCATGGGCTCGTCGCGGGACTGGGCGGCCAAGGGCACGCTGCTGCTCGGCGTGCGCGCGGTGATCGCCCAGAGCTTCGAGCGGATCCATCGTTCGAATCTGGTCGGCATGGGCGTGCTCCCGCTGACATTCCCCGAAGGCCAGAACGCCGACACGCTCGGCCTCGACGGCAGCGAGACGTTCGACATCGAGCTGCCGGAGGAGCTGACGCCGCGGATGATGGTGCCCGTCACGGCCGCCCGCGCCGACGGACGCACGGTGCGCTTCGACGCCCTGTGCCGGATCGACACGCCGGTCGAGGTCGAGTACTACCGCCACGGCGGCATCCTGCAGGCGGTGCTGCGCAGGAAGCTCGACTGACGGCTTGGAGGCGTCGCGGTTGATGGCCGGGAGGGCGATCGCCTGCGGCAGTCGGACGTAGGGGCGCCGCAAACGCCGCAGGCGTGTGCCGCGCCCGGCCTCCATCCGCAACGCCTCCATTCCGGAAGATCGAATCGTCGCGGATGAAGAATCGGCGGGGCAAGCCCCGCCGCTACGACGAGATCCGAATTGCAGCAATTCCGTAGGGGAGGGCGATTGCCTGCGGCGATCGGCCTGGACGGGTTGCGGATGATGGCCGGGAGGGCGATTCGCTCCGCGAATCGGCCTGGACGGGTTGCGGTTGATGACCGGGAGGGCGATCGCCTGCGGCGATCGGCCTCCCCTACGGCGGATCGATCAGGTGCGCGGCGATCGGGCGCAGGCGCTTGTCGGCCAGCACGTGGAAGCGGCGCACCCGCCGCAGCAGGTCCGGCGGCAGCGTGCCGAGCGGCACGTGGACGATGCGCCGGCCGAGGCGGCGCGCCAGCGCGCGCAGCCCGGCGCGCGGCGGGCGCGGCGCGACGAGCGCGACCAGCGGCGCGCGCGCGTAGTCCAGGCCGGCGACGATCAGCCGCTCGGCCCTGTCCCGCGCGATCGCATACGCGGGATCGTGCCAGACGTCGCCGAGCCGCCACGGCGGCCAGATCATCAGGAAGCCGCCGTACTCGGCCTGGTGGATCCCCGGCGCGAGCACGCCGGCCGCCGGATCGGTGGCGTAGAACGCCATGTCGGACTCGTACACGTGCTCGCCGTGCCAGACCTGGCACCACGGGAAGCGCGGCGGTTCCCCGGCGTCCTCGTCCCAGATGACGACCACCGCCCCCACGGCCGCGCGGACGGCACGCTCCTCGCGGACCCACGGCCGCCCGTCCACCAGCCAGCGGCGCAGCGTCTCGCGCGCGTCGAGCCCGTCGAGCAGGCTGGCCACGAACGGGACGCTGCGCGCTCCGCCGCGCGCGGCGCGCCGCCCGCCGAGCGCCCGGACGCGCGCGCCGAGGTCCTCGACGACCACGTCCTCGGGCAGGTGGGAGCAGATTCCGCTCGGCCGGTCCTCGAGCATCTCGCCGAGCCGGGCGAGCGCCTGGCGCAGCCCTCGCCGCCCGGAGAGCCGGTCGATCCGCGGCCGCAGCCGGACGAGCCGGGCGTCACGTCCGAGGTCCGCCGCGGACAGTCGCACGGCGGTCGCGTCTTCCGCGGCGTGCGGCCAGGCTCCCGCGACCTCGACGAGTTCCTTGGCGAACGCGTCGTCGACCGCCCCGCGCGCGGCGACGACGAGTTCGTACAGGTCCGGGCACAGGCGTCCCCGCAGCAGCGCCAGCCGCGTCGCGAACCGGTGCAGCACGCGGCGCTCGGCGAGCTTCGGCGGACTGCCGCCGCGTGCCTCGACGCGCTCGGCGGCACGGCGCACCAGTTCGTAGAACAGCGCCGGCCGCCCGAGCGGGTCGGGGATCCGCGATCCCCCGCTCTCGCAGGCATCGCGCGCCCGCTCCCACGCGTCGGCGACGAACGGAGGCTCGGCGAGGATCTCGACCAGGCAGTCCGTGTCGACGGCGAGCACCGCCACGTCGCGCGGCGGCCGCGCCGGCGGGAGCGGGACGACCCCCGCCTCGGCGCGGGCCTCGAGCACGCCCGGGACGTGCGCCAGACCGACGACCGCCACCGTCGTGCGCCCTGCCGCGCGCTCCCGGTCGATCGCCCGCGCGATCGCCGTCTCCCGCCGGAGGTCCCTCGCGCCCGCCTCGTCCGGACCGCGCGCCTCGAGGATCGCCCGGGTCCACGCCGCCAGTCCGATCTCGGGAATCGCCGCGGGATCCGGCAGCGGTTCGGCGTGATCCGGGTAGTCGGGATCGAACAGGTCGGCGCAGACCACCCGCGCGTCGTGCTCGAGCGCCCACCTCGCCGCCTCGACGACCCCGTCGGTCGGCTCGACGAGCAGCCAGCGCGGATCGCTCCCGGGAACGCCGATCCGCAGCGCGGAGATCGCCGGCAGCCGGGCGACCGCGTCGAGGAACGGGCGCGCCAGGGCCGAGGGCACCTCGACGACGACCGCCTCGGGGCGCAGCGCGTCGAGGTGCGCGCGCACCGCGCGCGCCGTCTCGAGACGCCCGTGCACGACGGGCAGCACGCGGGCTCCGCGCCGCTGCCATGGCCACGCGGCGACGCCGAACGGATCGCGGCTCACGGCGAGGAGACGTCCGGCCCTCCAGGCAGCAGCTCGAGGGCATCCTCGCCGAGCACCGCGGCGATCGCCTCGGGGACGAGCGCGACGGCGTCGGCGTCGGGCCGGCCGGACTGTCGCGCGCGCTTGAGCGCGTAGCGAGCCACGTTGATGCCGTCGCGCACCGACCACAGCTCGTCGCGGCCATGCGCGACCTGGAGGAACGCCGTCACGTAGCGCAGCAGGCGCTCCGGCGCGAACGGCAGGTTGCTCGCCAGGATGCGCAGCTCCTCCTCGGCATCCGGAAAGTCGAGCACGATGCGCGGCAGCAGGCGCGACTGGATGTACTCGGGCAGGTCGTAGGTCGACGCGTCGTCGTTCATCGTCGTGCAGAAGCGGAAGTCGGGGTGGGCGTGGATCTTGACCCCGGCGATCGCCGACTCGACGTACCGGCGGTGGTCGAGCAGCGGCGCGAGCGAGGCCCACGACTTCTCGCTCATCCGGTTGCCCTCGTCGAGCACGGCGATCCCGCCGCGGATCATCGCGCTGACGATCGACGAGGCGACGTAGCGGATCGACCCCTTCTCGCCGAGCACGGGCTGGACGATCAGGTCCTCCGGGCGCGTGTCGGCGGTCGCCTGGTAGAGCCACACGGGGCGGCCCAGCCGGGCGGCGACGGCGCAGGCGAGGGTCGTCTTGCCCACCCCGGGGCGACCGACCAGCCGCGGATTGAGCGGCAGGTCGTCGTCGTGGACGACGAGCCATGCGGCGAGAAGCTGCTCGACGAGATCCTCGCGCCCGACCCATGTGGACGGCGGATCGTCCGGGGGCGCCAGGGCGAGGGTCACGCCGTCGACGGTCACGGTCTCGGCGCTCATCCGGCGTCCTCCGTGGCAGGCGGATCCGGCCCCGGCTCAGCGGCGCGTGCCCGCCCCTTCGCGGGCCGCGCCGGCCCCGGGACCGAGCGTCGACAGCCCGTCGGCGATCTCGAATCCCTCGGGAATCTCCAGCCGGAACAGGTCCGCCGGCAGCTCGGGGTTGATCTCCAGCCGGTCGATGTCGAGGGTCACCACGTCGCCGGAGCCGGTCACGAACCGGATCCGGTCGAGCAGGCCGGTCGAGCGATCGACCCACAGGCGCAGCTCGCGGACCCGCCGGCGGACGCGCCGCGAGCGGGGCACGAGCCGCAGCTCGTCGGCATCGAGCGCCTCGTCGTGGTCGCCGGCCTCGATCCGGAATTCGCGGCGCAGGTCCTCGGCCGGCTGGCCGAGGGCGAGCATGCGCTCGATCCGGTCCTGCCGGCGCGAGACGTCCAGCCGCTCGGCCCGGCGCCGCCCCGGAATCAGGCCGACCAGCTGGCCGTCGTCGAGCACGTAGATCCGGCGCTCCGGGTCGTCGTACTCCCAGCGGACCCGCCCCGGGCGGGCGAAGTAGAGCGTGCCGCGCAGCACCTCGGCGTTCTCGAGCACGGCCAGCTCGCGCCGCTCGACGATCCGCGCGCGCAGGGTCCGGATCACCGCCTGGGCCCGGTCGAGACGCTGGAGAATCTGTTCGGCCCGGGCGCGCTCGCCGCGGCCCGCGCGCCCGTCCGCGGCCAGACCCGGCACCAGCAGACCGACGCACAGGCCGGCGAGCAGCAGGACCCGGGCGGGTCGGAGCCGGCAGGGGATCATCGCGTGTCTCCAGGATCCGCGGCGTCGCGTCCGCGGAGCAGGGCCAGTCTACAGGCGGGAACGCCGCGCGGCACCGGGCCGGCGGCCTCGTGACGCGGGGCCCGGGGCTGGGCTACCCTTGCCCCCCCCCACCACGGCGCGACGCCGTTCGCGCATCAGTCAGCGGAGGACCCGAGGCATGGACCAGCGTGCGCCCCTGACGCTTCTGACGGACGACCAGGAGATGCTCGTCACCGAGGTGCGGCGCTTCTGCGACGAGGTCGTCTCGCCGCGCGTGCGCGAGATGGACGAGAAGGGCCAGCTCGACCCGGCGATTCTCGAGCACCTGTTCGAGATGGGACTGATGGGCATCGACGTGCCCGACGAGTACGGCGGCTCGGGGATGGGCTTTACCGAGGCGATCCTGGTGATCATGGAGCTGGCCCGCGTCGACCCCTCGGTGTCGGTGGTGTGCGACGTCCAGAACACGCTGGTCAACAACGCGATCCGCCGCTGGGGCACCGAGGAGCAGCGCAGGACCTGGCTGCCGCAGCTCGCATCGAAGATCGTCGGCGCCTACGCGCTGTCCGAGGCCTCTTCGGGCTCCGACGCGTTCTCGCTCAAGGCCCGCGCCGAGAAGACCGACGGCGGCTGGAAGATCACCGGCAACAAGCTGTGGATCACCAACGGCAAGGAGGCCAGCCTGTTCCTGATCTTCGCCAACGTCGATCCGTCGAAGGGCTACAAGGGAATCACCTGCTTCCTCGTCCACCGCGACGACGCGGGGTTCTCGGTAGGCAAGAAGGAGGACAAGCTCGGCATCCGCGCCTCGAGCACCGTCGAGCTGGTGCTCGACGGCGTCGTCGTGCCGGACGACCGCGTGCTCGGCGAGGTCGGCAAGGGCTACAAGGTCGCGATCGAGACCCTCAACGAGGGACGGATCGGCATCGGCGCGCAGATGGTCGGGCTCGCCCAGGGCGCGCTCGAGCACGCGATCGCGTGGGCGAAGGAGCGCGAGCAGTTCGGCAAGCCGATCGCGTCGTTCCAGGCGATCCAGACCGCGCTGGCGCGGATGGACGCCGAGATCGAGTCGGCGCGGCTGGCGGTGCTCAACGCGGCGCGGCTCAAGGAGGCCGGGCGGCCGTTCGTGCGCGAGGCGGCGATCGCCAAGTGGATCGGCGCCGAGGTGGCGGAGCGCGCGGCGTCGATCGCGGTGGAGATCTTCGGCGGGTACGGATTCACGAAGGACTATCCGGTCGAGAAGCTGTTCCGCGACGCCAAGATCGGCAAGATCTACGAGGGCACGCACACGATGCAGCTCCTGACGATCGCCAAGGGGCTGCTCGCCTGAACCGGTCGCCATCCGGTCCGGGGGGCCGGTCGGCGCGGCCGATCGTCCTCCCGGCCCCGGCTCAGCCGACCTTGACGCGATCGGCGAGCGGTTCGGGCATGCCGGGAGAGGAGCGCTCGGACAGCACGCGTTCGACGTGGGCGCGGATCTCGTCCCACTCCTCGGGCGGCACCTCGAGGAACGCCTCGACGACGCGCGGATCGAACTGCCGGCCGCTGAAGTCGATGATCTCCTGGCGGGCGCGCTCGTAGGACAGCGCCTTGCGGTACGGCCGGTCGCTGGTCATCGCGTCGAAGGTGTCCGCGACGGAGAAGATCCGGGCTCCGAGCGGGATCTCCGGGCCGCGCAGGCCACGCGGGTAGCCGGACCCGTCCCACTTCTCCTGGTGCGCGAGCACGATCTCGGCCGGCCCGGCGAGAAACGGAATGTCCTTGAGCATCCGGTAGCCGAGCTCGGCGTGGGTCTTCATGATCTCCCACTCCTGCTCGTCGAGCGGGCCCGGCTTGCGCAGGATCGAGTCGGGGATGCCGATCTTGCCCACGTCGTGGAGCATCGTGCCGCGGCGGATGTCGGTCAGCTCCGGTTCGTCGATGCCCATCTCGCGCGCGAGCCGCTCGGTGTACTCGACGACGCGGATCGAGTGGCCCTGGGTCTCGAAGTCGCGATAGTCGAGCGCGATCATCAGCGCGGACAGCGTGGCGTCGTACGCGCCCCGCAGCTCCTCGTGCAGGGTCCGGATCCGCGCCATCGCCTGGACGACCTCGCGGGTCCGCTCGCCGACGAGCACCTCGAGATTCTGCTGGTAGGCGCGGTTCTCGATCACCAGCCGGCGTCTGTCGAGGGCCTGGGCGACGCGGGTCAGCACCTCCGGCAGGTGGAACGGCTTGACCACGTAGTCGGCGGCGCCGTCGCGCATGCAGCCGACGGCGACCTGCGCCTCGGCCACGCCGGTGACCATGATCACGGCGACGTCGGGATCGCGCTGCTTGAGCCAGCCGAGCAGCTCCTGGCCTGACGAGCCGGGCATGTTCAGGTCGCAGAGCACCAGGTCGAACGCGCCCGCCCGGTGGAACAGTCCGCGGGCCGCGTCGACGTCCGCCGCCGTGCTCACGCTGTAGCCGTGGGCGCCGAGCCCCTCCGCGAGCAGGTCACGGATGGCCGCGTCGTCGTCGACGACCAGGATCCGCGGGCTTTCGGGCATCAGATCGCAGTCTCCGGGCGCGGCCCACACCCCACCCCGTGATCACCGCGAGGAGAACATAGGGCCGGGCCGGCCGGCTGCCCAGCCAGCGGATCTCCGTTTGTCAGCGACGCCTCAGTGGACGGCGGCCCAGTTCGGACCGCTGCGGACGTCGACGGCGAGCGGGGCCGCGAGCTGCGCGGCCCCCTCCATCACCTCGCGTACCAGCTCCTCGACGGTCGCCGTCTCGGCCTGCGGGACCTCGAGCAGCAGCTCGTCGTGGACCTGGAGCACCATCCGCGCGCCGAGCCTCCCGGCGCGCAGCCGCTCGCGGAGCCGCACCATCGCACGCTTGATGATGTCGGCGCCGGTCCCCTGGACCGTGGCGTTGACCGCCTGGCGCAGCAGCGCCTCGCGCTGCGGGCGGCTGAGTCCGCCCCGCGTTCCCTCGTCCGTCTCGATCAGCTCGGGGAACGACCGGCGCCGCCCGAACAGCGTCCGCACCTCGCCGTGGCGGGCGACGTGCTCGATGACGCCGTCGATGTACTCGCGGACCTTGCGGTACCGCGCGAAGTACGCCTCGATGAACGCGCGGGCCTCGTCGCGGCTCATCCCCTGCTCGCGTGCGAGCCGGAACTCGGACATGCCGTAGATGATGCCGAAGTTGACCGCCTTGGCGCGCGCGCGCAGCTCGGGGCCGACCTCGTCGAGCGGGACGCCCGTGACCGTCGCCGCGGTCCAGGCATGGATGTCGCGCCCCTCGCGGAACGCGCGGATCAGCTCCGGATCACCCGACAGGTGGGCGAGGATCCGCAGCTCCATCTGCGAGTAGTCGGCGGAGACGAACACCCAGCCGGGCTCCGGCACGAACGCCTCGCGGATGCGCCGGCCGAGCGGGGTGCGGATCGGGATGTTCTGCAGGTTCGGATCGGAGGACGACAGCCGCCCGGTCGCGGCGCCGAGCTGATGGAACCGCGTGTGGACGCGGCCGTCCTCCGGGTCGATCAGCTTCGGCAGCGCCTCGACGTAGGTCCCGAGCAGCTTCGAGAGCTCGCGGAACTCGAGCACCCTGGCCGGAAGCGGGTGCTGGGCGGCGAGCGCCTCGAGCACCTCCTGGCCGGTCGAATGGACGCGCGTCTTCTGGGTCCGCCGCCCGGACGGGACGAGCTGCAGCTCCTCGAACAGCACGGTGCGCAGCTGCTGCGGCGAGTTGACGTTGAACGGGTGGCCGGCCAGCTCGTGGATCTCGCGTTCGACGCGCTCGAGTTCGGCGCGCAGCTCGCGGGCCATCCGCTCGAGCATCGCGCCGTCGACGCGGATGCCGACCTCCTCCATCTCCTCGAGCACCCGGACGAGCGGGGCCTCGATCTCGTCGAACAGCGCGGCCAGCCCCGCGCGCTCGAGCTCGCCGCGCAACACCTCGGCAAGCTGCCAGGTGACGACGGCGTCCTCGACCGCGTAGCGGGCGACGTCGGCGACCGGCACGAGATCGAGGGTCAGCTCCTCGTCCTCGTCGCCGCCGCGGGAGACCTCGCGGTACGAGATCATCGATGCCCCGAGATAGCGCTGCGCGAGATCGTCGAGCCGGTGCGACGTCGTGCGGCCCGGGTCGAGCAGCTGCGCGGCGATCAGTGTGTCGAACAGCGCCCCGCCGACCTCGAGGCCGGCGCGCCGCAGCACGGCGAGATCGTACTTGAGGTTCTGGCCGATCTTCGGCAGGTCCTCGCGGCCGACGAGCCGCGCCAGCAGCCCGCGGGCGCGGTCCCAGGCAACCTGACGCTCGGCGGTGCGGTGACCGACGGGGACGTACGCGCCGCCTTCGGGGGCCACCGCGAGCGAGACGCCGACGAGGCGCGCACGGCGCGGATCGAGCGCGTCGGTCTCCGTGTCCAGCGCGAGCGCCGGCGCGGCGCCTGCCTGCTCGAGCCACTGCTCGAGCCGCTGCTCGGTGTCGAGGATCTCGGTCTCGAGCGACGCGGCGACAGTCTCGCGCGTCCAGCCGCCGGCCGCGGCCTCCTCCTCGAGCTCGCGGGTCAGCGAGCGGAACCCGAGCGAACGGAACAGCTCGATCGCGGCGACGATGTCCGGCATCTCGGGCACGAGCCGCTCGAACGGGACGTCGACGTCGACGTCCATCGGGATGCGGACCAGCTCCTCCGACAGCCGCGCCTTGTCCTCGTTGTCCGCGATCGCCAGCCACGTGCGCGCCTGCGTCTTCTTCTCGAGCGCCTTGAGGGCACGCCGCACGTCCTTCGGCGGCGAGTCGTCCGCCAGCTCGGCCACGGCGCGGAAGCGTGCGGCAAGATCCTCGCCCTCGTCGCCGCCGAGCCGCTGCTCGAGATCGGCGAGCCACGCCGCGGGCGGCCGGGCCGCGGCCAGGGCCCGGGTCAGCGCGGCGTCGTCTCCGTCGGCGAGCGCCGCGAGCGCCTGCTCGCGGGCGTCCCACAGGGCGCGGAACCGACGCGCGCGCTCGAGCACGGCGTCGAGCGATCCGTAGCGCCGGACCAGCGCCAGTGCGGTCTTCTGCCCCACGCCGGGAACGCCGGGCACGTTGTCCGACGCGTCGCCCATCAGCGCGAGCACGTCGACGACCTGCTCGGGCGGCACGCCGAACACCTCCTCGACGCCGTCCCGGTCGAGCAGCCGGTCCCTGGCCGGATTGAGCACCCAGACGCCGTCGCCGACGAGCTGGTACAGGTCCTTGTCCGCGGTGACGATCACCACCGGCACGCCGCGCTCCCGTGCCCGGCGCACCAGGCCCGCGATCACGTCGTCGGCCTCGAATCCCTCGCGCTCGACGACGGGCCAGCCCATCGCCTCCGCGACGCGATGCGCGATCTCGAACTGCGGCACCAGGTCGGGCGGCGGCGGCTGCCGGTTGGCCTTGTACTCCTCGTAGCGCTCGTTGCGGTGGGTCGGCCCCTCGAGATCGAACGCGACCGCGAAGCGGCGGGGCGACCATTCGCGCAGGATCTTGCGCAGCGTCGAGACGAACCCGTACACGCCGTTGGTCGGCGTCCCGTCCGGAGCCGTCAGCCGCGAGACGGCGAAGTACGAGCGATAGACGGTGTACGTCCCGTCGACGAGGAACAGCGCCTCGTCCAGCGGGGGGCGCGTCTCGGATCCCATCGGCCGGCCTCCGCGCGCGAGCATACCGCGGCGCGCGGCACGGGGATCAGAACGGCGCGAAGCCCTGGTCGGCGAAGTACTGGTCGCGCAGCCGCGCCTCGAGGTCCTGCAGCGTCTTGAGGTGGTCCTCCTCCCACGTGGCCAGGAAGCGGAACACCTTGGCCGACTCCTCGTCGGGACACTCCTCGGCGGCCTTGCTGTAGTAGTCGATCGCCGTCTTCTCGAGCATGACACCCGCGGCGACGACCCCCATCTCGAACGCGCCACCGCGCACCCGGCCGAGGAACTCGGGGGTGATCACCTCGCTGTGGTCGAGCGGCGAGAGGTTCTCCGGCGTGGCCGGCACCGACCACACGCCGTCCTTGAGCAGGCTCTCGAAGTTGCGCTCGAGGAACTGCTTGTGCTGCTCCTCGTCCTCGGCGAGGCTGAGGAACATCTGCCGCGCCGCCGGATCCTCGGCCTTCTCCGCGGCGGCGCGGTAGATCTCGAGTCCGCGCAGCTCGGTGATGATCGCCGTCTTGACCGCCTCGAGCACCGCCTTGCGAGTCTTGTCGTCCATCGTCACGCCTCGTCCCGAAGGCCGGGAATCACCCGGCCGGCTGCGCCTTGCGCATCTCGTTGTGCTCGAGGATGCCGAGGGCGCCCTCGAGCAGGTAGCCCCAGTTGTCGCTCCCCAGCGCCTCGACGAGCAGGTTCCATGCCGCCTCGCCGGGGATCCGCGAGGCGACCGTCAGCGCCTTGAGAGCGGCCTCGTAGGCCGGTCCCTCCTGCGCCTCGCGGCCGGCCTCCCATGCGAACCGCGCGCCCTGCAGCGCCGCGTCGTCGGTCCGCCCGAGCAGCGCGAGCACCGCGGCCTTGCGCACCGCCGGGTCCGGGTCGCCGGCCAGCCCGGCAAGGACCGTGCTGACCGCCTCCCCGCCCTGCGCGTCGCGCAGACCGTCGGCGACGCGGTAGCGCACGCCGGTCTCGTCGGACATCGCCAGCTCGGAGAGCACGTCGATCACGTCCTGCTCGACGTCTCCCATGCGCGCCAGCGCGGTGGCGGCCGCCGCACGGGCGACCGGCTTGTCCTTGAGCGGGAGGTAGCTGCGCAGGTACTCGCGCGCCCGCTCGCCGCCGATGTTGGCCAGTGCCGAGAGCACCTCGAGGACATTCTCGCGATAGGCGGCGAACGGCAGCAGGCGATCGATGTCGCTCTCGTCGCCGACCCTGCCGAGGGCGAGGATCACGGGCGCCCGGCGCGCCCCGTAGATCTTGCGGGACGCGCGGATCGCCTCGCGCAGCACGTCGCGGCCCTTCTCGCCGTACGCGCCGAGCACGGCGGCCGCCGCCGCGCTCCTCGCGTCGTCCTTGGCGTACACGTCCTTCGCCGCCTCGGACAGGCAGGTCTCGTCGCCGATGCGGGCGAGGGCCGCGCAGATCTCGACCTGCAGCTCTCCCTCGGGACCGCGGATCGCGCCGAGCAGCCGGTCGCGCCCCTCGTCGCGTCCCATCTCGGCCAGCGCCCGCGCCGCGACGAGCGGCACGAGGGGCGAACTGTCGTCGAGCAGCGCGACGAGCCGGTCCGCCGTCTCCGGATCCTTCCACGCCGCGAGGACCCGGGTCGCGGCGACGCGGATCGCCGGCGACGGGGACTCGAGCGACTCGAGCACCCGGGCCCGCGCCTCGGGCACCGCCGGATGCGCCTCGAACAGCGACAGCGCGAGGTTGACCAGCGCACCGCCCTGGCCCCACGCGTCCTCGATCACGCCGCGTGCCTGGCCGACCTCGGGCGGTTCCTTGTCGGTCACGCCGCAGCCCGCGACCAGCACGAGGGGAACGACGAGCACGGCGATCGCCAGCCGGCAGAATGCAGGGAGGGCTTTCCTGCTCATGGTGCGGCTCCTTGTGGATCCGGGGCGGGGCGACGCGGGGGTGGGACGCGCCTCCGCCGCCGGCGGCCGTCAAGGTTAGCACATCGGTAAGCCGCGCGCGTTTCGTCGGGACGTCGCGCGCGACGCTCAGAGCGGCTCGAGCCGCGCCGCCGCGGCGCCGCAGAGCCGGTAGACCAGCCGCGCCGCGACGAAGCCGTCCCAGAACGACGGCCCGACCTCGACGACGTCGAGCCCGACGATCCGCGCCTCGGAGCGCGCGAGCAGGTCGACGAGGTAGCAGGCCTCGGCCCACGACAGGCCGCCCGGCACAGGGGTCCCGGTGCCGGGGCAGAGCGACGGGTCGAGCCCGTCCACGTCGACGCTGACCCAGACGGCGGGCGGAAGCGCGCCGACGATCGCGTGCGCGAGTTCGGCAAAGCCCCGCCCCTCGACGCGGGCGGCGGCGATCCGGTGGTCCGGGAAGGCCACGATCCGCGGCTCGGTCCCGATCAGCCGCGACTCCTCGCGCGAGAGGTCCCGGACCGCGACCTGGACGATCCGCGCCACGCCGTCGAGTTCGAGGGCCCGCCGCATCACCGAGGCGTGCGAGCACTGCAGCCCCTCGTAGGCCCGCCGCAGGTCGGCGTGGGCGTCGAGCTGGAGGATCCCCAGCCCGGGGTGGCGCACCGCGGCGGCAGCGAACGCGCCGCGGCTGACCGCGTGCTCGCCGCCGAGCACGACCGGCACGCGCCCGCCGTCGAGCGTCGCCCCGACGGCGCGCTCGACCCATGCCGCCAGCACGTCGCCGGCGGCGTCGATCTCGTCCGCCAGCGCCGTCTCGCCGGCCCGGAGCCGCGCGACGAGCGCTTCGACCTCGTCCGACATGCGGCGCACGTCCGCCGGCTCGTCGAGCGCGGCGAAGCCGTGGCGCCACGGCTCGCCGAGCACCGGGTCGCACAGGTCGAGCTGGCACGAGGCCTCGACCAGCGCCCGCGGGCCGTCGATCGTGCCCGCACCCGACGAGACCGTCGCCTGCCACGGCACCGGCAGCGCGAGGAAGCGCGCCTGCCCCGGATCGAGGCCCAGGCCGAACAGCCCGCTCGAGGGGCCGCTCGGCGCGTCCGGATCGAGGTCCCGCGGCGGGACGGGCGGCCCGGACGGGATCGCGGGATCGGCCAGCCGTCGTGTCATGCGTCGTCGACTCCGAGCAGGCGGTCGCCCGCCTGGATCGGCGGTCCCGGCTCGAGGCGGACCACCGCGTGTCGCGCGGCAGGATCGCACGAGACGAGAAGCCCGCGGCGGACCTCGGGCCCGTGACCGGAGCTGACCGCCACCCGCGTTCCCGGAGCCGCACCGACCGCGCGCTCGAGCGTCAGCTCGGCGCGACCTGCCCGCTCGCGGACCTCGATCACGGCGGGGGGGTTCGGGCGGGTCGGCCCCGGCGACTCGAAACGCGGTTCGCCCTGCGCCGGGATCCGCAGCACGCGCCGTCCGGTGCGCCAGTCCGGCAGCACGTAGAGCCGGCGCGGCGCGGCACCGGGGCACGGCAGCTCGAGCTCGAGCTCGACGTGGAGATGGCCGATGACGCCGCCGTCGTAGCCCCGCGCGGCGAGCCACGCGGCATAGCGGTCGAAGCGGGCGCGGCGGATCGAGGTCTTGTGGCGCAGGTTGCGGCTCCGCAGCGAGCGCTCGATGCGGGCGGCGAGCGCAAGACCGGCGCGCGCGGGAAGCAGTCCGAACGCGCCGACGACGGGGCGCGAGCGGATCAGCGAGCGGAACAGCAGGCCGCGGCGGTCCTCGCGGTTGAGCAGGTCGCCGTGGGCCAGGTACCAGGTCCGCCCCGCCCACGGCGCCTCGGCCCGCGCCTCGTCGACCTCGTCGAAGGCGTCGCCCCGCCAGCGCGCCGTCGCGAACTCGCGGTTGCCCTCGATGAACACCACGCGCACGCCGGCGCGCCGCAGCTCGCGGCAGGCGTCGAGCACCGCGCGGTGGTGGGACTCGGTGAACTTCTCGCGCCCGAGCCAGAGCGAGAACACGTCGCCGAGCAGGACCATTACCGCCGTGTCGCGCGCGCGGGCGCGAAGAAACGCGCAGAACGGCTCGAGGTCCGGATCGTCGCGGCCGAGGTGCACGTCGGCGACGAGCACCATGTCGCCTCGCTCGCTCACGCCCCGCTCCCCGCCGCGCGCGCGGCGAGCAGCTCGCGGCGGAACGCCTCGAACCGGCCCGCGGCGATCGCCTCGCGCATGGCGCGCATCAGGTCGAGGTAGAACCACAGGTTGTGCACGGTGCCGAGCCGCGGGCCGAGCATCTCGCCCGCGACGTACAGGTGGCGCAGGAAGCCGCGCGAGAACTTCCGGCACACCGGACACGCGCAGTCCGGGTCGATCGGCTCCCGCTGGTCGCGGTACGCGGCGTTGCGGATGTTGATCCGGCCGGTCCGCGTGAACAGCTGCGCGTTGCGGCCGTGGCGCGTCGGGATCACGCAGTCGAACATGTCGAACCCGGCCGCGACCGCCTCGACGAGATCCTCGGGCAGGCCGATCCCCATCAGGTAGCGGGGCCGCGCCGCGGGCAGCCGCGGCCCGAAGCGCGCGACGACCCGGCGGATCTCCTCGCGCGACTCGCCGACGGCCACGCCCCCGAGCGCGAAGCCGTCGAACGGCAGCGCCGTCGTGCGCGCGAGGCTCTCCTCGCGCAGGTCGTCGAAGATCCCGCCCTGGACGATGCCGAACAGCGCGGCGTCCGGGTCGCTGCGCGCGGCGAGGTTCGGCTCGAGCCACGCCAGCGTGCGGCGCATCGCCCGCTCCGCCTCGGCGCGGTCGTCCGGCCGGCCGGTGCAGTCGTCGAGCGCCATCATGATGTCCGCGCCGAGCGTCTGCTGGATCGCGATCGAGCGCGCCGGCGTCAGCCGCCGCTCGGTGCCGTCGACGTGGTCGCGGAACGTCACGCCCTCGTCGTCGAGGGTGCGCAGCTCGGCGAGGGAGAACACCTGGTAGCCGCCGGAGTCGGTCAGGATCGGCCCGTCCCAGCCGCAGAACGCGTGCAGCCCGCCGAGGCGGCGGACGGTCTCCTCGCCCGGCCGGACGTGCAGGTGGTAGGTGTTGGCGAGCACGATCTCGGCGCCGAGGGCGCGCACCTCGTCGGGCAGCAGGCCCTTGACCGTCCCCGCGGTGCCGACCGGCATGAACGCCGGCGTGCGGACGACCCCGCGCCGGGTGACCAGCCGCCCGCAGCGGGCCTCCCCGTCGCGGGCCGTGACCTCGAACTCGAGCGCAGGCATCGGTGCGGTCCGCCCCCTTCCCTTCAGAGAATCAGCATCGCGTCGCCGTAAGAGTAGAACCGGTAGCCCTCGCGCACCGCCTCGCGATACGCCGCGAGCACCGGCTCGCGCCCCGCGAACGCGGCGACGAGCACGAGCAGCGTCGAGCGCGGCAGGTGGAAGTTGGTCAGCATCGCATCGACCCAGCGGAACCGGTGGCCCGGTCGGATGAACAGCGACGTCTCGCCGGCACCCGGCTGCGGGGCGTTCCGGCCGGCGTCCGGGGGGCACGACTCGAGCGTGCGGACGACGGTCGTCCCGACGGCGACCACCCGCCCGCCGGCGGCGCGCGTCTCGGAGATCGCCCCGGCCGTCGCCGCAGGCAGCTCGAAGCGCTCCGGATGGAGCCGGATCCGGTCGAGGCGGCTTTCGCGGGGCGCGCGGAACGTCCCCTCCCCGACGTGCAGGGTCGCGCGCGCGACGCGCACGCCGCGCGCCGCGAGCCGCGCGAGCAGCTCCGGCGTGAAGTGCAGGCCGGCGGTCGGCGCGGCGACCGCCCCCGGGCGCTCGGCGAACACCGTCTGGTAGCGCTCGCGGTCGCGGGCGAGCCGCGGGTCGTCCTCGTCGCGCCGGATGTACGGCGGGAGGGGCGGCAGGCCGTGGGCCGCGAGCAGCCCGCGGACGTCGCCGTCGACGGCGACCTCGGCGTGCCCCTCGTCGTCCGGCGGCGCGAGCAGCCGCGCGGTGCGGCCTCCGGGCAGGGCGAGCGGGACGCCGGGGGCGGGCATCCGTGACGCACCGACCAGGGCGAGCCAGGTCTCCTGCCCGCCGCTCCCGCCGCGCCGCTCGAGAAACAGCAGCTCGACCCGCCCGCCGGTCGGCTTGCGGCCGAACAGCCGGGCCGGCACGACCCGCGTGTCGTTGACGACGAGCAGGTCGCCGGGCCCGAGCAGCTCGGGCAGGTCGCGCACGCGGCGGTGCGCCGTCGCTCCGGACGCCCGGTCGAGCACCAGCAGCCGCGCCGCGTCCCGCGGCTCGACCGCCTGCTGCGCGATCCGCCCGGCCGGCAGCTCGTAGTCGAAGTCCTCGATCCTCACGGCGGGATTGTAGGGGGCCCGCCGGCGACCTGCCCCGCGAGACGCTCGTCTGCGACTGATGGACGCGCCCGACGCAAACCCGGACGGCGATCGGCCTGGAGGGGTTGCGGTTGATGGCCGGGAGGGCGATTCGCTGCGCGAATCGGCCTCCCGTACGGATTGGCCTTCCCGCAGGCAGGACGGGGAGGCCTTCCGGAGCGTGCCGACCGCCGCATCACGCCTCATATCCCCGGGCATGAAGCCCAGCCCTCCAGGGTCAGGACTCCCTGAACGACGCCGCCTCCGTCTCCGGTGCTGGGACTACGACGCACCCGGGTACTACTTCGTGACCATCTGCACGGCCGGACGACGCCCGCTCCTCGCGACGATCAGCGGAACGAACTCCCTGCCAACCCCGATCGGACGACTCGTCCTGGACACCCTCGAGCACATGGAACGGCATGTCGAACGCCTGCGCTGGCTCGAAACCGTGCTGATGCCGGACCATCTGCATCTTCTGCTCGAACTCACGCCGGATCCGGGGCCCGGTCTCCCCGCCCTGATGCGGCGTCTGAAGGCGACCACGGCTCGCGCGATCAACCGACTCGCGGGGCGAAAAGGCCCCGTCTGGCATCGAAGCTACATGGATCGGGTCGTCCGCTCGCTCGAGGAGGCCGAGGCGATCGCGTTCTACATCCGCGACAATCCGGCGCGCTGGGCCGCACGGCACGCATCCGCGCTCTCCCCACCCGATGACCCGAACGATGCATAGACGAGCCGCGGTTGATGGCCGGGAGGGCGATTCGCTGCGCGAATCGGCCTCCCGTACGGGCGCTGCAAACGCCGCAGGCGTTTGCCGCGCCCGGCCTCCATCCGCAACGCCTCCATTCCTGCGATGCATGGACGAGCCGAGATTGATGGCCGGGCCGGCGATCGCCTGCGGCGATCGGCCTGGAGGGGTTGCGGATGATGACCGGGAGGGCGATTCGCTGCGCGAATCGGCCTCCCGTACGATGGCCGGGCCGGCGATCGCCTGCGG